>JAZLGK010000141.1:0-5956 GCA_045616265.1 Candidatus Limivicinus sp. | reverse complement strand
CCGAACGTGAAATAGATAATCTGCTGGAAATAGATGACAACTATCCGAAATATGTTGTCACCATGGACGAAATGGCCTTTGGAAACGAGAGAGGGGTTCATATCGTTCACATAGCGGATTTCCTGTTGGATGACAGATGGTGACGGTTGTCTCTCCATCTCCCGCTGGCATTAGTTGTTCAGAGGAAAGAGAAGCCATGCTTTCCCAAATAGAAAGTGTCTTTGATATGCCATGAAGAATATCATGGATCATACCAAAGACACTTTTTCCGATTTATCGTTTTGACAGTGTGAGGAAACACTATGTAGAAGATTTTTCAGAATCCTGGAATATTACATCTATTTGACAGTTTTTTATAACATTTGGGGGGAACTTCTTTGTGGGCTTCATTAAACGTGCACACACATGGGTGACAGCGCCGACAAGCCGACCGTCCTGAATGATGGGACTTCCGGACATACCCTGCACGATCCCGCCGGTACTGGCTAAAAGATCGCCATCGGTAACAGTCAGCATCACGTGCTCTCCTGCTTCGTCCTTATATATGCGGTTTATTTCCACGGAATAATCTCTTGCTTTACCTCCGCCGACGGTACAGAGTATGGAGGCGGGGCCTGTGGTGATCAGCCCGGTTTCCAGCGTAAGCTCTCCTAAGGGCGCGGAGGCTTTTCCGTAGATCCCGTGCTCCGTGTTGCTGTCGATACTGCCGAGTATGTTGCCCACATCCGCGCAGCCGTTGAGCTCACCCGGCGTACCGGGAGTACCTTTCACAACACTTACTATTTCCGCGGCGCTGATATTTCCGCTGTCGATTTCGACCTTCGCTCCGCTCTCGGTATCGGTAATGCTGTGTCCGAGCGCTCCGTAGATACCGCTTTCCGGATCGCAGAAGGTCACTGTACCCACTCCCGAAATGCTGTCCCGAAGCCACATACCCATCATCCACTGTCCGGAAGACGATTTCATAGGCTGGATATTGAGCATCATGGTCGTACCGCGGCGCTGTACCGTAAGCTGAGCGGGACGGCCGTTGAGCGATGAAGCTATTCCGATTAGCTGCGAGGCTTTTTTTAGCGGCTGCCCGTTTACCATGGTGATAATATCACCTGGCTGTATACCGGCGGCCTCGGCCGGCTTACGCACTCCGTCGTCGGTCTCGACCTCCGTAAGTCCTGCCACCATCACGCCGCGGGTGTTCACCTGTATCCCGACAGCACTGCCGCCCACGATAAGCTCATGCGCAAAGGCCATAGGGAGCAGTGATACGCATATCATCAGTCCTGCCACAGCGGACAGCACATTTTTTATCTTTTTTCTTTTCATGCTTCTCTTCCTCTCACGCAATTTTTCGATTGCAAATATCATTATGTGCGTCCCGCCGCAAAATAACGTAGGTAAAATTTATCGCAAGCTTTACATAACGGCTGAACAGACGAAAAACATCGAAAAAACTGACAGTTTTCAATAAAAAAAGCAAAATAAATATTGACCGTCCGGCAACAGTGTGCTATATTATATCTTACCTGTCAGCGGATAGGTTTCTTTTTGTGCGCTTTTTTCCGTATAGAAAGATTATCTGCTCAATACAGGGAGGCAATGCCCGCTTATTGAAAAACGGGTAAATAAAATAGGAGGTGCCGAATAAATGGCTGCAGGCGCAAGAGTAAAAATCACACTCAGATGCGAAGAATGCAAGCAGAGGAATTACAATACGATCAAGAACAAAAAAAATACTTCCGCTCGTTTGGAACGCAGTAAATATTGCCCCTTCTGCAGAAAGCACACCAAGCATGTAGAAACCAAGTAAGTCTGAAAGGATGCGTGAAAATGGCTGAAGAAAAGAAGGTCACCACCGCCCCCGCAAAGGCAGTCACCGCTGTCAAGAAAGACGATGCTAAACCCGGCTTCTTCAAGAGAGTCGGTAAATGGTTTCGTGAAATGAAGAGCGAGCTCAAGAAGGTTATCTGGCCCACACCCAAAGCCTTCACAAAGAACACGCTCGTCGCACTTGGCATGATGTTTGCATCCGCAATAGTCATGTGGGCGTTTGATGAAGTAGGACAGCTTCTCGTCAAGGCTCTGCTGACACTGTCGGGTAACTAAGCATGGCGGAAGACGCAAAATGGTATGTAGTCCATACCTATTCCGGCTATGAAAACGCGGTAGCCGCGGCTGTAATGAAAGCAGCCGAAAACCGCAAAATGACAGACCTTATCAAAGAGGTCAACATTCCGTTGGAAACTGTCACCGAGTATACCGACTCCGGTGAGGCCAAGCAGGTCGAACGCAAGGTGTTCCCAGGCTACGTGCTTGTGAAGATGATCCTCACAGACGAGAGCTGGCATCTGATACACAATGTTCGCGGTGCTACAGGCTTTGTCGGTTCGGATGGCAAGGCGATCCCACTGACGGAACAGGAAATCTATGATCTGGGTGTCGAACACAAAGAGATCGTTGTCAGTTATGAGCTTGGCGATACCGTCAGAGTTAATGACGGACCCCTTGCAGGCTTCAACGGCGTCGTGGACGAGCTTGAGCCCGAAAAGAACAGGGTTCGCGTTGTCGTCTCCATGTTCGGCAGAGAGACTCCGATCGATCTGGAGCTCGATCAGGTCGAAGTTATTAAAGAATAATAAGAAAGAGGTGCTGTAAATGGCACAGAAAGTAGTTGGATACGCAAGATCCCAGATTCCTGCCGGTAAGGCAACTCCGGCTCCCCCCGTTGGTCCCGCACTTGGTCAGTATGGCGTAAACATCGGCCAGTTCACCAAGGATTTCAATGAGCGCACCAAGGGTGACATGGGCATGATGATCCCTGTTGTCATCACCGTGTACTCCGACCGTTCCTTCACCTTCATCACCAAGACTCCTCCTGCCGCTCTGCTCATCAAGAAGGCCTGCGGCATCGAGACCGCTTCCGGTGTTCCCCAGAGAGACAAGGTCGCCACGATCAGCAAGGAAAATGTCCGCAAGATCGCTGAGCAGAAGCTGCCCGACCTGAACTGCACTGACATCGAGGCTGCAATGAGCATGGTAGCCGGTACCTGCCGCTCCATGGGCGTTGTCGTCGGAGACTAAGGAAGTCTCAAACGTGGGAGGATTTATCCATCCGCACTAACCACATTATTAGGAGGAAAACAAATTGTTTAGAGGTAAAAATTATAAAGAGAGCTCAAAGCTCATAGATAAATCTGTCCTCTATGATCCCATGGAGGCACTCGGTATTGTTTGCAGCGCAAGCAAGGCCAAGTTCGACGAGACCGTCGAGCTGCACGTAAAGCTCGGTGTTGACGGCCGTCACGCAGACCAGCAGGTTCGCGGCGCTATCGTTCTCCCCAACGGCACCGGCAAGACCGTTCGCGTTCTTTGCTTCTGTATGCCGGAGCTTGTTGACGAAGCGATCGCAGCAGGTGCCGACTATGCAGGCGGCGCAGAGCTGGTAGAGAAGATCCAGAAAGAGAACTGGTTTGAGTTCGATACCGTTATTGCTCACCCCAAGATGATGGGTGTTATCGGCCGTCTCGGTAAAGTCCTCGGTCCTAAGGGCTTGATGCCTTCTCCCAAAGCCGGTACCGTTAATCCCAACGTCGCTCAGGCTATCAAGGAAGCCAAAGCCGGTAAGGTCGAGTACCGTCTGGACAAGACCAACATCATCCACTGCCCCATCGGCAAGGTCAGCTTCGGTGCTGAGAAGCTGTTTGAGAACTACGCAGCTCTCATCGGCGCCATCATCAAGGCAAAGCCCGCTACCGCAAAAGGTCAGTACATCCGCTCCTGCGTCACCGCTTCCACCATGGGTCCCGGCGTGAAAGTGAACGCTCAGAAGCAGCTTTAATTTAACTGGCATAGAGACATATGGATATGTCTCTATGCCTATTACTATAAACTAATTATCTCCCGACAGCAAAATACAAAACTTTATAGATTATCAGGATTGATATGCAACAATCCATTTTTCAGGGAGCAAAATGTGGGTGAACATATAGAAAATAAAAAAGTAGTTGCAGCAAATGAGGTTAAGTAGGTCTGTCAATTGCAATTAAAGTAGTGCTAGCAATTGTATGGTATCTTTCATTTAGAGCGTCTCTTTCAAAAGCTGGAAGAGACATTCCTCTGACACTGTTGCTTTTCGTTCTTGTTAATACAGATTGGACAAATATAATTGAGTTTTCAGATGAAAAGATATGGTTTTGGATTAGATTTGCTGTCCTCTCTATTAATGTGGCTTCGTTAATAGTAGGATGTATGTATTGGATAGACAGATTTGAGTGGAACGAATTGGAGCTTTGTGAGCCTAATAAGAACGGTGCTTATTATGACTTGTTTAAAGAAAAGCCTATTGAGACTCAAACGGTTGCAAGCTTAGATCAAAAAGCGGAAACCGCAGATTCTATCTCAAATAATAGTAAAGAAGTAAATACTATATTGCCAAAACATTGCTTTTATGTACCGCTTGATGAGGATGTTTTACCCGGTATGTATATTAAAGCACGTGATTTAACAAAAATCGCGCAAATTATTGTTATTATCTGGTCAATAGGAGAAATTTTCTTTTTTGTCTGGGCTGAAAGGATAAAAAGAAATCGGGAGAGTTTTGCCGAGAAAACCGGCGCATAATATTCTCATTGATAGCATCTTAAATTTGATTTAAGCATATTATATTGAGGGAGGAATGATGCTGTGAAAGCACTGGTGTTTTTTACAATTATTTTCTTCATAACTATTGCTTTTTATATTTTCCTTAGTATTAAAGATTCAAAAATATCACGTTCAAAGACTGAGCTATATCGAAAAATCCGTGCGATAATTGCAGACAACCCTGAGAAGCGGCAAATATTTGGAATAAGTAACAATGGGCAGTCTCTTGATAGAGTGACAAAAATTTACTCTTTTTCATCTTATGATTTAGGTTTAACGAAATAAATGAAATATCCTACATTTGAAATTTTTTGGAAAGAATGCTTTATTAACGGATGGCTAAAAACAACGAAGATATTGAAGCAAGGCATCCTAACGTCAGTAGATGAATTGTGTTCTTTTAAAGAAACCGCCATAAACGATGTTTATAAAGCTTATGAATCCGTAAAAGAAACAACAAAGAGCTTATATTTTAAAAACTATAACGAAGAAGATGCATCCAGTGTTCATCTCAACAAATACAAACGAGCTGCTGTTTTAACCTGTGCTGTAATCAAGGCGGATCCATTAATTATTAAACATGATTGTATTTCCGACGGTATGGATGAACTTTTCCTAAAACAAAATTTGGCATTTAATGTAGGACTTCAGTCGATACTTCAAGAATTCCCTCAAGAAGATTTGAAAAAATATAAAGGTTTTGTCGGTGAATTCTTTGATTTCTCGAACAAAGCAATTTTTAATTTTTCTGATTTAGGAAGAATTGACAGGAATCCTGGAGATGATGACTTTTTAGCAAGTGTTTATAAAGACCTGTTTTTTGCGGAAATACATCAAAATTATAATGTATTGACAATGGCAAATATATATGGTTTACTTGTTGAAAGAGCTTCCATTGTAGGGTTATATATTTTTGACAAATTAAAAGAGGAAGAAACAAGGAAAAGAGCAAAGGAATCCGCAGACAGCTAAATTTGAGGACATTGCATGAGCAATGTCCTCTGATTTTTTAAAATGTTGAGCATATTGACAATAGGTCGGATAACCGATATACTGTTGAGTATACTATATTACAGGTGATGCTATGAATCTCAGAACTATGTTAGATATGAGGAATATGACCATGTACCGGCTGTCGCAGCTCAGCGGCGTACCGAAAACGACGGTCAACGATGAATATTCCGGTGCGGCGGAGCCGCCTGTCCGGAGTAATTTGAGCCACCTGTCCGGGGCATGAGAGCCATCGTTCCGGAGCAGGTTGAGCCAGTTGACAAATTAAAAATAGATGGTATCATAAACTTGCTTTTACTCTTATGCA
>JAZLGK010000140.1:0-19513 GCA_045616265.1 Candidatus Limivicinus sp. | reverse complement strand
CGGCTGCATGGCGGTCTTCGAGGGCGCGAATATGCCGCTCACGCCCGAAGCCATTGAGGTTGTCAAGTCCAACTGTCTGCTCTACTCTCCCGGCAAGGCCAGCAACGCCGGCGGCGTTGCGACCTCCGGTCTCGAGATGAGTCAGAACTCCTTGCGTCTGAGCTGGAGCTTTGACGAGGTCGATGAAAGGCTGCACGGCATTATGAAAAACATTTACAAAGCCTGCTATGACGCCTCCGTCGAGTGCGGCAAGCCGGGCGACCTGATGGTCGGCGCGAATGTCGCCGGGTTCCTCAAGGTCGCCGATGCCATGATGGCTCAGGGTGTTGTTTGATTCTTCTATAAAATAAAAAGTCGATTGCGGAACACTTGTCCTGCAATCGACTTTTTTATCCCCATGGATGCAGCGCCTGCTGCATCTCCGCTTCGGCCAGTCCCACATAATACCACGCGCCGCGTATTTCACTGCCTGTACAGCTTATCCCGAAATAGTCGCTGTACATGACGTTGATATGGTTCATGGTGATCGGTTCCTGATAGGGGTTGAGATATTCATTGATCATCGGTACCCACTGGTATACGAGGATCACGGCATAGCTGTATCCCGCGCCGAGGGTTTTTGCGGCGGTCGGCACCGTATGGAAGTTGATGTCCTCCTCCTTGCACATAAGCGCCTGACGTGCAAGATAAGCAATATTCGAGGCGCTGAGGTTCGTATCGATATTCTCGCTGAGAATATTGATGACCTTTCGGAGGTTCGGAATATTGCCGAGGGATATCATCTGCCTTGCGGCGCTTTTCAGAAAATCGTGCTGTATTTCTATTCTTCCGAGATCCGCATCGGCATAGCCTGCCCGGTAACGTACAAGGCACATGGCACGGTAGCCGTCAAGGTGCTGCTCGCCCTGCGGAATATAGGTGAAAAGATTCTGCCACACATCATCCATCCAGACCTCCTGCCGTACCGTATAGTCGATCCCTCCGACGGCGTCGATCACATCCATGAACGCCTGAAGATCGATCACCGCATAGCAGTCCACCTCGAAGCCGATCAGTTCCGTTACCTTATCCTTCAGCTCCTTTGCCGCATTCATTCCCATTTCTCTCGCCTGATAGTAGACGCAGTTTATTTTTCGGATATCGCCGTCCATATTCAGCAGTGTGTCTCTCGGGATGCTTACAAAGTCCATTTTATGAGCATTTGTGTCGATTTTTCCCACCAGCACCGTATCGGTATTGCCGGAGCTCTGATCCTCCCCTACCAGCAGGATCGTATAAACGCCGTCCTGTCTTGCGGTGGTCGGAGCGATCTCCCGGATCGGTTCCGGTGTAGGCTCCGGCGTAGGGGCGGGCGTGGCCTCCGGCGCCTGGGCAGGAACGGTTTCGGCAAAGCTGCCCTCCACCGCGGCTGTCGTCTTTTCTGCCCTGCTTCCGGCAACATCGGGTGCTTTTTCCCAGAGAAAGTAAACCGTCACTGCCGCGCAGAGCAGAAGCAGGACTGTCAGCACTATGTATAAAGCAGCGGAGCCTCCGCGTTTTTTCTTTTTCTGATGCATATATCTGCCCTTCCGAAATGCCCGTCTTACTCCCCGGACTTTTTATTGAAAACAAACAGCTTACTGAACACGTAGTTCCCGATAATGACAAGGACCGCGGAGATCAGAGTGGCGATATACACATTCATCCCCAGAGCGCCGAGCACCTGCATGACCACAATGTCCAGAATAAGAGTCGAAACTCTCGACAGCACAAATTTAACACATTCCGGCAGGATCCTCGGATCTTTGCTTTCAAAGACCCAAGCTCTGTTTGTCGGATACGCGAAAACAACGCCGGCCGTCCAGTTGACGGCGCTGAGGACAAAATTCTGCATCGCCGTCGGGTGAGAGGTTCCCGCATAGAAAATAAAGTTGAACGCAAACTTTGCCGCCCAGGATACAACGGTAGTGAGCACGCCGACGATGAGATAAACGACGATCTCCGCCTTATCGATCCAGAACTGCCAGAAGGCTTCAAGTTTTCCGCCCTCTTTGCTGTGCTTCTTCAAGAATTCAAGAATGGAAATGACAAGCTTCTTCATTTCTTTCCTCCGATGACTTCAGAGATGATATAGCGCGGTCTGCCCTTGATCTCCTCATAGATACGGGCAATATAATAACCGATGATCCCGAGGCTTATCATGATAACGCTGCTGGAAAAAAGAGAAAGCAGAATGACCGTGGTAAAGCCCGCGTCGGCCTGTCCGGTAAGCTTCTGAACAAGAGAGATCACGCCGAACACAACGGCGATAACGAGCATCGTCACGCCCAGCACAGTGATCAGATGCAGAGGGACGGAAGAAAAAGATCCGATATTGGTTATCGCGTATTTTATAAGCGATTTGGTGGACCACTTGCTCTCCCCCTCCGTGCGCTCCCGCACGCAGTAGGTCACCGTGGCCTTTTTAAACCCTACCCAGAAGGACAGGGCGCGGAAGAACACATTTCTCTCGGGCATGGCATTGAGCGTATCCACGACCTTTCTGTCGAGCAGCTTAAAATCCGAGGAAGAAGACATATCCATGCCTATGGCTTTGCTGATAAGAGAGTAAAAGCTGTTGGCGGCAAATTTGTGGAAACCGCTCTCCTCGCCTCTGTCCTCCTTGATCCCTTCCACGACCTCATAGCCCTGCTCCCAGAGCCTGTACATCTCGACGATCTTCTCCGGCGGATGCTGCAGGTCGCAGTCCATCACCACGCAGCAGTCCCCTCCCGCTTTTTCCAGTCCCGCGAACATGGCGGCCTCTTTCCCGAAGTTTCTGGAAAAATGCACGCCTGTCACATGGGGATCCTTCTCGTGGGCGCGGACAATATTCTCCCATGTCGCATCCTTTGATCCGTCGTTTACAAAAACCAGCTCATACTCTATGTTTTCCTTTTTCAGTATGCCGGAGATGGTCTCCGCGGCGATCAGGATCATTTTTTCCTCGTTATAGGAAGGCAGAATAACCGATAACATTTTTTCTCCTCCAATGTCTATCTGCTTAATACATATACATCCGAAAAGCCGTTGCTGTAAAGCGGAGTTATCTGCGTCAGCCCCGTGTTTTTCACAAGCTCTCCTGTCACCTTCTCCGCGTCATAGCCGCTGGCCCAGTCCTTGCTGATATCAATGAAAACCACCGCTTCCCCGGACGTGCCGATATAGTCGAGCATCGCCTCGGACGAGCTGTTGTTGGTCACGAGAACATCGTCAAAGATCATGAGCTGAAGCATATCATAGGTCAGAGGCGAGCTGAAATTATCATCTATATAGACACACGGAGCCGATCTGTGTTCCGAAAGGAGCCGGTCGTAATCGCTGTACTCATCGAAGAGATAATCCGGCGGAACGCAGCGGGCCTCCCACAGTGCGATCGCCGCCACAGCCAGCAAAGCCGCCTTTTTCACCGGGAAAGCGTATCGGAATTCCCCCGCTCCCTGCTGCGCAAGATACACTAAAAAGCTGACGGCAACGGCAAACACGGGCACGATATTATAAATGTAGCGAAGCTCCGTGACCGGAGAGACGATGGCGACCGCAAGGAAAGCCGCAAAAGCCGGAACGATCAGAACAAGGGCTTCAAGGCTTATCTTTTTTTCATGAAGCGTGGCATATATTTTCCGGCATAGAACAAGGCAGAGCAACGCGGCTATGCCGAAAACACAGACGATCGCTTTCATTCTGTGTGCAGATTCTCTTGCGAAAAAATCGATCCTCTGTGTATACTGAGCGAGATCCCTGAAATTGTCCACGGCACTCCCGCCGGAGACAAGAGCATCGGCCGTAAGCTGCTTTAAAAATGCCGGGAAAGCCGGGATCAGACACAGAACACCGCAGAGAGCCGACAGAGAAAACAGGAAAAAGTCCCGCCGTCTCTTTTTTGCGAGAAGATAAATATCAAAAGCAAGGCAAACAAAGAAGGCATAAAAGACGTAATAATACTGCGTCATCATCCCCGCAAACACCGTTACCGCCACAGCCGGAAAATACCGTTTCTTCCCGCTGCGCATCAGACAGACGATATAATACGCCAGCAACACCGTTTCCAGCGTCAGCAGAACATACATACGGATCATGATCATGGTTGAAAGCCCGATACTGCTCAGACCGTACAGCAGCACCGCCGCCGCCGCATTGTCCGTGCTGCCGAAAAGTTTCAAAACAAGGAAATACAGTACGGCAAGAGTGAGAATATACAGGATGAAATCAAGCACGAGTCCTGTCCGGAAGCTGAAATGTCCGCTGTTCAGACTCGACGCGAAGTTAAAAAGCCAATAATAAAGCGGCGGATGTACATCACGCGTCTGATTGTAATAAACGGAAGCGGCGCTGAATCTATCGCTTTCGTTTACGGTGAGATAATCAAAAAGCTCCTGCCGGGTAATGACCTTATCGATCAGATCGCCGTCTTTGAGGTCTGCCGCAAAGGGGGCATAATAGCTGTTGGAAAGGCCGTAGGTATAGACCTCGTCAATAAAAAGTCCCTCCTTACGCCCTGCAAAGAGAAAACACACCGCACTGACAAGCAGCAGAGCGAGGAAAAAGGAAAAATATTTTTTTACCGCTGTTTTCATAATTTCTCCCGTGAAAAGCTGATTTCTGTCGGGTATCATATTGTGTTATTATACTCCCGAAGCAGAGCATAAGCAAGATTTTTTCGTTCCGTTTACGTTATCTTAACATATTCTTTCATACGTCAAAAAAATTCCGCGCCGTTTTCCGACGCGGAATTTATCCGTTCCATACGCAATTATCTGCAGATCATTATAAAAGTCTTCCCGGACACATCAAAACCCTTGAGGATCGGAATGCCGGAAGCTCCGCTGACAAACTTCACTTCGTCCGGCAGAGGCGCATCGATCGTTATCCCGTTCTTCACACACGAGATCTCATAAAGCTTAATTGTCAGCTTTTCCGGATCGGCATTAAGCGTTTTCATATAACTGACCGCATATTTTCTTGCTTCCTCATAGTTATCCAAGCCGGAGAAGCATCTCCGGGAGCTGAAATTATCCATTCCGTCAATGCCGCGGCTGCTCAGATATTTGAGTTCAACAACATCGTCTCCGCAGCGAAGCTGCGTACTGTGAACGCCGAGCCACTGATCTTTTGCCCGCTCAAGATCCACATAGCCCACGACCGAATAATGCGGCAGATCGATCTCAACGATTTTCACGGCGTCATCTTTGTTGCCCTGTATGATCTGCAGCTTTCCGGAGGCTGCCGAATAGCTCGAAACATTTGCGGAGGCATCCGATTTATCGGAGGTAAAGGAATAAACGATCCCCATATGATTCGGTTTTTCTCCGTCGTCGGCAATAAACACAAGATCACCCGGCTCAGGCTCATAGAAAACGGTATCTTCGAGCATATCGCGCTTTTCGAGCTGCTGCATCCAGGTCTCGACGCCCGCAGCGTAGGGTACGGCGTCCCTGGGTACTCCCGCATAGTTCAGGCAGAACGCACCGAACATGGCGCACCAGTCACCGTAAGGATATCCGAACCAGTGACCGTATCTTGTATATCCGAGTCTTGTCACCCCGTCCTCGGTCAGAACGGCATTATTATAGTTTTCATAATAGCCTATCTGGGATTCGGCAACCGTCAGCACATCCCTGTTCCAGTCGCCTTCGAGCTTTTCAAACGGGATCGTACTTTCCCACATGACCTGATTTTCAACGCCTTCAAAGGAAGCGAACATACACAAAACAGGATCATGCTTATGTTCCTTCTTGCCGCAGGTGCACTGTCTCTGCCAGCAGGCGGACGTATGTACATGGATCTCAACGGGATTGCCGTTTTCATCCAGCGGCTGGCAGGCCTCGGAATGCATATGCTCCTGCTTGGTGCAGACGAGAACCGGTTCGGTAGAATAGCAGTAATCATTATGTATATGCTCTTCCATGATACAGACAAGCTGTCCGAATTCATCATAGCAGTACGGATTATGTACGTGTTCCGGCATGGCACAGGAAAGCACGCTGCCTTCCTGACAGCAGCTCAGGTCATGGAGGTGTTCCTCCTTGATGCCGCAGGTCGGATAATGTTCCTCTTTTCCGCAGATGAGCACATTCTCAAAGCAGTCTTCCGTATGCGTATGCTCTTCGTCATAGCCGCACATATATCCGCCTGTCAGCGCAAGAGATGAGACAGGCAGGAACATGGCTCCCGCCAGTGTAAGCAGCGCAAGCAGAGTAATGATTCTTGATCTGCTTTTCGTAAATCTCATAAGCACGTTCTCCTTAACAAAGCCTTTGGAGTTAACATAATCTGAAAACTATCGGCATTATTTCTACATTTTTATGTTACTAAGTGTTTCTATTTTGTATCTATTTTGCTCTGAATTTGCACTTTTTTCATGTGGCGTCCGGTGATGGTTTACAATAAAATCGTGCACATATTCTCTTGATTTCTAAATTTTGTTTACATAATTTTTTATTTTACAATACCTCGCATATTACGAGTATCATAATACCACATATATTTTTATTTTGCAAGTATTTTTTGTTTCTTTTTGTATCTATTTTGTTTGCATTTCGATAAATTTAATTTTTCCGGGCGGTATGTTTCGTATTTGCTGAAATTTTCGCCGATATGGGAATATTTTTCAAAATACAATTATGTTTTAAACAACAGAAAAACGGCGTCATAGCTTTGCGGAAAACATGACGCTGCATTTGCCGCAGGTCATGTCTCATACGTTCTCCGACATACCTTCGGCTCTGTAAAACGGTATCATTATATTCTTCTTCCCATGTCGAAGCCTGTCGGCGAAGAGACATTCTCTTAATAAACGATGATCGATCCGGCAGGAACAGGCGCCGGATCGATCATCGTTTATTAAACTGTTTTGCCGAGCATTCCGAGCTGATAAAACGCGACTGCCGAGGCCGCCGCCACATTGAGCGAATCCACGCCGTGCATCATCGGAATTTTTACCGTATAGTCACAGCGGGCTATGATGTCGGAAGCAAGTCCGTCTCCCTCCGTGCCGAGAACGATAGCAAGCTTTTCCGTATTCTTAAGGCGTTCATCGGCTATACTGCAGCAATCGTCTCTCAGCGCCATTGCAGCGGTTTTAAACCCCATGCCGTGCAGAAGCTCCTGCCAGTCTCTGTCAGAGGGCAGATAGGTCCACGGCACCTGAAAAACCGTCCCCATACTCACTCTGACGGCTCTCCTGTACAGCGGATCGCTCCCCTCCGCGGTGAGCAGGACCGCATCCATTCCCAGCGCCGCCGCCGAACGGAAGATCGCGCCGATGTTGGTCGGGTTCATCACGTTTTCAAGAACGGCGAGGCGCGAAGCCCCCTCACAGATTTTTTCAGCCGTCGGCAGCTTTGGTCTTCTCATGGCACAGAGCATCCCCCGCGTGAGATGAAAGCCCGTTAGCTCCGTCAGCACCGCGAGCTCTGCGGCATAGACCGGAACCCCGGGGCAGCGGTCGATAAGCCCTCTTCCCTTGCCCTCCACGTGCTTTTTCTCCATCAGAAACGAAACCGGAACGCAGCCGGCATCCAGCGCTCTTTCTATTACGACCGGGCTCTCCGCGACAAACATGGCGTTTTCGGGATTGGCTCTGTTTACGAGCTGGTTTTCCGTCAGTCTTGCGTATATGTCGAGCTCCGGAGCGGAAAAATCGGTTATTTCAAATACATGATTCATTGTTATGACCATTCCTTTCAGAGTACTTCAAGGCACAAAATGACCATGAAAAGGAATGGCCATAATATGCCATGCTTTTCGGTTGCCGCGCAAGCGGCGAGAAAAGCGGCTTTTAATAAGGAAAGTTGAAACTTGTTTCAACCTTTTCTCCCCCGAAACCGTCAAAAGCATCGCTCTCAATTTCCCATATATTGCTCATTTCGATCGTTTTTCCTCCGTAAAGCAGCAGTTTTCCGTTAACGTCGTCTACCTTGCGTATTTTTGCTGTGACGGTAACATATTCGCCGCCTCTTTTTCTCTCATCCGGAATATAAAAAGTAACACACACCTCCGGAGAGCTCCCTTCCCTGCTTTTCAAAACGGAAAAGCACCTGTCCAGTTCGCTTTTCCTCTGTTCGTCCGGGATCCTTTTTCTCTCTGTCTCCCGGGCGGTCTCCCGAATGATCTCACCGTATCCGGTGAGCGCCGCAAAGGGCGAAAACTGTGCCGCTCTTTCTCTTTGCGGCATGGGCGCATGGGTAAGGGAAACCGGGCGCGGCAGATCGATCATATCGTCATATCTATGCGTCATGCCTTGTGTCCTCCGATCTGGCTGTTGCGTTTGGCGGCCGTTGCGCCCTCCTGCAGGTTCATCCCCCGGAGGATGGCATTTTTGCCGTATCGCTTCTTTATTTCCAGCACCGCTTCCTGTCTCCGTCTTTCCTTTTCCAGCTTTTCGTTTTCTCTTTTTTCTTTTTCGCGGAGATCATCATAGTCGGTAAAGAGATCGAGCTGTTCCTCCTTTGCCGTTTCCGGAGCGGCGCTCTTTTCGGGACAGACGCGGTTTGCCGTGATACTTATCCTTCTCACCAGAAGCGCAGCGTCCGCTATACGTTCAAAAAGCGCATCCGCTGCCTCTGTGATCAGTCTCGCGGAAGATGTAGGCATTTTGAGATTGATACTGCCGTTTGCATACTTCGGCACCTTTCGGCCGTAGCGATCCGTTCTGACCTCGCCCTTATAGGTCTTTGCCCGCTCGGCGTCTTTCATGTTTTCGATATCATAGCCTACCGTGAGCACAAGCTGCTCGGCAGTGAGTCTTTTCTCCAGCAGGTCCAGTGCAAGCATATCGGCCATTTCGCGCACGATCAGACGCGCCTTTTCGTATTCGTAGGGTTCCTGCAAAACCTGCCCGGAGCAGATGCTGTTATTTTGCGGCCGGTATGCCTTTATATCACGTATCGTGCAGCTCTCCCAGCCCCAGGCGTGATCGATGAGAAGCTCGGCGTTTATTCCGAAGAGCCTGTAGAGAAGCTCCTCATTGTGGCGCTCACTGCTTTTCCCCAGAGAGCAGCGCGCGATATCGCCCATGGTATAGAGTCCGTTTTCGGCAAGTGTTTTGGCAGTCCCGCTGCCAACGCGCCAGAAGTCGGTGAGCGGCAGATGATCCCACATTTTTCTTCGGTATTCCGTTTCGTCGAGGTAAGCGATCCTCACGCCGTTCTCATCCGGCTCGATATGCTTTGCCTCCACATCCATTGCGATCTTGCAAAGGTACAGATTTGTCCCTATGCCGGCCGTGGCGGTTATTCCCGTCGTTTTCAGTACGTCAAGGATTATTTTCATGGCAAACTCCCGGGCACTGTCCCCCGTAGTTGAAAGATAGTCCGTTACATCCATGAAAACCTCATCAATGGAATAGACGTGTATATCCTCCGCCGCCACATACTTTAAATAAATATTGTATATTTTTCCGCTGTACTCCATGTAATAGGACATACGCGGGACGGCGGCAATAAAATCAAGCTTCAGCGTGGGATCTCTTTTCAGCTCCTCCGCATCGGCAGACTCCCCCGTAAAGCCGAGTTTTCCGCTTGAACGGAGGCGGCGGGCATTGATCTCTCTGACCTTTTCATTCACCTCAAAAAGTCTGGCCCGTCCCGGGATCCCGTAAGCCTTCAGCGAAGGCGACACCGCAAGACAGATGGTTTTTTCCGTGCGGGCTTTATCGGCGACGACAAGATTTGTCCGGAGCGGATCAAGCCCTCTTTCCACGCATTCCACAGAGGCATAAAATGATTTGAGGTCGATCGCCAGATAGATTCTGTTTCTCTCTTCCATTCTCCGCCTCCTTCGTGTCCGTTAATTGAATGAAAGCACCGTTCCCTGCATTAAAAATGTCTATTTTTAATCAGAAATGAGTATCAGAGATCTTAAGCTTCCTCATGGGTGTCATATGTATTCTACCACAAAACGCTTTTCAAGTCAAAGAACCGGTTCATGCACTTACCGATTTATG
Source organism: Candidatus Limivicinus sp. (assembly GCA_045616265.1). Classification (GTDB taxonomy): domain Bacteria; phylum Bacillota; class Clostridia; order Oscillospirales; family Oscillospiraceae; genus Limivicinus. The sequence continues at coordinate 9,549 of JAZLGK010000140.1, read as the reverse complement.
TAATATTTATATATTCTTGTTTAGATAAAGATTGACAATTCCATAACAATTTGATAGAATAGGAAGCGTGAATATGGGCGAATTCTGTCCGAATTGGAGGGTTATCTGTGAAAGATCTCAAACACCTGATTTATTTTGAGAATCTGCTTCAGCAGGCCAACAACGAGCTTGTCCGGAAAGCGAAGGACGAAGGAAAGTTCGCTGTCGGCTATACCTGTTACTTTATGCCTGAAGTGCTTCTCGACCTTCCCGGCTGCTTCTCTGTCAGACTGAGAGCACCCGGCTGCACCTCCCCCGATATTGCAACCTACTATATGTCCGGCCGTGTCTGCCACTACGGGCGTTCCCTTATGGAACGTGCGCTGGAAGGTGGCTATAATTTTCTGGACGCCCAGATGGCGACCGAAACCTGCACCGTCACCTGCCGTTTTCAGGAGCATCTCCAACCCAAGCATCTCGATTCCGTGGAGGATATGGACATCATCAAGAACGATAAGTTCTTCCTCGAATTCACCGATGTCCCCTTCAAGAACACCGAGAACAGCTATGAGCACTACAAAAAACAGCTCCGCGCTCACGTCCTCGAACCTCTCGGCAAAAATCTCGGCATCGATACCTCCGATGAGGCCATCTTAAAAGCCGTTGAGGAGCATAACGAGGTCTGCCGCCTCATCAACGAGATCGGCGAGTACCGCAAGCTCGAAAATCCCACCGTCACGGGCTATGAGTTCCATGTGATCCAGCTTGTATCTCTGGTCTGTCCCAAGTATCTCATTCTCCCGTATCTGCGCGAGACCGCCGAGGAGATGAAGACACGCGAGCCCGACGAGAAGTGGCCGTTCCGCTGCAAGGTCGTCTTAGCCGGTTCCGAGAACGACGACCCCGACTTCACCAGGCTCATCGAGGGCTGCGGCGCCGAGGTCGTCTGTGACCGCTACTGCTACGGCGCTGTCGAGTCCCGCGTTCCCATCGTCATTGAAGAAGGGCAGGATCCTCTGGATGCGATCGCCCGCCACTATCTCAAAACCTCCAACTGCCCGCGCTTCATGCCGCAGGACGAAATGCGCTTAAGAAAGCAGCGTCTTGCCGATCTTGCAAAGGAATACAAGGCCGACGGCGTGATCGTCGCGTCCAACAAGTTCTGCGAATACTGGAGCTATGAGCGTGTCGTCGATACCTTCATTCTCAAGCGTGACTTCGGTCTGCCGGTGTGCTCCATTGAAAAAGAGTACATAAACTCCGCTTCCGGTCAGCTCCGCACCCGTTTCCAGGCTTTCGTTGAGAGCATTGAGATCAAACATATCCAGGAGGGCAAGTAAAATGGCAAAGAAAAAAGTGGATGTTAAAAAGCTTGCCAGAGATTTCTGGTATGGCAAGCCCCATACCGCCGAAGAAGGCGGCCGCCGTCTCGGTGAGCTCCAGATGCCCAAGACCGGTCTTTTCTACCACAGAGAGTGGAGAGGCTTCAAGGATACCATGTACTATATGTACAATATCTGGGGCTATAACTACGTTCATATGGTCACCGACATCATGAAGTACGGCAGCCTTGTCGATTTCCTCAAGGGCACCTGGCGTTACCGCTGGATGGGTCAGACCTATCTGCCCGTCATGCACTGGTTCGACCGCGGTCTCGCGGGTCTTCGCGGCGAGGCTCTGTATGCCTCCGCATGGCACTACCGCGCCATGGTAAGCGCGGCTTTGCAGCAGATCTGCAACTTCTTTAACGCCGATACGCGTCTGCACAACGGCGAGAAGAACGACGCCTATTATCACACCTTCCTTGCCAAGGAAACCACCTGGGGCGGTATGTTCTATCCCTGGGCGGACGCCGGTTTCCGCTACATCCCCATCGAGATGATCCCCTACTTCGTCACCTGCCACGTCAACTCCCACACCGTCCTCAACTACATCGACGCGGTGCAGTCCATCGGGCTTCCCGGCGACCCCTGCCCCATGTGTCAGGCCGAAGCCGGTCTCTATGTGCTGGACGACGTGCCCGATTCTTCTCCCTTTGTCATCACCTGCAACGAGGCCTGCGACGGCTCTGTCGCCACCGCGATCGTACAGGACTGGTTCATCGACAAGCCTCTGTTCGCCCTTCCCCTGCCTATGCAGTTTGACGATCCTCTGGTCAGAGAAAACTGCATGAAGGAGATCGAGGAGTGCTGGAAGTTCATCGAAGAGCAGACCGGTGTTCCCTTCAGTTGGGACTCCATGAAGAAAAAGCTCGAACAGCAGAACAAGCTCCAGCGTGACGAGCACGAGAAATGGGAGGTTGCCGCCAACACCGACTGCTACCCCATCTGCGGCGTTGCTCAGGCACTGTTCCGCATCTTCTCCACGCAGTACGGCATTCAAGGCGACTTCTGGGACGAAGCCTCCGAGAAGGTCAAGAAGATCATGTACAAGTGCGTTGAGAAGAAGATCAATCCCTTCCCCCAGACCCGTCACAGAGTGATCGCCTGGTCCTGCGCTCCCCTCTACTACTCCAACTGGTGCACCTGGGCATACAACTGCTGGGGTCTCAATGTCATTATCAACATGGACTCTCTCATGTTCGATATGGAAGTGCGCACCGACAGCTACGAGAATATGCTGGAAGACGTCGCTACCTATCATATGTGGGCACCGATGCGCCGTATGGCCGTCGGCGGTATGCACCACATCTTCGAGCTGTGGGATTATATGGCGAAGTTCAACTGCGACATGGTCGCCATGTACGACCAGCTCCAGTGTAAGGGTATGCAGGGCGTTCACGGTCTCTTTGAGGATGAGTTCCGCCGCAGAAATGTCAGTGCATTCTGGATGCCTCATGCGCTTCCCGACAGCCGCACCGTCTCCCGCGCCGAGATCCGCCGCATGATAAACGACTATATGACCACCGTTATGCACGAAGAGCCTCTGGATCCGTCTCTGCTTGACTTTGACGACTCCATGACATGGTAATAAGGAGGAAATACTGATGAAAAAATGTAAATGCGGACTCTGCAGGCTTTTCGGAAAGCTTCTGGGAATATTTCTCCTTGCCAATATTGCGTTATTTGTTGTTTTCTTCTTCGACCTCGACGGCAAACTCCTGTACAACGTCGTTGAGCCGTTCATGAAAAAGCACTTCGACAATATGGAGCGCAAGGATGTTCTCCAAACTCCCTACGATATGGACAAGTTCCCCAAATACAAATACTGATAAACAGATCAGGATATAGCTTTCCGGCTATATCCTTTTATAATGCAGGATGCATAATTCAGAATTTTGGCGCCGCTTCGCGGCGATTATAATCAGTCGCCTCTGGCGACACATCATTTCCGCATTATGCATTCTGCATTTAAAACCCGATCCCCCGGAGCATCGAACGTTCCGGGGGATCAATTCTTTTGTATTAAAGTGCGTTGGTCTTGCTGACGAGAGCGGAGAGGTCAACGATATTTTCGGGCTCTGCGGAAACCGTCTCGTCGGTAGTCTCCTCAAAGTCGCGGTACTGCTCAAGGCCGGTACCGGCGGGGATCAGCTTACCGATAATGACGTTTTCTTTCAGGCCGATCAGGTGATCCTCCTTGCCCTTGATAGCGGCATCGGTGAGCACCTTCGTGGTCCCCTGGAAGGACGCGGCGGACAGCCAGCTGTCGGTAGCAAGAGATGCCTTGGTGATACCCATGAGAAGCTGGGTGTAGGTTGCGAGGGAAAGTCCCTCCTCCCCTGCGGCGATTCTCTCTTCAACAGCCTTGTTGGCGGCCTTGAGAACAGAGATGTCAATGGTGGAGCCGGAGAGCAGATCGGTGCTGCCCGCCTCTTCCACGCGCACCTTGCGCATCATCTGACGGACAATGACTTCGATGTGCTTGTCGTTGATATCAACGCCCTGCTGACGGTAGACCTTCTGTACCTCGCTTGTAATATAGCTGCGGACGCCCTGACGGCCGAATTCATCATCGTCTATGCCGCGGATACGCAGTACATCGTGGGGATTGAGCGCGCCGGAGGTGAGCTCCTGTCCGCAGTCGACATGGTCGCCGCTGTGGACAAGGATACCGGCGGAGTGAGGAACAGTCGTAACGAAGGTCTCGCCCTCGTTCTCGTTGGTAACGGTGATGGAGTACATAACGCCCTTCTTTGCCTCGTCGATGGTGACGGTACCGGAGATTTCGGACAGAACCGCCATCTTCTTGGGCTTGCGGGCTTCAAACAGCTCTTCGACACGGGGAAGACCCTGGGTGATATCGTCACCCGCGACGCCGCCGGTATGGAAGGTACGCATGGTGAGCTGTGTACCGGGTTCACCGATGGACTGCGCCGCGATGACGCCGACGGCTTCACCGGCGTTGACCGGCTTGCCGATAGCAAGGTTCATGCCGTAGCATCTTGCGCAGACGCCGATCTTTGCCTCGCAGGCGAGAACGGAGCGGATAAACACGCGGTGGATGCCGTGCTCCTCCAGAAGCTTCGCGTCCTTGCTGAGGAGCATATGCTTTTCGTCAAACAGGACTTCTCCGGTCGTGGGATCGGTAATGGGAGCGACCGGGAAACGGCCGTGAATGGCAGTACCGAAGGATTCGACCACCTGGCCTCTGTCCTTGACCTCGGAAGCCCAGACGCCGTCCGTCGTGCCGCAGTCCTGCTCACGGATGATAACATCCTGGCAGACGTCGACCATACGGCGGGTGAGGTAACCGGAGTCCGCGGTACGGAGCGCGGTATCGGCCATACCCTTACGGGCGCCTCTCGTGGAAATGAAGTATTCCAGAACGGAAAGACCTTCACGGAAGTTGGACTTGATAGGAATCTCAATGGTTTTACCGGAGGTGTTCGCCATCAGACCGCGCATACCGGCAAGCTGTCTTATCTGGTTCATACTGCCTCGAGCGCCGGAGTTTGCCATCATGTAGATGGGGTTGTACTCGTCAAGGCAGCTGGAAAGGGCGTCGGTGACTTCCTTGGTGGTCTTTTCCCACTCGGAAACAACCAGACGGTAGCGCTCATCATCGGTGATGAAACCGCGCTTATACTGGCGCTCGATCTTGACGACCTCCTGCTCGGTGTTGGCGATCATTTCCTTCTTATCGGAAGGAACGGTCATATCCGCAACGGATATGGTGATGGCGGCGCGGGTGGAGTACTTGTAACCCAGCGCCTTTACGCTGTCCAGAACCTCCGCGGAAATAGCGAAATCGTACTTGCGGATGCACTTATCAATGATCTGACCGAGCTGCTTTTTGCCGACCTGGAAGCTGATCTCATCGTCAAACATATGCTCCGGATCGGTACGGTCAACATAGCCGAGATCCTGCGGGATCGGCTCGTTGAAGATGATGCGGCCGACGGTAGAGGTGATGACCCTGCTGACCTTCTCGCCGTTTATCGTCTTGGTGACACGCAGACGGATAGGAGCATGGAGACCGACAGAGCCCTCATTATACGCCATGATGGCCTCTTCGGCGTCGCGGAACATGAGCTTGGGCAAATACTGAATCTCTCTGAGACCGTGTGCCTTGAGTTCCTTGTTCTGCTCGTAGATAACATCGCCGTCTGCCATGGTGTCGGCTTTGACGACCTCGCTGTCGCCCGCGTCGGTGACCCAGAGCTCTTCCGCGCCCTTTTCCGCCTTACCTATACGGAGCATGGTGAGATAATAAGCGCCGAGGATCATATCCTGCGTTGGCACGGTGACGGGATTGCCGTCCTGCGGACGGAGAAGGTTATTGGCGGAGAGCATGAGAAGTCTCGCTTCCGCCTGTGCCTCGGCGGACAGCGGCACGTGAATTGCCATCTGGTCGCCGTCGAAGTCGGCGTTGAAGGCGGTGCAGTTCAGCGGGTGGAGCTTAAGGGCGCGGCCTTCGACCAGAACCGGCTCAAAAGCCTGAATGCCGAGGCGGTGCAGGGTCGGGGCGCGGTTGAGCATGACGGGATGCTCTTTGATAACATCTTCCAGCGCGTCCCAGACCTCGGTGCGCTGCTTATCGACCATCTTCTTGGCGGATTTGATGTTGTTTGCAACCTCGTCCTCCACCAGCTTCTTCATAACGAAGGGGCGGAAGAGCTCGATGGCCATTTCCTTGGGGACACCGCACTGGTAGATCTTGAGGTCAGGGCCGACAACGATGACCGAACGGCCGGAGTAGTCGACACGCTTGCCCAGCAGGTTCTGACGGAAACGTCCCTGCTTGCCCTTAAGCATATCGCTCAGAGACTTGAGAGCACGGGAGTTTGCGCCGGTAACGGCTCTGCCGCGGCGGCCGTTATCAATAAGAGCGTCAACGGCTTCCTGCAGCATACGCTTCTCGTTGCGGACGATGATGTCGGGCGCGTTGAGCTGCTGGAGCTTCTTGAGGCGGTTGTTGCGGTTGATGACGCGGCGGTACAGGTCGTTGAGGTCGGAGGTCGCAAAACGTCCGCCGTCGAGCTGGACCATAGGACGGATCTCGGGAGGAATGACAGGCAGGACGTCAATGACCATCCACTCGGGGCGGTTGCCGCTTTGACGGAAAGCCTCGACGCACTCAAGGCGCTTGACAAGCTTTGCCTTTTTCTGTCCGGAGGCATTTTTGAGCTCTTCTCTGAGCTCTGAGGCGAGCTTCTCGCAGTCGATCTGGGAAAGGAGCTCCTTGATGGCCTCCGCGCCGATACCGGCCTTGAAATCGTCCTCATACTTCTCGCGCATATCGCGGTACTCACGCTCGGTGAGGATCTGGCAGCGCTGGAGAGGTGTGAAGCCGGGTTCGATCACGATATAGTTTGCAAAGTAAAGTACTTTTTCGAGCATTCTGGGAGTGAGGTCAAGCATCAGTCCCATGCGGCTGGGTATACCCTTGAAGTACCAGATGTGAGACACGGGAGCGGCCAGCTCGATATGTCCCATACGCTCGCGGCGAACCTTGCTCTTGGTCACTTCTACGCCGCAGCGGTCGCAGATTTTGCCTTTGTAGCGGATTTTCTTATACTTTCCGCAGTGGCATTCCCAGTCTTTGGTCGGTCCGAAAATACGCTCGCAGAAAAGTCCGTCACGTTCGGGCTTGAGGGTACGGTAGTTAATGGTCTCGGGCTTTTTGACCTCGCCGTGAGACCAGCTGAGGATCATCTCGGGAGAGGCGATACCAATCTGAATTGCGTCAAACGGTGTATAGCTCATCACATATCCTCCTCAGAATCAAATTTCAGTTCGGACGGGTCAAAATCGCCGTCGTCCGGTTCTCCGCCGAAGCCGTCGAGATCGTCGTCGGCATCCTCGATGCTGTATCCGCCCGCTTCCATCTCACTGTCATCGGCCGTATAGATCTCATCCTTCATATCGGGGATGAAATCGTCGTCGTCATCATCCTTGAGTTCGATCTCGCCGCCTTCCTTGTCCAGTACGCGGACGTCAAGGCACAGGGACTGCAGCTCTTTAATAAGAACCTTGAAGGATTCCGGCACACCGGGCTGCGGTATATTGTTGCCCTTGACGATCGCTTCGTAGGTCTTGACTCTTCCGGTCACATCGTCGGATTTGACGGTGAGTATCTCCTGCAGAGTATAGGCCGCGCCGTAGGCTTCCAGAGCCCAGACTTCCATTTCACCGAAGCGCTGGCCGCCGAACTGCGCCTTGCCGCCCAGAGGCTGCTGTGTAACAAGGCTGTAGGGACCGGTCGAACGGGCGTGTATCTTATCATCGACCAGATGGTGGAGCTTGAGGAAGTAGACCCAGCCGACCGTGACGTCGTTATCAAACTTCTCGCCGGTACGTCCGTCATACATCACGCTCTTGCCGTCCTCGCGCAGTCCCGCCTGACGGAGAGTTTCGCGGATCGTAGACTCGTTTGCGCCGTTGAAGATCGGTGTCGCCACCTTCCAGCCCAGAGTGGCGGCAGCATAGCCGAGGTGGACTTCGAGGATCTGACCGATGTTCATACGGGAAGGAACGCCCAGAGGATTCAGCACGATATCCAGAGGCGTACCGTCCGGCAGATACGGCATATCCTCACGGGGCAGGATGCGGGAAACAACGCCCTTGTTGCCGTGACGGCCCGCCATCTTATCACCGACGGAGATCTTGCGCTTCTGCGCGATATACACGCGCACGACCTGATTGACGCCGGGGTTCATCTCGTCGCCGTTGTCGCGGGTGAAGACCTTGACGTCAACGATGATGCCGTATTCGCCGTGGGGAACCTTCAGGGAGGTGTCGCGGACTTCTCTTGCCTTCTCGCCCAAGATCGCACGGAGAAGTCTCTCCTCGGCAGTGAGGTCGGTCTCGCCCTTGGGGGTGACTTTACCGACAAGGATATCGCCCGCCGTGACCTCCGCGCCGACCATGATGATGCCGCGCTCGTCGAGATACTTACGGGCATCTTCGCCGACGCCCGGAAGATCGCGGGTGATCTCCTCGGGTCCGAGCTTAGTGTCGCGGGCGTCGCATTCATATTCTTCCACATGGATGGAGGTGAACACATCGTCCATGACCATGCGCTCGTTAAGAAGAACCGCGTCTTCGTAGTTGTAGCCTTCCCAGTTCATATAGCCGACGAGAATGTTCTTGCCGAGGGCTATTTCGCCGTGGCTGGTGCTGGGGCCGTCCGCCAGGACGTCACCGGCGGCGACTCTCTCGCCCACAGAGACGATGGGGCGCTGGTTGAAGCAGGTGCCCTGGTTGGAACGGGAGAATTTGATAAGCTTATAATCTTTGATCTCACCGGCGTCGTAGCGCACAGTGACATAATTCGCATCGACTCTGGTAACAGTGCCGTCTCCCTCAGCCAGAACGCAGACGCCGGAGTCCACGGCACATTTATGCTCGATACCGGTCGCAACGATCGGAGCCTGCGTGGTGAGGAGAGGAACCGCCTGACGCTGCATATTGGCGCCCATCAGAGCGCGGTTGGCGTCGTCGTTTTCGAGGAACGGGATCATAGCCGTGGCTATGGAGACCATCATCTTGGGGCTGATGTCGATATAGTCAACATCTTCTTTATTGACTGAAACGGTGTCGTTTCTGTGGCGGCAGGTGATACGCTTATTGATGAAGCAACCGTTTTCATCCACCGGCTCGGAAGCCTGAGCGACGGTGAACTGGTCTTCCTGATCGGCGGTCATGTAGTCGATCTGATCGGTGACGCGGCACTGAGACTTATCCACCTTGCGGAAGGGAGCCACAAGGAAGCCGTACTCATTGGCTCTTGCATAGGAGGCAAGATACGAGATAAGGCCGATGTTCGGACCTTCGGGAGTCTCAATGGGGCAGAGACGACCGTAGTGGGAATAGTGAACGTCTCGAACGTCGAAGGAGGCGCGCTCTCTGGAAAGACCGCCGGGGCCGAGAGCGGACATACGGCGCTTATGCGTAAGCTCGGACAGGGGATTGGTCTGATCCATGAACTGCGACAGCGGGGAGGAACCGAAGAATTCCTTTATGGACGCAGTCACAGGGCGAATGTTGATAAGGCTCTGGGGAGTGACGATATCCATATCCTGCAATGTCATGCGCTCACGGATGACGCGCTCCATACGAGCAAAGCCGATACGGAACTGGTTCTGTAGAAGCTCGCCGACGCATCTTACGCGGCGGTTGCCGAGAT
>JAZLGK010000139.1:0-6399 GCA_045616265.1 Candidatus Limivicinus sp. | reverse complement strand
TTTCTTGTCCTCCTTTTGGTGTCCCTTGCAGTTGCCAGACCGCAAGTTTATCCTACACCAAAAGGAGTTTTTTTGTCCAGTTCCACAGCTTTAAGCGCTTCCGAACCTCCCACGCCTAGCGTGGGGTTTTCAATATACAATTATGCCGCCCGAATCGGGCGGCATTTTTTATCTGCGTAAGGTTTTAAGATAGTCTTTCTGTTCCGGCGTTATGCGGTAACTCTCGATGGCTTTCTGAATGGTCTTGTTATGTGTCCATATGGGCAGACGGTTATTTTCGATATACGGGATCGCGCTGTCCCACTGCTTTGCAAGAGCGGTGGCATAGTACCACGCGATCATCATGCGCACATAGTATTCCTCGCTTTTTACCTCCGTCGGGAGCTCAAGATATTCCGGCTTGAATGATCCGTCCAGATAGTGCGTCATGAGCATATCGATGCCGAAGCGGCAGGTATATGTCCTGTCTGAGGCTACCCATTCCCGGACCTTATCAATAAGAGCGTCCCTGTGCTTTGCAAAGGTCTTCGGGCTCAGAGTGTCGCAGACCGCCCAGTTATCCACATAAGGAAGAAATTTATCGACCTTCTCAATGCAGTCATCATAATCCTTCCGCTTTTCAAGGATAACGGAGTGGAGCAGGTTTTCATCGTAATACTCATGCGGCAGACTCTCTAAAAACTCCGCACACTCAGGTGTTTTTGAAAAACCGGCAGCAAATTTTCTCAGTACCGGCACTCTCACTCCGATAAACCGGTCCGCATCTACATTAGGCGTCAGCCTTGCCTGAAACGCGGCATAATCTGTATCCGACAGTTTAAATAATTCTTTCTGTATTTCAGTCATGCTCTCTCCGTAATATACCGATAGCTTTTTCGGGCAATTCCGAGCTCTTCATTGGCGGGAATCACGACCGCCTTTACAGGGGATCCTTTATCGGTAATTTCGCCCTCAACAACATTTTTGTTTTTTCTTTCGTCAAGAATAATACCAAAGTGAGAAACAGCCTTGCAGACTCTTCCGCGTATTTCCGCAGAGTGCTCCCCGATCCCGCCGGTAAATATGAGCTGGTCGAGTCCGCCGAGCTCCGCATAGAACATACCCACATAACGGACGATGGAGCACACAAAGGCGTCAACTGCAAGCTTTGCCCGCTCGTTTCCCCCGTTTGCCGCATCCATAACCAGTCTCAGATCGTTGCTGACGCCGGAGATGCCCAAAAGCCCGCCGGTTTTGCTCAGACCGTCCATTATTTCATCAAGCGCCATGCCCTCGTTCAGAAGGAAAGGTATTATATACGGGTCGATATCGCCGCAGCGGTTTGCGTGCAGCACGCCGGTCTGGAGTGAAAAGCCGAAGCTTGAGTCCACGCTTTTGCCGTCAAGTATCGCGCAGATCGAACAGCTTCCGCCCAGATGGCAGGATATGACTCTGCGGTTTTCGCCGTATTTCGCCGACTGCTCAAAAATATACTCATGGGACGCGCCGTGATAGGCAAGCTTTTTTATGCCGTACTTTTCATACCACTCATAGGGAATGGAATATATACTGCGCTCTTCGGGGATCGTCGTATGAAACGCCGTCTCAAAAACTCCGATAAGCGGGGTATCGGGCAAAAGCTCCTTAAACTGCCCCACGGCGGAGAGATAGGCGCTGTTATGTACCGGTGCAATATAGAGGAAATCCCGCATTCCCTGCATGACCTTTTCATCCAGCTCATGCACACCGTAATAGTCCTTGGAAAGCACTGTCTTAAACCCGACCGCTCCGATCTCTTCAAGAGAATCAAGCGGCAGAGCCTTATCCTCCAAGGCGGTTTTCAGAAACATGGAAATACCGTTCCTGTATTCCGGCACACACTGTCCCTCCAGCTTTACGGAAGCCCCGCTCTCTTCATTTTTATAGCTGAAAATCGCGTTATCTCTGCTCCCGACTCTCTCCACGCCGGCCCGACAGTATACTTTTTCCCCGGGCATTTCAAAGAGTTTGAATTTTAACGAGGTACTGCCCGCATTGCACACAAGAAGCTTCATTTTCTTTCCTCCGAAGAATTAATAGAAACAGCATAATTCAAATGAGTGTATCTTGTCAAGACACATATATTCTGCTTTGATTTTTTTGAAAAATAATGTATAATACAGTCAAATATATTTCGGAGATTTGCTTATGGAAAACGATCTGCTCCCGAGGCTTTCCTCAGGCAATATATGGTACTATCTGAATGCTCTTCTGTTCACGGTCGGTCTGATCAGGCTGATGCCGAAGTGCGGTGTGAAAAAGCACTGCGCTTTCGTTCCGTACCTGCGGCTGTTCAAGCTTGCCCAGGCGGCCGATATGGAGGATACCGGCTTTGTCTGGCTCATTTCTCTTGCTGTCAGCCGACTGCTTTCACTTTTCTCCCGCAATTTAAACGAACATTCGGATTGGATCGCCATTCTTTATGTTTCCTTCCTGTTGACGGTCAGTCTGGTCCTGCTGATCCATGAGCTTCGTATTTACATTGCTCTGTGCCGTATGTTCGGCAGACGGAAGCGCTGGGTCATTGTGTGGATGTTTGCCTCGTGCATTCCCGCAATACTCTGGGGCTTTTCGGAAAAAGGTAAATACTGCGGTATCCCGGAGTCAAAAAACTCCGCGGCTCCCCTCTCCGGCCGGGAAACCGCGCCGTCTGGAGCCGGCCTTTCCGTGAATATCCGATCCCGCACGGTTTTTGACCGTTTCCGGAGAAAAGCGCTCCTTCGGGATATTCATCTCAACATTCAGCCGGGGCATATGGTACTCCTGCTCGGCGGCTCCGGCGCCGGCAAAACGACCTTTATCAACGCCGTCATAGGCTATGAAAAGGCGGACGCCAAAATCACGCTCAACGGCAGGGACGTCTACAAAGAATACGGTCAGATGAAATATGACATAGCTCTCGTGCCGCAGCAGGATCTCATCCGCTACGATGACAGGGTAGAGAAAACGCTCACCGATGCGGCTGTTCTCCGTCTGCCGGAAACGGTATCCAGAAAAGATCTGGAAAAAAGGGTAAAAGAAGTCCTTGCAATCTTCGGGCTGGAATCCATTGCCGACAAAGAGGTCGATAAGCTCTCCGGCGGTCAGAAAAAACGTCTCTCCATTGCCATGGAGTACATTTCCGATCCGAAGCTCTTTGTGCTTGATGAACCGGACTCCGGGCTGGACGGCGTTCTCGCCCGCGACCTCATGACAAGGCTCCATTCCATCGCCCGCAGCGGAAAAACCGTCCTTGTCGTCACCCACTCCCCGGACAGAGTGATCGATCTTTTCGACGATGTGATCGTTCTCGCCAAGGACGCAGAGCGAACGGGACGGCTTGTATTCTTCGGCTCCGTCGAGGAATGCCGGACGTTTTTCGGCTGCGATAGAATGGAAGATATCATCAAAGCCGTCAATCGTCCGGACGAGGGCGGTGACGGGAGAGCGGATGAATTGATTGAAAAGTTCACGGAGGCTGCCAATGCCGGAGTATAAACCGATCCGCCGGGGAAGATTCAAGCAGATGCCCATCTATCTCGGTAAATTTTTCCGGATGTTCATTTACAAAAACGACTGGAAGGTCCTGCCCATGGCAGCGCTGATCGCCGCTATTGTTGCGTTCGTGGCAGGAGACTATATGTTTGTCAACATGGAGGGCACCATGATGGGTTCCATGGCGCTCACCTGCGTCTGCCTATGGAACGGCTGCTTCAACTCGATCCAGTCGGTCTGCCGGGAACGTGCCATTGTCAAAAGAGAGCACCGCTCGGGTATGCACATTTTCTCGTACATCTCCGCACATATGATCTATCAGGCCGTTCTGTGTCTTGCTCAATGCGTCATTACGATCGCTGTCTGCCATTATTCCGGCGTTCATTTCCCCACGGAGGGGTTCATCACTTCCTCCTTCTATCTTGACATCCTTATTACTCTGTTTCTTATCACCTACGCCGCCGATATGCTGTCGCTGATGATCTCCTGCATCGTAAAAAACACCACGGACGCCATGACGGTCATGCCGCTCGTGCTGATCGTGCAGCTCGTTTTATCCGGCTCTCTTTTCTCCGTGGACGACAAGATCAAGCCGCTCACGGATCTGACGATCGCCAGATGGGGTATACGGTGTCTTTGCACGCAGGCAAACTACAACTCGCTCCCCATGGTCTCGGTATGGAACCAGATGAGCAAATTCAGCAACGTTGAGTTCAACGGCATAAAACCCATTGCCGATATCATGAACTATATGTATAAAAACGGTCTGCACGAGCAGTTCATGCGCGAGACCGGCGCCGCCCAGAGCGTTGCGGATTACGTATTCACGCAGGACAACGTAGCCTTCTGCTGGATGCACCTCGTCTTGTTTATTTTGCTATTCGCATTTCTGGCAATGCTTGCACTGAAATTTGTGGACAAGGATAAAAGATAATGCAGGATGCAGAATGATTTTCACCTTCATTCTGCATTCTGCATTATGCATTCTGTATTCTGAATTATGCACTGTCCCTGTGTCTTCGATAGTAGATATAGGACGCGGTCACCGGTATGATCGCCGCCATAAATATCACGGCAAAGAATACCCACGGGCTGCCGATAAAAGCATTGACAATCTCAATAAGGCCGGCGATCACCCACAGAAAGCCGCCGAGCCGGTGGGTATAGTTCCAGTTGTCGTCATCGTTGAGCGTCCACGGGAGCTTTATGCCCATGGTGTAGTTCCGGCGGCATTTCGGCAGATAATTGCCGACAACGATAAACACAGCACCGATGAGAAGCTGCATGACAAGCGCTATATTTATTCTTTTCCCTATTGCCATAAACAGGCACAGGGAACTCACAAGGATGCTCAGTCCCGGAATAAACCACAGCATGATCCTGTCAAGCGCTTTGCTGTGCTTTTCGGCTCTGGGGTCACTGCTCAGTCCGAACAGACAGAGCGCATCCAGCGCCGCCATGATCGCAGGCAGACCGAAAACAGCAAATACCTTGCTCGAATAACCGTTCGGCTCGTTATTGAGTCCGAAATGTGTGGGCACCTGCTCGGGAAGCTTTTCCCACAGGATAAGCCCCGGCACGATCGGCAGCAGGCAGAGAATGACTGACAGGATCATTTCCTTTTTACTTACTTTCATTGTTGTTATTGACCTCCCTGAACTCGCTCAGCCACAGCATTATTTCCTCAAAAACCGAGGCGTTGAGCTGATAATAGATATAGTTTTTTTCGCGCTCCTCCGTAATAAGTCCCGCCTTTTTAAGCTGCGACAGGTGGTAGGAGATCGTTGCCCCCGTCATATCAAAGTGGGAAGCGATCTCCCCTGCGCTGAGCTTTCCGCTGCGGAGCAGGGTCAGGATCTCCCGCCGCGCCGGGTCGCTCAGAGCACGGAACGTCTCCTGAAATCCCAGAATACTCACATCCTTTCGATTGGTATTTAGAAAATTATCTAATTAGATGCTGTCAGTATAGCAGATTCACAGTAAATGTCAAGTGGTATTTAGATTTTTTTCTAAATACCACTTGACTCATTTTCTGCTCTTTTTCGGTATAATACTGATTCTCATTAAAAAGTAGACAAGGTCTGCTTTTTATAGCGCCGTCAGGTGCGTTGAGAATCGTATAAGACGTCATTTGCGTTAAGTAAATGGATGACGCCATAGGCGGCATCTCTCCAATAAAAAGTTTAAGCTTTTTATTGGAGAATAGTATAAAAACACCTTGTTGTTTAGGAAAGCAACGCCGTACTGATGTCTGATTATAAATGTCTGTTTTTTATCGGATATCAGCATCGGTATTTTTCAGTTTCCGTGAAATAATAAGAGTGTAATCATTTAGGAGGAAGAATATATGAATCGAAAAATAAGGATCGTTCAGTACGGAGCCGGTAAAATGAGCCGCTATCTTATGCGTTATGTGCTGGAACATGACGGTGAGCTTGTGGGTGCCTTCTGCCGCAACAAAAGCCATATCGGTAAAGATGTATCCGAGATCATCGGAAACGGATATCCCTTTGTGGGCGTAACCGTTGAAAACTCCGCGGATGCAGACCGGCGTTTCGGTCAGCTTAAGCCCGATGTCTGTATTATTGCCACTCGAAGCACAGTGGCAGAGCTGGAGGAAATCCTCACCATATGCGCAAAGCACGGCGTCAACGCCATTACGACCTGTGAGGAGGCTCTCTATCGGACCATGAAGATATGTGATATCCCATGTCCATACCTGATTTGGTGCTGTTGCGCTGTACGATGTCGGTTTCCCATGTTTTCCAGGTTGCTGGCTGCGTCCTCTATGATTGAGCATCTTTGCTTCACGCAGGATGCGGTACATGGTTGACTCGGATGCTATGTATTCGCCTTTATCTGCTAATGACGGCACTATCTGACTTGGAGGGAGGCTTGCGTACTCTT
>JAZLGK010000138.1:0-10557 GCA_045616265.1 Candidatus Limivicinus sp. | reverse complement strand
ATTTACCACCAAAGAGCTCATAAGCCGCTCCAATGAGGGACTGTACTTCGGAGATAACTCTCTGAGCGGTATGCCGATCATCATCGACCGCAAGCGTCAGAGAAACACCTGCGGCATGATCTTCGGTACTTCCGGTTCCGGTAAATCCTTTTCGGCAAAGCAGGAAATACTCTTTACCTACTACTATACCGATGACGACATCATTATCGCCGACCCGGAAACCGAATACAGCGCCTTAACAAAACGGCTCAAAGGTCAGATCGTGCATCTGTCCGCACAGTCAAAGGATTATGTAAACCCTCTGGATATAAGCCAGTTCTATTCCTATCAGGATGTGGAGCCGGGTATGGATACGGATGTTGACCCGCTTTCGTTCAAGATGGAATTTATCCTCTCCCTCTGTGAGCTGATTATAAAGAGGCCGGATGAGTTCTGGTCAGTCGGCAAGACCGTTGTAGATAAGTGTACCCACGCTATTTATAAAAAATATCTTGCCGACCCGAAGCCGGAGAATATGCCCATTCTGGAAGACCTCTACAATGAGCTTTTGAAGCAGGAGGAAACGGAGGCGCAGGAGCTGGCCAAGGCGATGGAAATCTATGTAAGCGGCTCGTTCAATGTATTCAACCACCGGACAAATGTGGATATGAATAACCGTCTGATCTGCTTTGATATCCGAAACCTCGGCAACCAGCTCAAGCCCCTCGGTATGCTGATCGTGCAGGATGCGGTGTGGAACCGCGTCACGGAGAACCGGAGCATGAAAAAGTGGACACGCTATTACATAGACGAAATGCACCTTCTTCTGAAAACGCCGCAGACGGCCAGCTACATTGTTGAGATATGGAAGCGTTTCAGAAAATGGGGCGGTATCCCGACAGGACTTACGCAGAACATCAAGGATATGTACCGGAACAAGGACGATGTGGCCAATATCATTGAAAACAGCGACTATGTCTGTATGCTCGGTCAGCGCGGTGAAGATCTGGAGATACTCAAAAAACAGCTCCGTCTGTCACCGGATCAGGAGCAGCGTTTGCAGGAATCCAAAATAGGCGAAGGTCTTTTATTTCTCGGCGGCGTGATCGTACCGTTCCGAAACGCTTTTCCCCATGATACGGAGATGTATCGTGCCATGAGCACAAAGCTGTCAGAATCGAGAGATGAATGATAAAAAACGAAGGAAACGAAAAAAACGGCGGATAAATTCCGCGAATAAACCAAAAACAACCAAAGCAAAATCCCAAAATACCGAAAGTAAAGCAGAATCCTTTCAGCCGTCAACGGTTATCCATGAGCTTCGGGAAGAAAAAGCCGAAGCTCCAAAGAAATCGAATAAGTCCAAAAAGCATTCCCGCAGGAAAAAACATACAGGCCGGAAACCGAAAAATCATCAGGAAAAAGCCGGGAATCCAGAAAACGAAAACAATTCTTTTCAGCCTGCAGTGATCCTCCATGAATTGCCGGAAGAGAAAACCGAGACTCCAAAGGAGACGGAGAAGCCAAAGCCGCACTCTCATGCAAAGCGTTCAAAAGCCAAAAGAAAACATCATAAGAAAAGAAAGCCGAATAAGTCTTCACGTTCAGCGTCCTCTCTGCCGGCAGCAGAAAGGGCGCTGATTTCTTCCACGGAGAACAGGGAAGATGACAGTGTTGAAGATTCATCCGTCGAAGCATTTTATGCTTCTCAGGTAATAACGGAAAGTGCCGTACAGGATGCTGTAAGCACGGTTACAGCCAGAACCGGGAACCTCAATGACGGATATTCAGCAGAACATCAAACAGCCGAGTCAACGGCTGTTGAACAGAGTGATGCAAATGCCGGACTATCAACTGAAAGCCGGGAAGAACACCGGGCAAGGCAGAAACGGTATCAGAAAAAGCGCAATAAACGGCGGCAGATCGAAGAAAACTTCGGTCGGAAGGAAGCAAAGGACACTCCCGAAACGGTCGGAGTTGTGGAATATATCCGCGAAAAAATTCTTTCAAATCCGGAGCGAGAGAAACCCAACAGAAAAGCCAAAACGGTTATTTCCATTATTCTGGTGATTGCCCTGATTGCCGTATTCATCATGGCGATGGTCTCTGCGGCCTCCATGCTCATGGAGGTATTGACATCCTATCTCGCTATATCCACCTATCCAAGCGATGACAGCGATATGCTCGCCGCAGAGCGGCAGTACTGCAAACTGGAAGAACGGCTCCAAAAGGAACTGGATGATTACGAGAACACCCACGATTACGATGAATACAAGTTTGAGCTTGACGATATGGGACACGACCCCTATGTGCTCATTTCCTGTATAACCGCAAAGGTCGGCGGTGAGTGGAGCATCGGCGAGGTGCGGGACATTATACAGGATTTGTTTGACCGGCAGTATGAGCTGAAAGAGGAGGTCGAGACGGTGGAAGACAAAACCGTCTGCACCGTGACTCTTACAAACAACGATCTTGCCTCTATCCCCGGCGAGATACTGGATGAAGAACAGCTCTCACGGTATGCGATCTATATGGCCGTTCTCGGCAACCGGCCCGATCTGTTTCCCGATTCGGAGTATATCGGGAAATACATCAACGGCGAGTATGAAGTCTATGAAATCCCGCCCGAAGCGCTGGAGGATGAAAAGTTTGCGGCCATGATCGAGGAAGCGGAGAAATATCTCGGCTATCCGTATGTATGGGGCGGCAGTTCTCCAAGCACATCCTTTGACTGCTCCGGCTATATCTGCTGGATACTCAATCACAGCGGCTGGAGCGTCGGCAGAACAACGGCGCAGGGACTTTTTAATTCCTGCACTCCCGTCAGCCGCGCCAATGCAAGGCCGGGCGACCTTGTATTTTTTACCGGAACGTATAAGACCGAAGATAAATGCTCCCATGTGGGCCTTTATGTGGGAGATAACATGATGATCCATTGCGGAGACCCCATAACGTACACCAGCATCGCATCGGATTACTGGCAGAGTCATTTTTACGCTTTTGCCAGATTACCTTAATTATTCGATTGAAAAACTTGTGTTTTTCAATCGAGGACTCATGCTTATCGCATCGGCTGCGCCGATTTGGTCGGCATGAGGGCTCATTTCATTCGCCTTAGAGTGTTTTTCCCGCGGCAAAGCCGTGGAAAAAACGATTGAAATTGATGTCATACACAAAACGCCATAAAAAATGGAGGTTAAATGAACACAAAAATTGAAAAAATGAAAGCCGAATTACAGCGAAACACTGAAAAGATCAGTGCTCTCACCGAGAGAAATGTATTCCTTAAAGCAAAAATCACGGAGCTTGAAAACCTTGAAATTCTGGGTTTGGTACGTGAGAGAAAGATTTCCCCGGCAGACCTTGAAGCTGCTTTCGGCATGAAACCCCAAAAAGATAAAGAGAGCGGAGATGAACAGCATGAATAAAAGAAGCCTTCTTTGCATTATGCTCCTGTTTCTTATCCTTCTCCCCTGCTCCGGTCTTGCCCTTGCAGAAGAACCCGGCAATCCGTCCCTGATCGCAGAAGTCACCGAAATAAGGCCGGAAAGCAACATTACCGTTGTTGAGCAGGCAACACAGCCAACGGAAAAAGGAGAACGCGAGTTTCTCATCATTGAGAGCCGGAACGGGCACTTTTTCTACATTGTCATTGACCGCAGCGGCAGCAGCGAAAAAGCCTATTTTCTCAACCAGGTAGACGAAGCCGACCTTATTGAGCTTCTGAAAGAGGAAGGACTGGAGGAATACGCCGAGTGCGTCTGCGATAAAAAGTGCATCAACGGAGCGGTAAATCCCGAATGTCTTGTCTGTCGTCTTGATCTTGACGACTGCAAGGGCAAGTCAGCCGCCGAACCCAAAAAGAACACATTCAGCTTTGAGAATATGGACAACAACACGATTCTTATTATAGGAGCGGCGGCCGGTCTGGCTGTTCTCGTGATTGCCTATATGTCCCTGAAAAAAATGGATAATTCACCGTCAAAACCGAAACGGTCCAAGTCCAGAGCCGCTGCCGTCAAAGACGACTACGACGATGACTATTATGATGACGATGATTACGACGACTATGACGAGGAGGACGACGAATAAGCATGAGAAGATTTACCGACAGCCCGTATGAAAAAATGATGATGGACACCCGGCGCGGAAAGCCCGAGTGTCCATCACCGCTTCCGGAGAAAGGTCATCCCTGTTACCAATGTGTATGTTACGGACTTCTCTGCGTGAAGCCCTGCAGAAAGTTTATAGATTATGCCAAGAAAATGAATTCGTAATTGCATTCATAATTCCAGCAATGCTTTCAGCGCAGACAAAATCTGATCATATTCAATGTCTGCCGCATACGCAAATTGTCTGCGGTATTTATCCCACATTGTTTTGAGTTCTGGACTGTTTTCAATGCTGTGAATAATGGACACTGCATCAGCAATCTGCTGTTTCGTGCCGCGATGAGCGGCAGTTGCTTTCAGCGCGTCTCGGAATAGAATCTTATCAAATTTCTGCGTAGATGCCAGTATGTATGAATCGTAAAAATCTCTGGGGCGGGTATTGAATACGCCGCGGCGAAGAATCGTCTCAACCTTTTCAGCCAAAACGGTTTCAATATTATACGCCCAAAGCTCATATGTTTTTTCATCATCGAAGATTTCAGAAAAGCTGTACTGTACAGCGTGAGGCGTAATTACATCGCCGGTAGACACATCTATACCGAGCGGAGTAATGAGTGTATCGAACCTTGCGTTCAGCATCACGCGATAGCCCCCGTAAAGATCATCTTCCCGAATAGGTGAAATGTTTCCTATTTCAAATTCCACTCCATCCTCGAACGGAATAGAACAAATTTGTTCCAACGCGCTCCGAATTGCTTCCGGCGTAAGAGGAAGATTTTTCAGGGTGGTATCCATATCCATGGTTGCGCGGTTATCCAAGCCGACAATCGCGGCAACAAGCATACCGCCCTTCAGGACAAATTTGTCCTTGTATTCGGAGACAGAAAGACGTACAAGCAATCGTTCAAACATATAGTTTTGCAAAATGACCTGAGCCGGGATGTTTTTCTTTTTTGCTATATTGCGGATTTTAGCTTTCAGACTCATTGCATTTCTCATAACAGTACCTCCAGATACCGGCGAAGCACGTTGGACACACGCAGTTGTTTTGAATAGGAATAAAGTTTATTCAAATCCTTCTTTGGGTTTGCGGCGTACAGCTTTAATGCTGCAAGAAAGGTTTCTGTCCCTATTTTATTACGACTGCGTATTATGTCGCAGATCGTGCGCTCAAGGTCGTATGCCGGGACGATGTTTCCGGAAGGAGTCATTAATTCTGCCCTGCCGAAATCAAACAGCTCCGGCTTGATGTAATACACCTTACACTCAGATTTGACAGACGATGAGGGGATATGATCCGAAGGAACCGTAATTGTGTGGACAAAAGGCGTCCGGTCTGAAATACCGTGGAGAAACAAGGCTGTTTCGTGGGAAAAAATAATATTTTCGGATCGTTTGCTGATAGACAGCAATTCATCCTGCATATCTTCCGGCAGAATGTACTGCCCTTTTACAATGCGGTATATTTTTTCTTCTTTGTACAGCTTGGACAACATGGCTTTGGATATTCCGTGCAGCACAGCATTCTTTGTTTCAATGATGCCGCCGTGTTCTTTGGCAATCGCGGCAAGCTCCGTCATATAGTCCATACGAACACCCCCCTTACTTTTCAAACTGAAAATATTATATACAAAATTATGATTAAAGTCAATAAGCAAACAGAAGGAGGACAATGAACCGAAACAAATTAATCATAGCGGAAAAGCCCTCGGTCGCTAAGGCAATCGCCTCGGCTCTGGGTGTGAATCGAAAAGCCGGCGCATATCTTTACGGAAACAGCTATATCGTCTCCTGGTGCTTCGGGCATATGCTGGAATTTGCATCCCCGGAATCCTATGACAACCGATACGAAAAATGGAATCTGAAAGATCTTCCCATCATCCCGCAGGTATGGAAGATGAGAGTCATGGACGGCAAGGGGGCACAGGCGGAACTATTGAAAAAGCTTATGCACAGAGAGGATGTGGACTGCGTTGTAAACGCCTGCGATGCCGGACGTGAGGGAGAGCTCATTTTCAGAAACATCTACAACTATGCCGGATGCACAAAGCCGGTAAAAAGGTTATGGATATCCTCTATGGAAAGTGACGCGATCCGCAGCGGATTCAGAAATCTCAAAGACAGCAGCGAGTATGACAGTCTCTATGCCGCGGCGCAGTGCCGCGCCAAAGCGGACTGGCTGGTAGGTATCAACGCCACACGTTTCTTTTCCGTTTTGTATCACCGTCCGCTTGCCGTCGGCAGAGTGATGACGCCGACACTGGCTATACTCGTCCAGCGGGAGAACGAAATAAGCCGGTTTATCCCGAAACCGTTCTACACAGTCAATGCGGACTGCGGCGGGATCGTTGCGGTATCTGACCGTTTTGAAAGCCGTGAGGATGCGGAAAATGCCGTTAAGAGCTGTACGGGGAAAGCTCTCACGGTGATAAACGCAGACATGAAAAAGCACTGCGAAAACCCGCCGCGGCTTTATGATCTGACAAGCCTCCAGCGGGATGCAAACAGAGTTCTCGGCTTTACCGCACAGCAGACGCTGGATTATCTCCAGTCCCTCTATGAAAACGGACTGTGTACCTATCCGCGCACCGATTCTCAGTATCTCACCGATGATATGGAAAAGAACGTCTCGGAACTGGCCGATATTGCCGCCGAAATACTCCACTGTGAATACGTTTCCGAGAAAAACACGAAGCAGGTATGCAGCAGCAAAGATGTCAGCGACCATCACGCCATCGTGCCGACCACGCATTTTGATAACTATTCCGTTGATCTCCTGCCCATAGGAGAACAGGAAATTATGAAGCTTATATGCCAGCGCGTATTATGCGCTGTTTCCGCACCTTATGAATATGAGGAAACAAGCTATGAGCTTCAGATCGGTGATCTCCCGTTCAGAGCCAAAGAAAGCAGAGTTGTTGATCCCGGCTGGCGAAGATTTGAGGATAAAAAGACAGGCGAGAATGAAGCACCCGTCCTGAATAACAAAGGCAGTCTGAACGATTACGAGCTGTACATAAAAGAAGGCAGTACGTCCTCTGCAAAGCATTATACCGAAGATACGCTCCTTGCCGCCATGGAAAACGCCGGGAGAGAGAATATGCCCGCCGATGCCGAAAGGCGCGGCCTCGGAACACCGGCCACAAGAGCCGCAATCCTTGAAAAACTTGTTTCCACGAAGTTTATGGAGCGGAAGAAATCCGGCAGGATTGACCGGCTTATGCCCTCCGAAAGCGGCAATTCCATCATAACCGTCATGCCGGAGGAATTGCAGTCGCCGCTTCTGACAGCGCAGTGGGAAAGCCGCCTGAAAGCCATTGAAAACGGTGAGGAACGTCCGGAACAGTTTATGACGGACATCGCGCTTATGCTCGAAGATCTGATTGCAAAATACACGCCCTTGCAGGGAGCGGAAGTCCTATTCCCCTCCGGCCGGGAGATCGTCGGCAAATGTCCGCGCTGTGGGGCTGATGTTGCCGAGGGCAAAAAGGGCTTTTTCTGCGAACACAACGAGTGCCGTTTTGCACTATGGCTGGACAGCAAGTATTTTGCTGATAAGAAAATAACTGTCACGAAACCGTTTGTTAAGACCCTTCTTGCTGATGGCAGAGTTCATCTGGACAAGATTTACTCCTCCAAAACCGACAGGTATTATGCGGCAGATATTGTTATGACGGATGACGGGGAGTTTACAACTTTTGCTGTGGAGTTTGAAAACAGGGAAAAATAAGAGTCATAATATTGTGTAGGGAAATTTACAAGATAGTCATGGCATTTTTCATAAAAAGGTGTTATAATATTAAAAAAAGGATTGTTGATGCAGTTTTTTTATTCTAGTTGTCCATCAAAACTGTCCGACAGAACACGGAGGAAAGAGAACTATGAGCAGAGAAGCGACGGAATTTATTATCTATATAATTAACGAAGTTGCTAATCGAAACGGCTTATACCCATCTCAAGTATATAGAGAACTGGATAAATCCGGCTGTATACAGCAGTATCTTGTCCCATTTTATGATGTACTTCACACTATGAGCTCAGAGAGCATAGCGGAAGATGTGATAAATTACGCAAGAGTGAGAGGTGCAGCAATATGATTCTTTATCATGGCTCTGATATTATAGTTGCACATCCCGATACGCTTCATTCAAAAGAACATCTTGATTTTGGCGTAGGCTTTTATACAACGAGTATTCAGTCGCAGGCAGAACGCTGGGCGAAAAGGAAAGCCGCTTTAAACGGGAAGACAACAGGATTTGTCAGTATGTATGAAGCAAATGATATGTCCGGCTTTGCTGTTCAGAATTTTGGAGATAACCTCGATGCGTGGCTTGATTTTGTGTGCAGCTGTCGTGACGGTTCTTATATTTATCGGAAATACGATGTAATTCTCGGTAAAGTTGCAGACGATAAGGTTTTCCGTGTAGTTGATATGTACAAACGCGGGGTTTGGGACAAAGAAAGAGCCATCAAAGAAATCCGCGTATATGAAACATACGATCAGATTGCTTATATTTCGCAGAAAGCCATAGATGCAATATTAGTTTTCCGCGGAAGCTATGAGGTACAGTTATGAGTGATAATGATTTGGAACACTTTTATCGGGAACACCTTGAAGAAGATATAATATTTTGTCTTGCAAACCGGAAAAACATTTCGGAAGAACAGGCTTTACATCTTTATTATTCCAGTAAGCTCGCAGATCGTATACATGAAGGACAGTACGGAATACAGTATCTTGATTATAATGTTCTGACAGATTATCTGGAAAATGAATTGCCATAGCTAACCCTTGTACAATAAGATTTTTGGACTCTATGTCAATAGTTGGGGTAGAGCAAGAATAAGAGAAGCTAATACAATAGGAGGAGCAGCGCACTGCTCCTCCTATTGTAGCTGAAAACAGCCATAATATGTTTAGTAAATGCAGGTCAATATCTGCTTTTTGCCTGCATTTACTAAATCCATGTTGACATTTATGCTGATTAAGCATATACTAATCAGCATAAACGGTCACGGAGGTGATCTATTATGGACGTTTCAAATGAAATAATGCATTTGGCAAAAGAAAACTACGGCATGATAACTTCCGCTATGATCGACGCTGCCGGATTTTCCAGAGGAAGCCTTAAATACTTAACAGATATTGGGGCACTGGAAAACACGATGAGAGGCGTATATGTTCTGCCGGATGTATGGGAAGATGAAATGTATTCTTTACAGTGCAGGTATAAAAAAGGTATATATTCCGGTGAAACCGCTCTGTTTTTATGGGATCTGACTGACCGTACACCGGTAAGCTATTCAATGACATTCCCCTCTTCGTATAACACTACGTCGGCAAAACGTGAAAATATCCGGTGTCGTATGGTTAAAGAACCGTTCTACAGTCTGGGGACAGCAGAGATACAGACTCCCGGATTTCATATGGTAAAATGCTACAACATGGAAAAGACGCTGTGCGATATACTTAAACCGCAGGCAAACACAGATATTCAGTTGATCAGCGAAGCATTCAAAACCTATGTAAAAAGAAGTGACAGGAATATCCCCCGCCTTTCCGAATACGCGAAATTGCTTAAAGTTGAAAAACGGATCAGGACTTATCTGGAAGTATTACTGTGATAAATCACAGTAATGTTATAAAAAGCCGTCATGCTCGCCGCTTTTGCGGCAACCGCATGACATGGCTGATTTTACGGATACATGCAGCACAGTAAATGAAATAATGGATATTCTGTAAAAACTCTGAATATTCAGGCAACATGGCACTGACTTTGACTTACGATCAAAGTCGGTGCTTTTATTTTATGAAAATGAGGTGAATCATTGGACGAAAAGAAAAGCGATAAACAACGCTTAAAAGAAATAACCGACAGTATTGAAACCGGTATCAAGGAGCTGTTCCGGTCAGACAGATATATGAATTATCTCTCTGTTATGTCTCGATTTCACAGATACTCGGTCAATAACCAGATGCTCATATATATGCAGTGCCCCAGCGCAACGCATGTTGCCGGCTTTAACAAGTGGAAAAGCCAGTTTTCCCGCAGTGTGAAAAAGGGAGAGCGAGGCATCAAAATCATCGCCCCGGCTCCTTACAGTAAAACGATTGAGACCGACAAACTCGACCCGGATACAAAGCTCCCCATACTGGATGCGGACGGAAAGCCTGTCCGGGAGGAGAAAACAATCAAAGTTCCGTTTTTCAAGGTCACATCGGTCTTTGATGTGGCGCAGACGGAGGGAAAGCCGCTGCCGGAGCTGGCAAAGAATTTAACCGGAGATGTTGAAAACTACGATGTTTTCATGGAGGCTGTGCGCCGCTCGTCCCCTGTACCCATAGAGTTTGCACCGCTCGAAGAAAACACTGACGGCTTTTTCAGCGCCAAAACGCAGAGTATTTCCATAAGAGAGAACATGAGCGAGGTGCAGACGGTTTGTGCCGCGATCCATGAAATATCTC
>JAZLGK010000137.1:0-8986 GCA_045616265.1 Candidatus Limivicinus sp. | reverse complement strand
CTTTTCCGTGGTAACGTCATCCACATACAGCCGGAGTGGCTTCTTTTCTTTGAAACCCGCTATCTCTGAGGCGATGCTGTCAAGTTCAGCCTTGACATCTTTTCCCTTGGCTGCCTGATCTTCCAACGCTTTCTGCCTTCGTTCCAAAATGCGACCCCGCATTTTGCTGGATTCGATCTCTGCGGCATTACGCATATTGACCTCGGCTTCGTATTCGTTTAGCGGACGCGCCATTGCATTTCCTACGGCGGATTTTCGTTCGGAAGGCTCCATAATGATCAGCGCATAGGTGTTTACCGGCTCGAACCAGTCCGGTTTTGCACGAACAAGATATTTCCCCTGAAGACACACGGATGCGATTGGGAAAAAGGATGAAGCCGCCATATCCACAGGCGTCTGGGTGCTTTCTGCAAGAGCAATAACATAATCCGCTATGGCCTTTGGCAGAGCGTCTACCGGGAAGGGCGGCGGCTTGTACGCATCGAATGGAATCGGTTTCTCAAATGCACTTTCCTGCCTCTTTTCGGTATGGACAAGGGTGACGGGGGTTTTTACACCACAGTCTTTTCCACAGTTAAAGCAAAGGTGCTTTTTGATGTACTCGCAGGTCACCGGTTTGTTTTCCTGTGCTGCGTGGACATATTTTCTTTGTGTTTCCTCATGGGTGTAACCCGGATACGGACTGCTGATCTCGTGAGCAAGGGCTTCACCGTCGGCAGTCTGCGCAAGGTTTGTCAGAGCTGCGTACCATTCCGGCTCCGGCAGGGTTTCGGCATCATCACGGCAGTGCTGAAGAAAAGTACATTTTTCAATCAGTTCCCGTCCGCTGCCCGTACCCATAAGAGCGAAGCCGTCTGTTTCGGTTGTCCCCGTGGACTTTTTCCCGGAATGCGCAGAAGCGTACTCGTCAAAATCCGAGGGGCTGTATCTCTCCTCTGTAAAAGAGATAACATTGCAAATGGGTCGTTCCGCAGTTTTGTGGTTGATTGTTCCGACAGCCCGCAGCATACGCGGCAGATCACTGACACTGTCGAATTTCCAGCCGTACTTCCGGAAAGCTTTTTCCTTTATATAGCTCTCCCAGCCTTTGACGACTTTTTCGCTATAGTCGCGATCAGCCTCGTTACTGATGTAGAAGATTTCCTTGAACAGCCAGTACACATGGTATCCGTTTCCGGAATTTACGATTGCAGTCGGCGGTTTCGGCAGGGTGGCAAGGAACGCCATAAGCTCATCTTCTGTTTCCGGAAGATCCTCCTCTTTATGCGCCCCGCCTTTGATGTCGAAATCCACATACGCGCCGACGACAGAAGATATGTCCTCCCGTTTTCCACGTAAGTACGCACCAAGATTCCTTGTGCGGGGATTAATGCCGAAATAGGTGTTGCAGCTTGTTCCGATTTCGACCGCATATGCCGCCATCTCATTGAGCTGTCCGGTGTCGAACCATTTTGTTCGGGCTTCTCCGTCTTTGGCGAACGTGGTAACTGATAAAAATCCATCACGCAATCCGCCGTAGACTTTTTGCAGAAACTCATTTGTCTCCATTATCATCACCGCCTTCGGCTTTTCTGCTGAGCCAGACATTGAAACTGCCAACCGGAATCAGAATTCTTGTTCCGATACGGAGCACAGGAAAGCCGGGTTGCTTGACCAGCTCATATGCCTTGGGAAGGCTGATACCCATCCGAGTGGACAGTTCCTGCACACTCATTGTTGATCTCTCCATTTGTAATTCCTCCTTCTTTCATTTTTTAGAATCCACTTACATTCCCGGCGGCCTATACCGTTTCCGTATATGCTTTTGGGGATATGTCTGCGCTCG
Source organism: Candidatus Limivicinus sp. (assembly GCA_045616265.1). Classification (GTDB taxonomy): domain Bacteria; phylum Bacillota; class Clostridia; order Oscillospirales; family Oscillospiraceae; genus Limivicinus. The sequence continues at coordinate 7,161 of JAZLGK010000137.1, read as the reverse complement.
GGTGCCTTCCGTCTTCGCTCAGTCCATACCCTATAGCCGGTGAGTGGGATGCAGTTGTCAAGGTGCAGCGAGAAGTAACGACGTGTGTCGCACTTTCATATTTACATTATATCACCGCAATCGTTACTTGTCAATAGCTGAACACATCATATTGTACGATATTGCAAAACTTTTTGAAATTATTTAACGATATGGGTTGACAAAATGATGATATGTGTGCTATTATTGTTCAGGAGGTGATGATTTTATGGCAACTATGGGAGAAAGAATCAAACAATTACGCAAGGAAAACGGTATGACGCAAACCGCTCTCGCAGAAGCACTTGGAGTAACGAAGGGAACGGTATCCACATGGGAAACAAACAGCCGGACGCCGAGCTTTGAAGCACTCGACAGCATGAGTGATATTTTCAAAAGAAGCTTCGACTATATCATGGGCAAATCCGATGACGCTACGCCGAGAGTGCAAAGCGAAGAAGAACCGGAGAATCTGGCATTATCCCAAGTCGAAGATGATCTGACGGAATACGCTCTGAAATATGCCAGACTTGATGGGTATGGACGTGAAGCTGTAGAAGCTATTATCCGCGCAGAATACAACAGGTGCCGCAGCGAGAATACACTTGCTCCGATTGCGGCATATTACGGCAGTATTTCTATTCGTAAAGAAAATTCAGAAGAATAAAGAAAACGAAAAAGCACCGATTCGTGCAGAAATGTCCGCTCGAATCGGTGCTTTTGTCAATATTATTATGAAGTTATGATATCATCTATATAAACCTTCATACCCGGTTAAGCCAAAACAATAGATGTGACCGTCGATACGACCACCGAGCCGTCCAGAATGTTCTACCACGAAAAGCGGCTGAAAAACCTATGTGAAGCATTCGATAATCTCGAATACCGGGAACGTGCCATCGTTGCTGAACACCTCGGCTTTTGTGAAAGCTGTTGGAGTACCCATTATATTGAGAGCATAAACGGCAGAAAATAAAGCGAGAGTTCGAAAAAACGGCGTTCATAGACCTTGCTGGGAAACATGGCGTTGTGTCTTCCTCTGCCGACCGAATCTACCGTGGAGCTATAGATAAGCTCCACAAAGCATTGGAAGAAGATAAGTGACTATAACCCATAAAACGCAAAAACCCGCCCGGAGCCAAGAAAACCCTTGATTCCGAGCGGGACAGCATAATCTGTCAATGCACCGAAACTGGTTATCTGCAAAACAGGATTACCGTCGCAAGCGCAACGGAGAACTGGCACACTACGTTGGAGATTTCAATCACCCAATGCACTTTTGCATTTTTGAGGTTGGAAAGAATTCCGACAAGGCAAAGGAACACGAACAGGCAGATTGCAAGCGCATACAGAATGATCGGCAGTATCACACCGTTTCCGATCGACAAGGTGATCAAAGAAGCGTAAATCATCAGATAACCGACCGCGCCGATGAGCACGGCAACGGTGTTGAATTTTCCGGTCTTGTACCATAAAAAGCCGATGATGCCCGCCGCACATAGCAAAATGATGATAAGCGTCAGCGGCTTTACTCCGACAACGTGGGAAACGAGCGCGATGCCGGAAAGCAGGATGCCCGTATTCACGAACGATACCAGATTGACCGGCATCTTGAACTGCATTTTTCCGAGTCCGACGATGAGCTTGACCGTCGGTATGGACAGGCCGAAAATCAGCGAGATCACCGCGCCGACTACAAAAAAAATATAGGTCGGCGTGCTCATGATGCCGAACATTTTTATCATAATCGTAATAACGGTGACGCCGTAAAAAATCGGATTTATGTAATCAAACAGACCGAGTGCAACGGAAAAGTGTCCGATGATCCCCGATTCGTTTCCTTTGCTGTTCATATTCTCTTTTCTCCTTGATTCTGCTTCGTTATCGTATGTAACTGCTCCATTCGTTGATCAAGTTCTGCCGCTATTCTTGCACAGTCGGCAAGCTCGTGCTTGATGGATTCGCTTTCCAAGATGTCTTTTTTATAGCGTATTTTATGTTCTGTGCTCGCCCACCAATCCATTGCGATGGTCCTGAACTGCACCTCGACCTTCATATATCGCTTTCTGTCATGAAGAAAAATCGGGGTGTCAACGATCAGGTGAAGACTGCGGTATCCGTTTGGCTTGGGATTGCTGATATAATCCTTGCGGGTAATTACGTGTATATCATCCTGCTTTTCAAAAGCATCGGCGAGCATATATATGTCAGACGGGAAAGAGCAGATGACTCTGACTCCGGCAATATCCGTTATATTTTCTTCTATGCTTTCAACGGTTAACGGGCATCCTTTTCTCGCAATTTTATCGAAAATGCTTTCCGGCGTTTTCAGTCTGCTTTTTATGGTTTCAATGGGATTCCGGTCGTACTGTATTGACAGTTCCTCATTCAATACTTTGAATTTCGTCTCTATCTCCATAATGGCACATCTGTAATATGCCATCAATTCTTTGTACGGTGCAGAACTGTTATCCACCCATTTTTTGAAGTCACTTTTGGATAACCGCGTGAGTAATAATTGTTCTATGCTGATGCTGCCTTCTTCCGGCATAATTGAATACCTCCGTTTTATTTGCGAATTACAGTATGGTTTTGAACCTTGCTTGCAGAATCCGGCTCGTGCCGTATTCGTCGATCCATCTTTCTTCTTCGGATACTTTCTCTCCGTTTTCATACCATCCGTCGAAGCGAAAACCCTCGTCGGGATAGGCATAATAGCTCTGCTGCCATTCTCCGGTCTCTTTCCACTGTGCGTTGTAGACCGGATTGAATTTCAGCCCGACGCATCCGCCGTCTCCGGCATACAGTTCCAGCGGCAGTTTTTCCTCCTGCTGAGGAGCGAGCGAACGAATGCTTTTCATCGGATTTCCGGTGGCGTTCAGATGCCGCAGAAGCGGATTTAAACGCGTGTCAAGTTCCGCAATATGATTGTTATGACAATAGAAATATTTGAGTTTCGGATTGTGGGAAAGGTCGATTTCCGTAAATGCGTTATCATTGATATATAACTCGACCAGTTCGGTATTTTCGGAAACGTCGAGTTCTTTCAGCCGGTTCATGCCCGCATCGATCCCCTGACAGGATGGCATTTCCGACACGTCAATGCTTTCGAGCCAGTTATCCTGCACACCGAAGATACGCATAGACGGCATATTCTTCGATCTGACCGAAGTGATACGGTTGTGGTACAAATCGAGAAACACCATATCGGTACAGTCCGAAATATCAAGCTCGCCGATAAGGTCACAGTTACGCAGGTTGATCTCAAAGCTTTTCAGCGGATAGACATCTTCGTTATAGATATGGATGCCGAGCCCGATGATCTTCCCGTTTTCCATAATGATACCGTTCGGGATATCACCTATTAAGGCATCGTTTTTAACCGCTTCTACGCTTATACTCTTGTCGGTCGTTTCGACGCGGCGTAAAACCCTCTGGTATTTGTGTACCTTGTCAAGATTGGATATGCCGTTCTCATCGACGATATCAAAAAAATCAAGCAGTCGATTCAGTGTTGTTTTCATAGATGATCCTTTCAAAATAAAAGCAATATTCCGACGAAAATCGCCGCCTGTGCCACCCCGTTCGTCAACTGTTCGATCCAGTTGGAGCGCACGTCCGCTGAATCGAGCTTGGCCGCAAATACGCCCATCAGTACCATACCGATCAAACCTATCGCAAAGAATATGACGGACGGAGGCGAAACGATTGCCGCAAGGACGGCGGAAAGGTCGATTGCGTTTCGGTTCAGAATCACGGAGAGGATCATCAGCACAAAGCCAATCGGCATCACGATCCGCATTTGCAGGAACATCCACCAGATGTTCTTTTTCTTTGCTACAACGATGATTTTCCAAAGCACCTTCGCCGCACCCGCCCAAAAGCACAGAGCGGCACCGATCAGAAACAGCGGACTTCCGAAAAGCAGTCCTATCAGGATCATACTGCCGCCGAAAAAGAGAACAGGCAGTGCATCAACAAAAGCAAGCGACAAGGTGAAGTTTTCAGGAATCGTATCTTTTGTCATTTTCGGCTTATTGCTCATCGGCTTTCACCTCCGGAAAATGGCGGTTCAGCCACTCGAGAATGATCTCTGCCGTTTGTGACTGCTGTTCCTCTGCGGAAATCGTCGCGTCGTTGTCACGGGGCTTCTTTCCGTAATCGCCGTACTGCGCATGGTTGGCACCCGGAATGATATACTCCTCAAAATCGGCGGGATTCCATGCTTTTCGTTTTTCATAAAGCCCCTTGTTCATCACGCCGTCGGTGTCGCCGAACACGGCAAGCACCGGCAGGTCGGAATCGCTCATATCACGGTTCGTGTAGGCGGCGATGAGGATCAGCCCGTCAACCGTGTCCCGATGATCGTCGGCATAGCCGGAGGCAGTAAGGCCTCCCATCGAATGCCCGGCAAGGATCCATGACTTGATTTCGGGGTGTGCCGATATTAAATCATCGGCGGCTTTCGGCTCAAGCGCCGCCATATTGAAAGAAAGATTCGGAATATAGCAGGCATACCCTTGCTCTGCGATCCGGGCGAGAAGCGGAATATAGGCGTCCGGTTTGATTTGTGCACCGACATAGAAGATAAGCCCGGTATCGGCATTCTCTCTTTGCGGAAGAATTTCCACATCTCCGTCATCGGCAACGGATATGACCGTATCGCCGTGCGTGCTTTGGTATGCGGCAACCGTCTGCACAGCTGGCCTTTCGTTAAAAAGACACATCCCGACGATCACAGCGGATAGAACGAGGATCGCGGCAAGTACGATCAGTATGATTCTGCGGATCGTTTTTCTTTTGGATTTACTCATTTTTTCTCACCCCGATGTGCCTCTTTAAGATTTGATATTACAGTTTCGATCTTTGCCTCCGGAAAGGTGATGCTGAACGGCTCTACGCGGATAACGGCGATCGGTCGGCAGACAGAAACATCCGGGAAAAGTCCGGGGTTGATTTTTATGTCAATGATCTTTGAAAAATGACCCTTTCCTTTCCCGAAAAAGTCGGTGAAATAGTGTTTTCCTTCATATTGCTGTACGAGCGGAAACGGGAGCAGCTTCGTGCTGACCGGAAAAGAGAGTTTGCCGGAACGCAGGGTAAACTCCGCCGCGATTTTGCCGTCTGCGGTTACGGTGACTTTTTCCGTGCCGCTGCCTGTTTCTTCAAAAGAAAAGTCCGCCTTCTCCTTCGGGATACCCCAGTTTGCCCTGCCGTTCACAACGCTTTCCATCGTGGAAACATAGATCTTGCTGATCGTATCAAGCTTTTTGCCGCCGAAACGGAATTTGCCCGGAATAAAAAGAAGTTCTCCGTACGGTCCTGCATTCGATTCCTCGTAATCCACCAGCATCATACTGCCGAATCCCCCGACAAAAGCACCTTCAAGAAATGCCGGAACATTTCCGCTTTGCGCGACAAAATCCTTTTTGAATTTGTAAAGAAAGATGTATCCTTTTCCGCGCAGATTCCACGGTGCGGGATAAGCTTTGACTTCGTGCCCCATATCACTTTCCCTCCTCATCGAGCCATTTGCGGAACGCTCTGTTGTTGATGTTAACATAAATATTGAAAACAAACGGGAATACCCGGCTGACCGCATTCGTAATCCGGAACATCGTTGACGGGAAAATATGATTTTTATCCTTGCGAATCCCCTTGATCACCCGCTTTGCCACGGTAATCGCTTCCTGCGTCGGCCACGGAACGGGCGTATTGTTCCCGGCGCGTCCGAAAAATTTCGTCTTTGTTGCAACCGGGTAAATAACCTGAAAATGCTGTCCTTTTTTGAGTTCATACCTATACGCATCGGCAAACCCGCGCACGGCAGCTTTCGTCCCGCTGTAAAGTGAATATCCGGGGAGTGACAGAAGCCCCATCGCACTTGCCGTCACTGCGAAGTTGTAGGGCTTATCACCGTGCAGTTCCTTCATCTTTTCGGCGGCGTAGACCGTGCTTACAAAGTTCGTATTGATAATATCTTCGGCGTGTTTCCAATCGGGCTTTCCGATTTTTTCGTAATAAGCAAAGCCAGCGTTGGAAATGTACAGATCTATTTCACCGAGCTTTTCTTTGGCAAAATCAAAGAGCGCGTCGATTTCCTCTTTTTTCGATACATCGCAGGTCATCAAAAAGAGATTTTCGTTTTCGATTGCGATATTCTTAATATGTCTTGCGCAAGCAACCACACGGCAGCCATTCGCAAGAAGCAATTTCAGTATTTCAAGTCCGATCCCAGAAGATGCTCCGGTAATCACAACTCTTTTGCCTTTCAGCTCCATTTTTGCTTTTCCTTTCCGATTATGTGTTGTTTTCTGCTTTTGTAAAATCGGTTTTCCCTATTTTCCGGCACAGCATAATGATGATGACCGCCAGTGAGAGAACGTCCGTGATCGGCTGGGCCCAAATCAATCCATCTACACCGATCAGCGCTTTCATAATCAGCACGGCAGGCACGAAAATAACACCCTGACGGATAACGGTGGCCGAAAGCGCAGGCGTTGCGGCTCCCATCGCCTGCAGTGTGTTCTGACAGATGATAAAAGGACCGATCAGCCAGCCCGTAACCATGAGAATGCGAGTGAAGTGGATGCCGGAACTCAAAGCAGTCATATCCGTCAGGAATATTTTGACGATAGGCTCTGCAAAGATATAGCAAAGCGCGGAAATTACGAAGCAGAAGGCGAGCCCGAATACAAACGTAAACCGGAGCCCTACGGTGAGTCTTTCCTTGTTCCTTGCGCCGTAGCAGTAACCGAGAAACGGCTGCACACCGCTGCCGATGCCGATACCGATCAGGGTAACAATCATAATTATTTTGGCGGTCACGCCGTATCCGGCGACCAGCATATCGCCGCCTTCATAGGTAGAAAGCTGCGAGTTTACAAAGATGGATGTTACACTGGAAAGAAGATTTGCGATAGATGCCGAAACGCCCACAGAAAGAACGCCGGACAGGATCCCGTCTTTCATTGAGAAATATTTCGGACTGACGGAAAGCGACGATTTTCCTTTGAGGAAGTAAAGAACATAATATCCCGCCGCAACGGCGTTGCCGATGACGGTAGCGACAGCTGCTCCGACCACGCCCCACTTGAAGCCGAGAATAAAAATCGGGTCGAGGATCAGATTGAGAAGGTTACC
>JAZLGK010000136.1:0-4205 GCA_045616265.1 Candidatus Limivicinus sp. | reverse complement strand
ATGCTGGAGGCAGCAAAAGTGGGCTGCCCCACGCTGTCAGAGATCCATGTGTTTGACCTGGTCAAGGAGCGTACGGAGTCTTTCGCGAAGCGCATGACAGAGCGGCTGGGGATCCCCGTGAAGGCATCCGAAAAGGCAAAGAGCAAAGAATGTGACATCGTGGTCACCGCTACCGGTGCTGCCAGCCCGGTAGTCTCTTTTGATGATCTGGGAAAGGGCGCGCTCTATATCAATTTCGGCGGCTACGAGTGCAGCTATGACACCGTTTCCAAGGCAGACAAACGCTTCGTGGACAACTGGCGTGCCGTAAAGCACAGAAACACCGCCGCCATCGCCAAGATGGTGAATGAAGGCGTGATGGATGAATCAGCCGTGAACGGAGAACTGGGTGCCGTCATCACCGGCGCCGTTCCCGGAAGGACCTCAGATGAGGAGACCATCTACTTTAACTGCGTAGGCATGGGCATCGAGGACGTTGCCATTGCCACGAGAGTGTACCGGAAGGCACTGGCGGAACAGAAGGGAACAATGCTTAAATACTGGTAATATGTGCTGCAGATTTTATTCGGATGAAACCACACAAAAGGATATCGTAGGTCTGGTGGATGGCTATGACAAAGGCATCGACTGGCTGAGAGAAGGCGATGTGCACCCCGGTGACAAGGCTACGGTCATCATAAAGGGCAGCAACGGTCTTTTTGCCGGCGACATGCGCTTTGGCATGAACGGCTCCAGAAATACCGCAGACACAAAGGCGCCGGCGCTTCTTATCAACGCCAGAGTCGAAACGGTGCGGGAGAAAAAGTCCTTTGCCGAAAGCGTGGCGGAGCGCCGCTGCGTGATCCCCGCGAAAAAGTTTTATGAGTGGGACAGGGACAAGAACAAGGCGGAGTTTTCGTCCGTCAAGGAAAAATCCGTTTACCTTGCCGGCATCTATCGCGACTCCGATTTCGTGATCCTCACTACGGCGGCAAACGGCTCTATGAAGCCGGTACACGACCGCATGCCGCTCACCCTTCGCCGCGACCAGATCGAGCCCTGGCTTACGGATGCCGAAAAAACCGACGAGATCTTATCACAGACCCCGGCGGAACTGTCCGTCTACCGGGAATTCGTGCAGCTGAGCCTGTTCTGAAAACCGGATACAAACACGCAGGGGCCGGGACATCCCGGCTCCTGTTTGTCCATAGCAGCCATCATGGCTGTTCTTTTTTATATTCAAGAAGGTCAGTGATATCACACTCCAGTGCGTGACAAAGCCGTGCAAGAATATCAAGATCCACGCGCTGAACCTCGTTTTTCAGATATGCTTTTAACTGAGTGCGCTGCATTTCTGCTCGAAAAGCAAGTTTACTGATAGGTATTCCCTGTGCTTTTACGACCTGATCCAGTTTCAGAATCACTTTTCCGTGTTTGATATCCTGCATAAATAAACCTCCGTATTTATGTAGAATAGTATGAATTGACGCATAAAAATATGAGTGGTAATATATGAGTAGAAACATACTCATATCGGCATGGATAATTCAAACATGAAAGATGTATCTTTCTATTTTTTAACGTGTTGGCAAAAAAGGAAGGAGAATTATGAAAAGAAGAAAGTTCATAGCACTATTTCTTTCAATACTGATGTTACTGCAAATGACCTCTCCTGTATTTGCAGAAACAGAAAGCTTTGAAACTGTCGGTGCTGACGCCACAATTGAATCCGCTGATTCGATCGAAGCAGTCGAAGCAGTAGAAGCAGTCGAAGTGGAAGAATCAAATGAAGCAGGACAAGCGGAGGAATCTGCAAGTGTGACATCACTGGCGGGGACCGGAGTCATTGAGGTAGATTACTATTGTTCGATAGGAGCTTATCTCGTAACTCTTCAGGAAGAAATTGATAAGTGGAATGCGGGAGAAGGAAAAGAGAAGGGTGTATATCTGAAACTTGTTTCTAACATTAATACTTATTCCACAGATCTTCAAAGGCAGTTGGAATCCGGCAAGCATTATGACATCATGGATGTCAATACCTCTCATCAGGACTGGATCGAGAAAGGCTGGGTGATGGATCTTCGGACCATTGACAATGCCGATCTCAAAGCATTGATCAAATCCTATGAGCCGTATATCCAGAAGGGAATCAATATTCAGGCAGATCATCTGCACGCACTTCCATCGGAGGTGGTACCGATCAAGATGGCAGTGAATACAGATCTCTTTAAGAAGAACGGCCTTGAGCTTCCGAAGACATGGGACGATGTGTATAAATGCGCAAAGGTCATCACTGAAAATGGCGGCGGAAAAGAATTCGGTTATGGAGGAACCACATGGGGTTCACTGTGGTCACGGCTTACCTTTAAGGCTTCTATGAATTCCACCGGCAGAGGCTGGTGGGATCCCAATACGGAAACCTATGACTGGTCACAGTTCAAGGTACCGGCTGAAACCATCAAAAAGATGTATCAGGACGGCTATACCCTTGGTATGGATGACCTTGCGATCGATCCGATCCGCGCACAGTTTGCGGAAGGAAAGATCGGAATGTTCCCGGCACCGTCTTATGACTATGCGGTTTACACGATGCAGTTCCCTGCACAGTGCAACTGGACGGTGATCGATATGCCTACGATCGAGGCAGGCGAAGCACCGTACAAGGGAGTATATCTTGACAGGACCGGATGTTCCATCGACAAGGTGGCATATAACGCTGCAGATGCCGAAAAGAAGAAGGCGATTGAGAACGCATTCATCTTCCTGAACAGTGACTATCTGAACGGGAGGATCTATGAGACCGGCGGAATGATTCCGTATAAGCCGGAAATTGTAGCAAATGCGCATGTGGAAAGTTATGTCGGTTCGCAGTGGAAGCTTTTTGGACTTATCAAGAATTATGCCTCCATGTCGCTCTTCCCGGATAGTATGATCCCGCTTGAAGGTGATAAGGCAAATGTATGCTTCCAGAGATGGTGCCATATACCTGAGATGAGCTTTGAAACAGTAGCGAAGGATGTTGCGGATCGCTACAATGCGGCATATCAGGAACTGAAGGCAGCTGGCGTCGTTGATCTTTCCGTATATAAGTACAAGTACGATATTAAGCGGAACAGTTCCGCAGATACGGAAAAGACCGTAGAAAAGCTGATCAACATTGATCCTGAAGGAAAGACTCAGGAAGAAATTGCGGCAGAGGTTCAGCAGAAAATAACTACAGAAGAACTGAAAAAGGCTATGCTTGCAGAGAACGGTGCTCTTACTGAAATCGAACGTTTGGAGGAAGCAACCGGGGTAGAAACCGTGACAGACGTAAAAGAAGAAGTTAAAGGCCTGGATACGGCAGGCATTGCGGTAAGAGGTGCGGTACTTAACGATTTGACTGATTCAAGTAAAGATGTAGTGCTTGAAGTCGGAAAAACAGCGAAAGAGCACACAGTTCCTTCTCAGTACAAAGCGGAAGTGTCAGTGCAGTTCTCTATGAGCCTGAAAAATGTGGTGGATCCGGAGAATCTTAAAGTGCCTGTAATGATCGATATGGCAGTTCCTGCAAGTATCAATGTCAAATTGATCACGATCCTTCATTTCTTCGAAAATGGCGGTCAGGAAGCAATTGCTCCGGTTGTATATGCTGACAGTAATGGAAAGTACCGTGCAAGATTTGCACTTACTAGATTCAGTGACTTTGTATTTACCGAGACCAAACCTGCTCCGACCCCGACCCCGTCATCTGGTGGAGGCGGCGGAAATAAGGTTAGCAGTAAAGCCACCTTCTCAAAGAGATGGTATGTTGATGCAGCTGGCATTTGGAAGATAAAGAATAAAGCCGGAGAAGATGTGAAGAATGCATGGCTCTGTGATGATGCTGTAGCAGCAAATGGACAGAATGTATGGTATCTATTGGGCGCTGATGGTGCTATGATCACGGCAGGGCTTGTTCAGGATAACACGGGCAACTACTACAGCCTGGAAATGAATCATAATGGATACTACGGCATGCTTCGTTACACAAACGGAACATACGACGGGATCTACATGGAGTTCAGCCAGAAACATGATGGAACGTTTGGTGCCATCACGAATCAGGCAGCCATTGATGCTCTGAAAGCAAAGTACGGCGTGACGAAGTTCGCTATTGGCAACGATAGGTGCGTATACTCCAAGACATTTGAATAAGGGAAGATTTCAAAAAAACACGCAAGAATAACACGCAGGAGCCGGGACAT
>JAZLGK010000135.1:0-54117 GCA_045616265.1 Candidatus Limivicinus sp. | reverse complement strand
GCCAAATCGAAGATTTGGACGCTCACTTATGATGAAGGCATTTTTTCGCAGGAATACTTTGTGTATTGCAAGAAAAAATGACAAAATCTGAGCACATTTTATCCGTCAGCTGCCACAGACGTATTGTGCGGTGTTGCCTTAGTATAAGCCATGTCATATTCAAAAATCCATACAGTTTTCAGCCATATATCTGGAGACTTTTCTCTGACCGTTTGTGTTCAGGTGCTGATAGTCAAAGAAATCGGTATGGAAATCGATCCCTATCTTTTTATAATCGTCCATGAGATTATAATAAACAAGACCGTTTTCTTTCGCATAGTCATTGATCCGTCGGAGGATCGTCTGCTCCCACTGCGTGGCAGGAAAAGGAGCCGTGAAAAGAATGAGTTCGGTATCGTTTTCGCGGCACAACTGAACGATCTTATTGAGCCAGAACAGATTATCTTCCGGAATCTCTTCGCCTTCTATGTCAGGGGATGGAGACCAGTCATCGAGCTCCATGACTCTTCCGTCATAATAGCAGAAGCGCTCTCCCGCCGGCAGGCGGGGGAGAATAAAATCTTTGGCTCTGACCTTCCACCAGGTATTGTGAAGATCGGTTATAGGATACAAAAAATAGTACATGGGCAGTCCGGAGGCTTTGGCGGCTAACAGCTTTCCTTTTGACCAGTTCGTGAGATCATTGAGAAGCGCCCTGGTCGACAGGAGCTTTTGCCGCGGCTCCGTGAAAGTTGCGCATACCGTTTCGAGGAAGATCCTTTTGGGATGCTGCATGGGGATCGCGCTCATAATTGCGTAATACGACAGATCGAGAGTCTGAGAAGATGTGGCGAGCATCAGAGCGTTTTTCCCGTACTCTTTGTTCATAATGTTCACATCGATGCTGCAGAAAACATGGCTCGAGCCGACGAATAAAGTATCTGCGTTGTTGCGTTTTTCATTTGAGAAGTAATACGACGACAGATCCTGCGTTTCAATCGTTTCACCCTGATATTCGAATTCATACTTCGGAGCCATGACGAAACCAAGATATCGCGCAGAGAGATGGATCGTGAGCATTACCAGCAGTGTGAGCAGAACATTTCTGATTATAACTTTGGCTTTCACGATTAGCTCCTTAGAATTGAAAATAAATAAATGATGCGGGATCGTACCCGGAACCGTATACTCCGAAGGTAAGGATCAAAAGAACTCCGACTACGAACGTTGAAGCCCGGAATATCCAGCTCCTTTCCTCAAACCAGTCCGTAAACGGCACTTTTTTCTCTTTCAGGAGGTCGCATACGTTGAGGAATATCAGAGAGGCAATGAGCACCTTCCACTCGGGGAATAAAAGTGCCATAGCGCTGACCCCGTTTTCCCAGATACTGTGAATATTCCACGGCTTAAATGCTATCTGATAGATCATATATTTTAGCTGTCCGAAATCGTGTACCCGGAAAAACAGCAGCGAAGCTACAAACAGGCAGTAAGTGATCAGTCTCTGAACAAATACCAGCATGGGATTATTCTCCGCAATGCCGAGCCTTTTGCGCAGCTCCTTACGCCGCGGAGTGGTTATTTCACCGATAACTCTGTACACAGCGTGGATAAGTCCCCAAAGAATGAAATTCCATCCCGCACCGTGCCATAGACCGCTTACCACAAATACGATACACAGGTTTATATACTTCCGGCGCTTTCCCTTTCTGCTGCCCCCGAGAGGAATATAGAGATAATCCTGAAACCATGTCGAAAGGGAAATGTGCCAGCGGTTCCAGAGATCTTTTATGCTAAGCGCAAGATACGGGCAGTTGAAGTTGTCCATAAGCTCAACGCCCATCATCCGTGAAGCGCCGATGGCGATATATGTATATCCGGCAAAGTCGCAGTATATCTGGAAAGAGAACAGGAATGTTGCAACAACATATGCTCCCGGTGAGTATTCAAGGCAGTTGTTGAATACCTCATCGACCGCTATGGCAGCACGGTCAGAGATGATCATTTTCAGAATAAAGCCGTAGAGCATCAGCAGCCCGCCGCGCTGGACTCTTTTGTAATCCCATTTTACATTTTCCAGATTGTTGATCTGCGGCAGGAGATTTGTGGATCTCTCTATAGGACCGGCGACAAGCTGCGGGAAATAGGAGACAAATAACGCGTATCTGAGGAAGTTTCTTTCCGGCTCGATCTTGCGGTAATACACATCAAAGGAATAACCGATCGCCTGAAAGATATAAAAGGAAATGCCTACCGGGAGAAGAACGTCGGCAGTCGAAAAATGTGTCGGAACAGAGAGCGCATGGAGCACGGTTTCGACAGAGCCAATGAGAAAATTTGCGTACTTGAAATAGGCGAGTATCCCGAAATTAAGGGCAAGAACTGCCGTCAATGCCCATTTCGATTTCCGGGATTCATCGGAGGCATTATATTTATCGATAACCAGTGAACCCGCAAACGTAACGGCCGTAGAAAACAAAAGAAGCAGAGCGTATTATGCGTTCCAGCACATATAAAAATAATAGCTTGCAGCCAGAAGCCACAGATACCTCTGCTTTTTGGGCATCAGAAAGAATACTGCCAGAGTTACCGGGAAAAACACAAGAAACTTAAATGAGTTAAACTGCATGGTTCTCTCCTCAAAAATCAGGCAGGAGTATATACTATCTGCTGTGAGAATATGGATTAAGTAAGCGATGATTAATTCGGCAAGAGCAGATGCCAAGAAAATTTTGGTTCATACGACGGCACTTTTTCGCAGGAATACTTTGTGTATTGCAAGAAAAAGTGACTAAGTATGAGCGCAAATTTCCCGGCAGATGCCGAAGACGAATTAATCGGCGGTTACTTAATTATACGAATTTTTACCTTTTTGTCAACCTGCGGATTTTCTGTTCAAATCGCAGTTTTTTAATATGCGGAATGAAACACATTAACGCTGCTGTGTCAGGCTGCTCGTCTGTCGGAGATTGTAGCGATCGAAAAACTCCACAAAATAATTGAAAAGCTCTCTGGTCCTGCCGTGGAGTCCGGTTTCCTTATTATAATAAGCACATACATTGTCAATATCGGGCAGATAAGGCAAAGGAAAGATGTCCACGCGCCGGAGATAGTCCCGCTGCAAATCTTCGTCGAGCATATCCCAGAAAAGACGGGCATAGATTAAGACTCCGAGACCGCTGTTGCATAACTGAAAAGCGTTTTCCACGTTGGTCAGCTCGCAGACAAATCTCGGGCTGATGTCATAATATTTGAGATAGCTGTTAAGCGCTCGCCCGCCGGAGGACAGACGCGGGATCTTGATAAACGGAGCCAAGGCGAAATAATTGAGGTCGGCGCCCTTTGCAAAATCCGCCTTAATCCTTTCGTAATTGTCCCCGGCAAGCTCCTGCATCACCTTTTTCGGGACGACAAGGATCTGTTCCTTGCGGCAGAGAGGTATGCTCTCATAGTTATCCGGTGTGCCGCTGATCGAACCGATCACGAGATCGACCCCGTCGCGGGCAACGGATTTCTGCAGGATCTCCGGTGAATCCTCCGACATCTGCAGGAACGTATCCGGGTATTCTTCCAGAAATCCCGGGAGCACGTGCGGCAGGATCGCCCTTGCGACCGTATGCTCTATCCCGATATGCAGCACCTGATGTCCGCCCAGACCTCGGCTCGACCCGGATTCATACTCCTGCCGGAGCTGCAGGATATCCTTTGCCGTCTGTAAAAAGAGCTTGCCGTCCGTAGTCAGACCTAAGGGACGGCTTCTCAGAAAAAGCTGTACGCCCAGCTCCTCCTCCAGCTTTGCTATCTGCTTGGAAAGAGACTGCTGCGAAATGAACAGATGCTTTGCCGCCAACGAAAAACTCTTTTCTTCCGCAACGGCTATAAAACTTTTCAAAACATCAAAATCCATACGGTAAACACTCCTTTTGTCTGCATATAGTATAGCATCTATCTGCTAATACGTCAAACAGTTGTGGTACATTTATCAAAGAGGCGTATTGCGGCGGCGGATATTGGAAAAAAGTTCCGGATCCATTGTTGAAACTGCATAAAAACGCGGTGAATTTTTGTGCAGTTTATGTGTTTAGTGGGGAAAGTTAAAAAAGCTATTGCAAAATTCAACTTTTGGTTGTATTATAAACGCACATAGAGCGTAATACACGAGATTAAAGAGAATATATAATTTTATGTATAGCTCATTTTTTGAAACGGAGGACAATGAAATGAAAAAGTTCTTAAGCATCGCACTTGCACTGTGCATGGTTTTCGCACTGTGCGCCACATCCGCATCCGCAGCCTCTGACCTGATCTTTACCACCGGCGGCGAAGCCGGCACCTATTATGCTTTCGGCAGTGTTCTGGCTCAGTATGTCTCCAACAATTCTGACGTGTCCGTCACCGCTGTTACCGGCAACGGCTCTCAGTCCAACGTAGAAGACCTGGATGCCGGCGATGTACAGCTTGCTTTCTGCCAGTCCGACGTTATGAGCTATGCTTATGCCGGAACCAATCTCTTTGCCGACCTCGGCGCGATCGACAGCTTCTCCGTTGTCGCCGCCCTGTACATGGAGCAGGTTCAGATCGTAACCACCAACCCCGACATTAAGACCGTTGCCGACCTCAAGGGCAAGATCGTTTCCATCGGCGCCCGCGGCTCCGGCGTTTACTTCAACGCACTGGATGTTTTGGGCGTGTACGGTCTGGATGCAGAGAAAGATATCACTCCCGTCTACCAGAGCTTCGGCGACAGTGCCGAGTCCCTCAAGGATAAGAAGATCGACGCAGCCTTCATCGTGGCAGGTGCTCCCACCACCGCCATCACCGACCTGAGCACCGCCGGTCCCGTCTACCTTGTCGGTATCGACGATGACCACATCGGCGATCTGCTCGCAAAGAGCCCCTACTACTCCGCTTACACCGTCTCCGCTGACACCTACGGTATGCCCGCCGATGTACAGACCGTTGCTATCGCTGCCGTGGTTCTGGTTCGCAACGATGTAGATGATGATACCGTCTACTCCTTCACCTCCACCATCTTCGAGAACATGGAAGCCATCGCAGAGCAGCACGGTAAGGGCGCAGAACTCAGTCTTGAGTTCGCCTCCTCCATCACCGATGTCCCCTATCACCCCGGTGCAGCAAAGTACTTTGCAGAGAAGGGCATTGACGTAGCATAATTTCCCCACAGAACTGAATATTCCGGGGCGCAGTTCCTGCGCCCCGGAATATGCGTTTTAACCCCAAGTTCATGACGGAATATGCAAGCGCATTTCTGACGGAAATGCCGAAATACTTTTGCACATTCCGTCACATTCTGGAAAAAAGGAGTTGTCCCCATGTCAGATAAAAACAAAACTAATCCCGCCGTTGAGGTGGGTACAGCGGAAGACGTAGAAAAGCTGATGCGCAAATACGACAAGGAATCCAACACCCGTATCTGGGAAGGAAAACCCGCCATTGCCGTGCGCGCCGTTATGGTTCTTTTCTCGCTGTACTGCATCTATTCCACCCTTTTCTCCGTCGCGGCGCTTGAAATAAGACTGACCGCATTCCTAGCGCTGGTCGTCATCATGGGTTATCTCACTTACCCCGCCAGCAAAAAGCACGTCCGCCACAACTATATCCCTTGGTATGACATTGTGCTGATGGTCGTCGGAGCGGCCTGTTTCCTCTACTTCTGTCTGGGCTATGATGCCATTATTGCCAAGCTCACAAGCGCGTCGAGAATCAAGCCCTTCCAGATCGCCATCGGCATTGTCGGCATCCTTATTCTGATGGAGCTTTGTCGCCGCTGTGTGGGACTTCCGATCCTGTGCGTGGTCGGCGTGCTGCTGATCTACACCTTCTCTACGGGTTTAAGCATCAAGAGACTCATGTACACGCTTTTCTATACGACCTCCGGCGTTTTAGGCACTCCCGTGCAGGTCTGTGCAAAGTACATCGTCGTGTTTATCATCTTCGGCGCTTTCCTTGAGAGGACGGGCATTGCGGCGTTCTTCATTGACGTGGCGAACGCTCTCGTCGGCGGCTTCGCAGGCGGTCCCGCCAAGGTCGCTGTCATTTCCTCCGCTCTTTGCGGTATGGTCTCCGGCTCCTCCGTCGGCAACACCGTCACCACCGGCTCCGTCACCATTCCGATGATGAAAAAGACCGGCTACAAGGGTGAGTTTGCGGGCGCGGTCGAGGCCGCAGCCTCCACCGGCGGTCAGATCATGCCGCCGATCATGGGCGCCGCCGCCTTCCTCATGGCGGAGTATATGAACGTCACCTACGGCGAAGTCGCGCTCCGCGCCATCCTCCCCGCCGTCCTCTACTTCACCGGCATTTTCATCGCCGTCCATCTGGAAGCGAAAAAGCTGGGGCTCAAGGGTATTGATAAATCCGAGCTTCCCAAGCTCAAAAATCTCTGGAAAAAGCTCTATCTGCTGCTGCCGCTGGTCGTGCTTGTCTACCTCGTCACCACCAATACCCGCACCATGCAGTTTTCCGCGAGCATTGCCATTCTCTTCGCCATTGTTGTGAGCCTTTTCAATAAGGACAGCCGCATCACTCTCCCCAAGTTCTTTGAAGCTCTCGAAGCCGGCGGCAAGAGCACCGTCACCATCGCGGTCGCCTGCTCCATGGCGGGACTTATCTCCGGCTGCATCACCGCCACCGGTCTTGCCTCCAAGCTTATCTCCGCTGTCGTCAGCATCTCCAGCTCCGTAACGATCATCGACCCCACCATGGTCGCTCTGTTTTTGACCATGCTCTGCTGCATCGTGCTCGGCATGGGTGTGCCCACCACCGCCAACTACTGCATCATGGCCTCCACCTGCGCCCCTATTCTGATCACCATCGGCGTACCCAAGATCGCGGCGCACTTCTTCGTGTTCTACTTCGGCATTGTGGCAGACATCACGCCGCCTGTGGCGCTTGCGGCCTATGCCGGCTCCGCCATCGCAAAATCCAACCCCATGAAGACCGGTATCAACGCCACAAAGCTGGCTATTGCCGCGTTCATTGTGCCCTATATCTTCTGCATGAATCCCGCCATGCTGCTTATCGATGTCAGCGCATGGAGCATCATTCAGATCATTATCACCTCGCTGGTGGGTCTGTTCGGTATTGCCGCGGCATTGGAAGGATATCTTCTCTGCACGATGCATCCCGTGATCCGCATCTTATCTGCTGCCGGAGGTCTTATGATGATGATCCCCGGTACTGCAACCGATATTATAGGCATTGCTCTTCTTGCTGCCGTTGTCATTTTCCAGTCGGTCATGGCAAAGAAACAGTTAATCCCAAATAAGAAGAGCTAATAGCAAATATCAGCGGCTATAATGTTTGGTATAAGATCAGCGTCTACCGTTGCCGATAGACGCTGATCTGCATTTTGTTTTGTTATGCTTTGTCTGGCTCTGGCATCGTAATGACCCTTGCCCTGATAAACCGTAATCATTTCGCCGCACCCGCTGTATACGAGGCGTTCTGTCTCATTGCTGCGCGGCTCTACAGTCCGCTTTTGCCTTCCTTCCGCAGTTACGGCTTTCCCTCGCCGTCAGGTGGGGATCGTTGAATATCCTTGAGAAGAGCAGGGGGGGCGCAGGGTCTTTTTGTCCTGTGTTTGCCGGTACAGATACGGTGCGGAAGAATGCACTTGGGTATTGACAGCAAAAGCTTAACAGTATATATTATCAACAAGAAATTAGTTTGATTTAGGAGAGTACAAATGCAGCGGCGCAACACCGTACAAAAAGAATTCGTTTTGAACGCTGTCCAATCCTTGAAATGCCATGCAACTGCTGACGAAGTATATAGTTTTATCAAAGCAGACCATCCCAATGTCAGCAAAACCACCGTTTACAGAAATCTCAATTTGCTGGCAGAGGACGGTTTGATCCGAAAGATTCAGATTCCCGGCGAAGCCGATCGATTTGATCATAATACCTATGACCATTATCATGTCCGGTGCCTGAAATGCGGAAAGGTTTTTGACGTGGATATGGCGGTCGTGCCGGATATGGAAAGCAGGATCAACGACAAGCGCGGATTTGTTTTTCTCGGCTGCGATGTCGTTTTTAAGGGAATATGCCCGGAATGCAACTCCGGTTCCGAAGAAGCAGAAACTAATGAACCGCGAGAGAAAAAGGAAGTTATGGAGACCCTGCCGACACCGGATTCCGGTCGACGCTGAAAAAATTAAGGCAATACCGCATAATGCGGCAAGAGCAGATGGCGAGAGAAAACGGGTTCAGCTTTGCATAAGTCGGCGTAAGCCAAATGGAAGATTTGGACGCTCACTTATGATGAAGGCATTTTTTCGCAGGAATACTTTGTGTATTGCAAGAAAAAATGACAAAATCTGAGCACATTTTATCCGTCAGCTCCCGCAGACGTATTGTGCGGTGTTGCCTTTGAAAACCAAGGGTTAGGGAATGATTATAATCTGTTTTTGAGGCAGCTCTGCCGCCTCAAAAACTCCCTGAGGTGAACAAAGCAAGCCTCTCGTGCCGACCAAAGAGGGCTTATGCCCGATGCGATAAGCGCGAGTTCTCGATTGTAAAACGTCAGTTTTACAATCGACTGTCCTTATTCCCAGAACTCACTGCCGCCGCAGCGTTTTATGACCTGCTCGCGCAGCTCCAGCATGGCGGTGTATGTGGGCATGATAAATACGGGCAATGTCTGTCTGCCTAATTCATCTACGAGCGCTGCATAATCGCGCTCTGTTTTGATAAAGCTGTCGCCGATTCCCGCGTATTTTACTCTGACGCGCATATCCTCGGCTCTGTCTCCGCAGACGATTACCTGCTGAAGTCTTCCACTGAGAGCGGCGATCCCTTCAAAATCCGCATCCCATATCCATGAGATGTCCTTTCCGTCCGCCGGGCGGTCGTTGAGACAGATAACGAGGATGAGTTTTTCCTTGATATTCTGCAAAAAGTCTATGACCTGATTGCAGCCCGCCGGATTTTTGACAAGCATCATCTTTGTGCCGCCGCCCAGCTCAAACTGCTCCATCCTTCCGAAGCCGCATTTGAAGGAGGCGAGCGCCTTTACCGCCGCGTCGCAGCTCATTCCCATGGCGGTGATCGCCGCCGCCGCGCCGACGGCGTTATAGACGTTGTACATCGCGGGAAGATTGATGCTGACAATGCGCTTTTCTCCGCCCATATCCATGACGGCCGTTGTGCCGCTGATCCCCTGCTCGACAATATCCGTGACCGCATAATCCGCGGCATGGCGTTTGTAGCCGCATTTCGGGCAGCGGAAGCCGCCTAAATGACCGTAGCTTATGTAGTCATACTCATATTCACTCTTGCAGCGGATGCAGTGGCTCGCATCGCTCAACTCCGCTTTCTCACGGGAGACGGCAGCGCCTTTTTCGACGCCGAACCAACGCACCTTGTTGGGCAGGTCAAGAGCAAGGGATGCAGTGAGAGAACAGTCCGCGTTGAGGCAGAGCAGGGAATCGGGCGTGCCGCTTATGGCGTTTCGGATATTCTCAAGGGTGTGCGTCACTTCACCGTAGCGGTCAAGCTGATCGCGGAAAAGGTTGGTCACAACGATGACCTGCGGCTTGAGCTGCGGGAAAACGCGCACAGCCGCCGCCTCGTCACACTCGATGACGGCGTATTCCTTTTTCATCCTGCCGGAGAGCGTACAGTTCATCACAAACTCGGTCGTAATACCGGTTATGAGGTTAGCACCGGAGCGGTTGGTAAAATAACTCCTGCCCTCGTTTGCGAAGGCTTCTTCGATCATGCGGGCGCTGGTGGTTTTGCCGTTGGTGCCGGTTATGGCTACGGTTTTAACGTCTTTTGCAAGCATTTTCAACAGGTCGGGGCAGACCTTGAGCGCAAAACGCCCGGGCATGGCGGTGCCGCCGCGTTTTACAAGCCGTGAGAACAGTCTCAGCGCCTTGCACAGCAATATGGCAAAATAAGCTCTAAAACTCATACGGGAAATTCCTTCCGAATATTTGAAGACTAAATTATACTATATCATGTGATTATACATGGGGGCAAGTAAAATGTGGTGAGTTTGCATTTAAAGTGGAGAGTGAAAAGTGGAAAGTGAAAATATACTCAGTAAACTGTGCTTTTTAAAACAAGCTGAAAAACAGCATAACTATAGAATACGTAGGAAAAGTCGGATGATTGAGAATTCATTCCACTTTCCACTTTTTCTGCACCGTTCTTCCGAATGATTGCCTCGGCGCAGCGCATCCCGTCCACCGCAGCGGAGGAAATGCCGCCGGCATAGCCCGCGCCCTCGCCGCAGGGGTATAGACCCGCGACAGAGCCTTGAAGGGCACTGTTTCTCAGAATGCGCACGGGGGAAGAGGAACGCGTTTCGGGCGCTGTCATGACTGTATCGGGATTATCAAAGCCGGGAAGCTTTTTCCCAAGCTCCGGGAGCGCTTTTTCGAGTACGGCATATATTCTCTCGGGGAGAACCTCTCGCAGTTCTCCCCAGACAACGCCGGGCTTATACTGCGGCTTGACCCTGCCTGCACCGACACTGGGGCGCTTATTCATAAAATCGCCCACAAGCTGCGCGGGAGCGCGGTAGTTCCCGCCGCCGTAACCGAAAGCCTTCTGCTCTATCTCCCTCTGCCAGACCATGCCGCCCAGAACACCTTCGTATGGGAAATCTTCCGGGTGGAGCGTCACGAGCAGGGCGGAGTTGGCATTCTCTCCGCCGCGTCCGGAATAGCTCATGCCGTTGGTGACAACGCCGCCTTTTTCCGAAGCCGCCGCGAAAACATAACCGCCGGGACACATACAGAAGGTATAGGCGCTTGTACCGTCCGGCAGATGGACGTTGAAAGAATAATCCGCCGCCGGGAGCTTTCCGCGTTCTTTGCCGTACTGCATAAGATCGATATCGCTTTGCAGGTGCTCGATCCGAACGCCCATGGAAAAGCCTTTCGGTTCCATGCTGATTCCGTCGGAAAAGAGATTTTCAAAGGTGTCTCTTGCGGAGTGACCGATGGCGAGGATAAGGTCATTACAGTCTATGGTATACGAGCCGTTTTTATCCGTGACCTCGATGGCGATGACGGCGTTGTTTTCACAGAGCAGCTTTTCAAAGCGTGTGCCGAAACGCACCTCCCCGCCGTGCTCGATGATATCCCGGCGGATGTTCTGCACCACGTTTATCAGCACGTCCGTGCCGATGTGGGGCTTTGCATCGTATAGAACGCTTTCTCTTGCCCCGTGCAGATAAAACTGGCGAAGCATCCACGAGAGACGGTGATCATGCGTGCCGGTGTTGAGCTTGCCGTCGGAAAATGTACCCGCGCCGCCCTCACCGAACTGGACGTTGTTTTCGCTGTCGAGCTCACCGCCTGCGTGAAATCTATCCACAGCCGCCTTTCTTGTTACGGCGTCCTGTCCGCGCTCGATCACGATCGGTTTTGCGCCCGCATAGGACAACACGAGAGCGGCGAACATCCCCGCCGGTCCGAAGCCGACGATCACCGGGCGTTTTTCGCCGTTATATTCATGTATTCCGTAGGATTTTTCGGTATATTCCGAAACGTCCTTATTCTTTGCCGCCGCGATGAGCTTTTTTTCATCGCCCTTTACCGAAAAAGCGGCGGCACAGATATAATGTATGTCGTTCTTCTTCCGCGCATCCAGAGAACGCTTTAAAAGCTTTCTTTCCGTAATCTGCGCGGGATTTATTTTAAGCAGCTTTGCGGCTCTGAGATTGAGGGCTTTTTCATCCTCGCCCACATTGAGCCGCAGATTTTTTATCTCGATCATCTGCCAAGCCTCCCGGCTGTGCGCCCGCTCGCCCATGCCCATTGGAGGTTATAGCCGCCGCAGTCCGCGTCCACATCCAGCACCTCGCCGCAGGCAAAAAGCCCGGGATTAAACCAGCTCTGCAATGTTGCGGGGTCAAAGCCGCTGGTCTTCACACCGCCCGCCGTGACCTGCGCACTGTCAAAGCTCTCCGTGCCCAAAAGCTTCAATGTAAACTCCTTACAGGCGTTTGCGGCGGCTTTCTTCTGCTTTTCCGTCAGCTCCTTTAAAGGCGCGGATGCAGGCAAAGCGGCATATTTGACTATCATTCTCCCGAGCCTGTTATGGAGCATACCCGTGAAAAGCTGTGCCGTCTCAAGCTCCGGGAGAGCGGTACAGCGGGAGTTAATGAACTTTTCGACCTGTTCCGGAGAATATTCACGCATGAAATCAACGGAGATCTCCGCACCATCGCCGCATAAAGCTGCGGCGCGGGAAATATCAAACGCCGCGGGACCGGAGACGCCGTTGTCGGTAAACTGCAGCTCGCCGACGCTTTCGGCAAGGACCGAGCCGCCGCCGATAAGCTTCACGGCGGCATCGGCGCGGATGCCCTTCAAAGCTCTCGGATATTCGCCGTCGGTGATGAGCTGAACCAGCGCGGGATAGAGCTTCGTGCGCTTATGCCCCAGACCTTTGAGAAGCTCGTAGCCGTCGGAAACACCGCCTAACTTTGCTCCCGCCGCGCCGCCGCAGGCGACGATCACGAAGTCGGCGTTCAGTACGTCCCCGTCCGTCACGACCGTATAGCCCCTGCCGTTTCGTTTAAGTTCCCTCACCGGGTCTGATGTGCGCATTTCGACTCCGGCTTTTTCGAGAGCGAAGCGCAATACGTCCGCTACGCTGTTGGCGGAATTGGAAAGCGGGTAGACCCGCCCCCCGTATTCCTCCACGGTAAGCAGACCGAGACGGTGAAAAAAGTCCAGCGTGTCGGCGGGAGTGAAGCTTTCCAGAACTTTATCCGCAAATCCTTCCTGTTCGCCGTGGTAGTTATCCGGTGCGGCAAGGGTGTTTGTGAGGTTGCAGCGTCCGTTGCCGGTTGAAAGCAGCTTTCTTGCCGGGCGCTGCTGGCGTTCAAAAAGCACCACGCGGTTATTCTTATCCTCTGCGGCGGTGATAGCTGCCATCATTCCCGATGCCCCGCCGCCGATAACTGCAACTGTATTCATAGGCTAATCTTCCTGTGAAAAATATAGATGTCTTATTATATCAATATCCGTTGACTTTATCAATCTTTGTATATAAAGATTGACATAAAAACAGGGAATGCAGTATAATGAGACGGTTTAATATTTATTGCGGAGATATGACAGACGCTATGTTCGGAAATAAAAAAATCTTTTCTGTTGTTTTTATATTGATCTTCTCTGCGGTTTTGTGCCTGTCGGCCTACGGGGAGGCGGCCGAAACGGACGTGCGTCATGAAGACAGCGCCCTCAGAGGAAAGCTCGTCATCAGCGAGATCATGGGTAAGAACCACGCCACCTTCAGCGATGAAGACGGCGACCAGCCGGACTGGATAGAGCTGTATAATGATTCATCTGAGCAGCTCGATCTGAGCGGCTTCAGCGTTTCGGATGACGAGGACGAGGACTGGAGCATTCCCGGCGGAACCGTGGCGCCTTACGGATATTTTCTTATTTATGCCGACGGCAAGGACAGAGCCGGTGAAAACCCTCACGCCGATTTCAAGCTTTCCGCCGGGGAGACGGTCGTATTAAGAGACGCGGAAGGCAGACTTATCGACAGTGCAGACTGTGACTGCGACACAGCAGACCTTTCCCGGATGCTTAAAGAAGACGGAAGCTGGATCAATACCGCCTATCCCTCCCCGGGATATGAGAACACCGCGAAGGGCTACGATGCATGGCAGGATACGCTTACGGTCGTTTCTCCGCTTATTATCAGCGAAGCAATGACCTATAATACCTCTTTTTTCAAGCAGAATTATATCGATTTCAGCGACTGGATAGAGCTCAAAAATGTGTCGGACAAAAATGTTGAGCTTTCGGATTACTATCTCTCGGACGATGATGATGATCTTGAAATGTTTCAGCTTCCGAAGATGACCCTGCTGCCCGGGGCATCCGCGATCGTGCTCTGCACAGATGAGCCGGGAACTGCAAACAAGGGCTATATCAAAGCTCCCTTTGCTCTCAGCTCCGACAGAGAACGGGTATACCTCAGCTCGGCGGGCAAACTTATGGACTATGTTTTTCTGCGTGACATCCCTAACGGCTGCAGCTACGGGCGTGAAGATGGCAGAAACGGATGGTTTTTCTTTGAGACGCCTCAGCCTTCCCGTGAAAAGAGCGGCGGATTTCGCCGGGTATCCCGCACACCGACATCTGTATGCAAAGACGGCGTTTTTAACGGTGTTACCGCCATGAACGTTGAGCTTTCGGGATACGGAGATATTTATTACACCACAGACGGTTCTCTTCCCACGGTTAACAGCGAGAAATATACCGGCTCGTTTGATGTGGCAAAAACCTGTGTCGTGCGCGCCGCTGCTCTTGAAGAAGGAGCTATGATAAGCCGTCCGCTCACTTTGAATTATATTATCAATGAGTATCACGCTCTGCCGGTCGTCAGCCTTTCTACGGATAACCCGTATGAGTTCGGGATCATGTACAACAACCGGAAAAAAGACGTGGAGCTTCCGGGCAACATCTCTTTTTATGACGGAGAGAACAGCTTTTCCATGCCCTGCGGTATTGATATGCACGGTGAGACCAGTCTGAATCTGCGCAAGAAAAACATGGGGATCCATTTCCGGGGTGCATACGGGCAGAGTATGCTGGACTACGATCTCTACGGCGGCGGTGTGACGCAATTCGGCAGTTTTATCCTCCGTGCCGGGCAGGATCAGGCCGGTGCGATCATTAAAAATGAGCTGGGTGAGAATCTCTGCCTGAATTACAGCGATAAGGTCTTCGCACAGCGCAGCCGTTATTGTGTGCTGTATGTCAACGGTGAATATAACGGCATTTACACGCTCATGGAGAAAATGAACGAAAGCCACTATGCCACGCACAGGGGTGTGAGCAAGGACAGCGTTACGGTCGTGAAAGCTCCTGTCGAAATGAATTCGGTTTTCTATAACGAAATAATCGATTTTTCCAAAAAGAATGATCTGACCAGGAAAGAAAACTACGAAGAATTCTGCCGCCGCATGGATATTGACAGTCTTATTGACTGGATCATCATAGAGGGCTTTACCGCAAATACCGACCTCAATCCCGGCAATGTACGCTATGCGAAATCCTCGGAGGACGATGGGAAATGGAGACTTATGCTGTTTGATCTGGACAGCATCATGCTCTCTAATATGAACTGCTATAAAATCGTTCTCGGTACGGCTTCGGCGCAGTATTCCACCTTTATCAGACAACTGATAAAAAATCCCGATTTCAGGGAGAAGTTTCTCACCCGCGCCGCAGAGGTGCTTGACGGTGCGCTTTCCGATGAAAGTGTTCTTAAAGAGATCGACAGGCTTGCCGGTGAGGTCGCGCCGGAGGTACCGCGGGATTTCGGATGCTATGGGCTCGACGCAAACAAATGGAATGGCGCGGTCAGAACGCTGCGCAAACAGATCACGGCCTGGCACTGGCACGCATCGTGCATCAAGGGTATATGCGACTGTTTCGGCAGTTCTGCCGCAGAATACTTCAATAAATGATCGTGGAGAAACCCAATGGAGCAGACCCGACTGACGTTTAAAAGATATGAGCAGAAATATCTTCTGAATGCGGAGCAGTATACCGTTTTCAAAAAAAGGCTTGATGAATACATACAGCCGGATGAATACTTCAGCAGTACGGTATGCAGTGTTTATTATGATACAGATGATTTCCGCTTTATCCGCAACTCCATAGACGGCCCTGTATATAAGGAAAAGCTGCGGCTGAGAAGCTATAACGTCCCTTCGGCGGACAGCGTTGTTTTTATCGAGCTCAAGGAAAAATTCATGGGGCTTGTTTATAAAAGACGCATAGCGATGACGGTTTTTGAGGCTATGGACTATCTTTCCGGCAGATCCGTTCTCAAGGATGACAGTCAGCCGGGCAGGGAAATAGACTGGTTCCTGCGATCCAACAGCATATCTCCGAAGGTCTTCCTTGCCAGTGACAGAGAGGCTTATGTCGGCAAAGAGGATAATGAATTAAGGATCACGTTTGACCGCGACATACGCTGGCGCGGGGACGACCTTGACCTTACGCTCGGCAGTTACGGTGAAAACGTAACGGAGAGCGGACAGGTTCTCATGGAGATAAAAATGCCGGAAAGCTCACCGATATGGCTTGCACGTATGCTCAGTGAGGAGAAAATTTTCCCGACGGCATTTTCAAAATACGGTACATGCTATAAAGCAAATCTGTTTGACGGAGTGAAGGCATATGTTTAAAAGTATAATTACCACGCCGATGTCGGTGATGCAATTTACAGCCTGCGTTGTTACGGCGCTTGTGCTCGGTGTGCTGGCATCGCTGGTCTTTTCGGTAAAAAGGCAGCAGACAAATTCTCTGGCCGCCTCAATCGCCCTTCTGCCCGGCGTTGTTACAGTTGTCATCATGATGGTCAACGGTAATATCGGCGCGGGGCTTGCGGTCGCCGGTACTTTTGCCCTGGTGAGATTCCGCAGCGCTCCCGGCAGTGCAAGAGATATAACGGGGCTGTTCTTCGCGGTTGCGATCGGTCTTTCCTGCGGCATGGGATTTATCGCTATGGCAGCGCTGTTTTTCGTTATCTTTTCCGCGGCGGTCCTGATTCTTACGTTCACCGGCTTCGGTGAGAATAAAGCGGCGCGTCAGCTCAAAATAACCATTCCCGAAAACCTCGACTATGACGGACTTTTTGACGATATACTGGAAAAGTACACATCAAGCTATGAGCTGATCCGCGTCCGCACGACCAATATGGGAACGCTCTTTGAATTGACATACACCGTCATTCTGAAAGAGAAAGCCATCAGCAAGCAGTTCATAGACGAGCTTCGCTGCCGTAACGGAAATCTCAATATCATCTGTTCGAGAGAAGTCGAAAAGGATATGCTTTAAAGATGCAAGCCGATTGGCTTGCATCTTTTGCGGCAATACTTTTTGCGAAGGAAAACTGTTGATGCCATATAGATGACACTTTCATTAGAATCGAAGGAGGAATAGAAATTGAACGATTTTCTCGAACGGTACATTAAAACGCAGAATTACGAAAAAATCACCGAAAACTGTATCGGCTGGATCAGAAGCTGGTTTGAAAAGAACGGTCCGGATTCTCCGGCTGTCATAGGAATATCGGGCGGGAAGGACTCCACGGTAGTGGCCGCTCTTTGTGCGGAAGCTCTTGGGAAAAATCGGGTATTCGGGGTGCTTATGCCGAACGGTATTCAGCCGGATATTGATGTTTCCCGGGCGGTTATCAAGCATGTCGGTATAAATGGGGCGGAGATAAATATCCGGGACGGATTTCTGGGAATAGAAAACGCTGTTATTTCCGGCCTTGGATGCCAGGAGCTTTCCCGGCAGACGATTATCAATCTCGCTCCCCGACTCAGAATGGCAACGCAATATGCCGTCTCGCAAAGTATGAACGGGCGCGTATCAAATAACAGCAACCGTTCGGAAAAGTATGTCGGTTACTCAACGATTTTCGGAGACTCGGCAGGTGATTTTTCGCCGCTGTCCGATCTCACGGTAACAGAAGTGCGTATTATCGGCAGAATTCTCAACCTTCCCGCCCAGTTTATTGAAAAACCGCCGTCTGACGGATTATCCTCCAGAACGGATGAAGATGCTTTCGGATTTACGTATGAAGAATTAGACACACTGATTCTGACCGGTGAGTGTGAAAACGAAAAAACAAGAGAACGGATCGAAGCACGTCACCGAGCCAATCTTTTTAAACAGCAGCCCATGCCGTATTTCAGAAAAGAAGAATAACAAAAAAGGAGCTGTAACATTATTATCATAATGCTACAGCCCCTTTTTTGGCTAAAACTCACCAAACAGTACGGATCAACAACCAAATTGTACATCTGCGGAACCTGAAACTATCCAAGGCGCAGTCATTGCCATATAGAGCGCTCCCTCAGTCAAATACAGTCATGCCTCCGGCTTATCCAGAAGAAGCAGCACAAGGAAAAAGGTGATGAGCGGCAGGAACAGACCGTAGAGCTGATAATCGGACTGCACGAGCGTGTTATAGACCGAGTGATAGATGATCGCCGCGGAGAGCAGACCGACAGTCCCGGTATAAAAGAGCTTCCGCCGAACGTGGACAAAGCTGACGCCGTAGCCCACCGTGACGGTGCAGACGCAGTGCATCATCCCGGAGCCGAAGCCCCGCCCCAGCGCGTACAGCAGGTTCACGCCGCGCAGAAAATAGCTCGCGTTTTCCAGAATGGCGAAGCCCACGCCCACCATGGCGCTGCATTCGAGCAGCGTGCGGCGTTTGGGCTTAAAGAGAAACGCGTATACAAGAACGGGAAGAGCCTTCGTCAGCTCCTCGGCCATCGGCCCGAGGCCGGTCGAGGCGGCGTCCGGGTCGAGACCGAGCGCCAGACAGGTAAATTGATTGAGCCAACCTGTGGCATAGCAGACCGTCATGCCGAAAAGCAGGAACAGGAGCAGCCGCCGCGTGTCGCCCCTGCAGATGAAAATCATCATGGCAAGGGGCGCTGCAATGCCGATAAAAAGATTCAATATCATGTCTTCCATTTTTTCGCCCCCCTGATCGCCGCGCTCACGAGAAAGAGCATCAAAACGGAAAGCATCACGGATGTGACCCCTGCCAATGCGGTATTGCCAAGAGCGCAAAGAAGACCGTAAAGCGCCGACAGCAAATAGAAGCCCAGCGAGGCAAGGTTGCAGGGCCTTGTGGCACGCAGCAGCTCAAAGGCGTCCAGGGGCAGCAGCAGATGCTTCATATTAAAATAGGAGGCGGGCAGCATCGGCAGCAGCATAAGAAACCACAGCGTGCCGCAGACAGGATCGTTTTTCCGCCACGTAAAAAACACAAGCGCGATCAGCGCCGCCATGATAACGGGAGCGTGTTCGGAGGCGATACGGTCGGTGGGTTTCCGTTGCGGCTATAACCGGCGAGTGAGCCCTGCGGACCGATGATCCCCAGAGTGCTCAGCACAACGACAACTGCCACCAGTACGCAGAAAATAATTATGATAAGAGGTTGCTTTTTCATAGCTCGTTCGCCTTTTATCAGATAACAATGCTTTGGGGCTGTTGACTGTATATACGCAGCAAACGGAAAACTGTTACAGCTTTCGGGAAATTTTTTTGATGGCTTGAAAGAGACGGATTGCCAGGTCTGCCCTATAGGGTACACCAGTGTTGCGACACTGGTTCGCAATGACAGACTATGACGTTTTTCAAGTTTTAGCCGGTACAGAGTACTACATTGTAACAGGACTTTTATACATGCGGCGTATATTATTTTACAGTATTATACAGTGTACCGGGAAAAATGGCAACTGTTTTCTCCGGCGCTACATTCCGTATTGGATTTATTCCGCTTGACAATTTGCATTAATGCGATATAATAAAAATACGAGGAAGGCACTGCCGATAGACGGTCAGCCCTCCACGGTCAACGAAGTAATCGCCGATCTTTTGGAACTGGAGCGGCGGTTACTTCTTTTTTGCCTGTATGTACAGGGACATGATGCCAATGATAATCATGCAGATCATGTAAAGATCGCTTAATGTTATCGCAGTCATATTGCATCCCCCCTTGTATGGTTTCGCAAAGGAAAAACAATACTCGGAGGGTAAGAAGTGCCCTCCAAGTCGGAGGGACTGACCGCCTACCGTTATGGCAGTGCCTTCGTTCAACAATATACTGTATATTCTTCCATTTGTCAACCGGGGCGTTTCCCAATGGCGGTAAGTTATTCCGCATTCCGAATTCCGCATTCCGCATTGGATTGGGGCAGCTATTCTTTTCTTATCCGGTCGGCAAGCTCGAATATATAGCCGGAAACAAGATAGCAAACTAACGTAATCATTCTGAATATATATCCGACAAACAGTATGGGCTCTCCCACAGCGGCAAACAGGAAGCAGACGGGAACGGAAAGAAGCAGTATATTATCAAGGGAAATGCTGTGCGTTTTCATTTTCAGGAAAATAGTAAGCAGTTCTTTGACTGTTTTGAATAAAAAAACAAGAGACATCAGAAAACCCGGTATGCCCATCAGCATTAAAGCGCTGAAATAGCCGCTGTGCATATGGCTCATACGCAGTGAACTGTCAAGCAGCGCGCGTAAAACATCCTCTCGTATCCCGAAAAGATAACTGAACGGCGCATATGCTTTCAGCATATCCGGAATCATGGCCCACAGCTCCAAACGTCCGGTGCCGCTGGAAAAACCACGCTTTATATAGTCGTTCAGTCTTCCGGCAAGTATATACTTACTGGCAAGGGTGCCAAGCTGCCACATAAGCGTCAGACCCAGAGCCAAAGCCAAAGCAATCACGACCCCGGCGAGAATTGTTTTTTGCGGGGATGCGTCTCGGTTTTTATTGCGGAAGAGGAAGAAGCTGAGCGTAAAAAGCCCCAGCCCGAAGCCCAGCAGAGCCAGCCTGCACTTTGTCAGGGAAATGGTCAGAACAAAGCCAAGCATTCCGACCGGCAGAAGCGGCCTCATTTTTTCTGCGCAAACAGATACGAAGCCATGAAAAACCCGAGCACGGAGAGATAGGCGGTATAATAATAGTGCATACCGAACATGACTGGGTATTTGTAAATGGTGCCTACACGCTGATTGTATGTTGTTCCCAATATACCGAAAACCTTATCGCTCCCGGGCAGAGAAAAAGAGGTCCTCCTGAAAGTGGGGACCAGCGCCGCCCAGACAAGAATAGTAAGTACGACCGTCAGAACGGAAAACAGGACGGTCAGAGCGCGTTTTTTTATCAAAGTCGCCGGTGAGGGTTACAAAGGGAAGGGCAACCCCCCAGGCGGAAAGCGGGATAGCGAGGAGGGTCAGCTCATTCTCCTGAAAAGAGGAAAAGTCCCTGTTTACAAACCAGCAGACAATATACCACGCGATGAAGCACAGTCCCAGAAGATAGACATTTTTTCTCTCATAGACCTCTTTCCGCAGGCATATCCCCAGTGCCAGCACATTGACAGCAAAATAGAAGCCCGGCGAGATAAAAGCAAGCAATGCGGAGTTTATTGTCGCAAGGCTCTGTATGCAGAAGCTAAAGAGCATAAGCGCCAGCCAGAACGCCTGCCGCTGACGGTCCGTAATTTTTTTGTTCAAAGTCAGAATGTTCATAGTGTCTGATTATTGATTTTTCTCCGCCGCACCGTAGGGAGCTCCACCGCACCGTAGGGAACGCTCTTGAGCGTTCCGCAGACAAGCCGCAGCCCCGGAGTTTTCGGAACGGTCAAGACCGTTCCCTACCGTGATTGGGACATAACGCCGTGGTTAATTGCCCGACTTTTACAATCGCCTATCTGTATGATTACTATAAGGGCTGTTTTGTTCCATTTCAATAGAGGAACCATTCATTTTTTGTGGATTGCCAAAAATCAGGTTTTCTGCTATGATTACGGTATCAATGATCCGAAGGAATGCTCTGAAATGGCTGATAGTAAACGTCTGCACAGTCTTGATCTTCTGAAGACTGTTGCTGTACTGTGTATATGCGCCCTGCATTTTCCCTGGTGCGGGGATATGGAGTTTTCGCCCGACATGGCGCTTCTGCCCGCCGTCCGAAGATTCCTGTTTGCGTTCAACGCCTGCGCGGTGCCGCTTTTCATGGCGGTAAACGGCGCACTGCTGTTAAACCGTCCGTTTGACGGAAAAAAACACCTCCGAAATACCGCTCGGCTTTTTTTGCAGTATGTTTTCTGGCGGTCTGTCACGCTCCTTCTGATCGGGCTCTATCAGGGGCTTGATTTCTCTGCCTATAACCTCACGACATGGGTAAACGCCCTTATTCTTCTGCAGGACTTCCCGGCTGTGAATCTGAACCACCTGTGGTTCATGCCGATGCTGATCTGTATCTATGTCTGGCTTCCCGCTCTGCACAGTCTTTTTGCGCGTCTTGACGAAAAGGACGGAATGTGGCTCATTCTCCCGCTGATGGGTGTGCTTCTGGTCTTCTGCTTCCTCTGGGAGGATCTGATGCTCCTTCAGCCGGTGATACCGTTTTTCAACGCGGCAAAGCTTGGCGGCTGGCAGCTGTTTCTCCCCCTTTCCGGCACACGCTACTGCTCCATGCTGTTTTATTTTCTTATGGGCGGGCTGTTCGTGAAATTTTCGGAGAAAGTCCCCCGCGTCCCGGCATGGGGCTGCATAGTCGGAATCGCGGCGGCACTCGCTCTGCTCTATCTTGAGTGGCGGCTCAACTCCTCCTATTCCGGCGAGACCTATGACAACGTCTTTCTCAGCTACGACAATCTCCCCTGCGTTCTGCTGACGGCTTCCGTATTTCTTCTTGCCCTCCGATGCGAAGATGCTCTGCAAAGCCGCCGCTCACTCACCCGCCTGTTGGAAACGGTCGGGAGCAACACCATGTCGGTATACTATCTGCACTGGATCTTTTCCGCAACGGTTTTCGAGCATCTTCATGTTGCCGACGGTCTGCTCTTCAACCTCCTGAAAGCCGCATTGCTGACCGTCGTCTGTACGCTGATAAGTCTTGTGATGAAAAAAACTCCGCTGCTCAGAAAGCTGGTACACTGAAAAAATGCGTATGCCTTTCCCGGCATACGCAGCTCTATTTCTTCAGTTTTTCAAGAGCCGCTCGGATAAGCGCCGGCGCCTCCTGCGGATCGGTCGCGTCGATCACCGCCGTTTCCATCGGGCACAGTCCGGTCCTGGTTCGGTTTTCTATAAGCTCTACAAGCATATCATAGTCAAGAGCTATGCCGTTCTTTTCAAAGATCTCTTTTGCGGGCTTGCTGACGATCCCTGCATAGACCCGTTCCACACCTAAAAGCACATACAGGCAGGCGGCAGCTTTCCCGACCACCCTGTCGGCGGCAGCGCAGCCGGTAAAACTTACTCCCTCTTCGTAAGGTCTCAAAAGCGGCTGAACACCCCGAAGCGTACTCGTATACTCGGTTCCCTCCCCGCAGATCGCGCAGGTCAGATCCTTCTCCCGCAGAAGTCGGACGGCTTTTTCGTAGTACTCCATACTTTTCTCCGTAAATTCTTTATGGGCATATTATATAACTGGTTTTTTCTTTTTTCAACATTTTCCGCTATATGTATAAAACGCAAATTTGGGAAAATTTTTGTGGATTTTTTTGTTTCGCTATGCTATAATATAAAAGATTGTCAGATCGTGTAAGGATTTTATAACTATGACGAAAATACTGTTTGTCTGCCACGGAAATACCTGCAGAAGTCCCGCTGCAGAATTCATTTTCCGGGATATGCTTAAAAAATCAGGTCTTGAAAACGAATTCTTCGTTTCCTCTGCCGCCACAAGTGATGAGGAGATCGGGAACGGCGTCTATCCTCCGATGAAAAAACTTCTCACCGCTCACGGACTGGACTGCTCCGGCAAGATCGCAAGGCAGATCACCCGCGAAGATTACGACCGCTACGACCTCATTATCTATATGGACAGGAGAAACCGCCGCGCTTTGGATCTTGCATTCGGCAATGACCCTGACGGCAAGCTCCGCAGCCTGCTTGACTATGCCGGAAGAACCGGCGAAGAAATAAGCGACCCTTGGTATACACGGCAGTTCCAAACCGCGTGGGATGAGATATATGAGGGCTGTAAGGGCTTGTTTGACGCTCTCGCCAAGGGCGAGACGGTCGCAATCGATTTTTCGCACTGCGCAAACCGCAAGGATCTATACGATGAGCTTCGGTGTAAGATGCAATGGCAGGACTGGTA
Source organism: Candidatus Limivicinus sp. (assembly GCA_045616265.1). GTDB lineage: Bacteria > Bacillota > Clostridia > Oscillospirales > Oscillospiraceae > Limivicinus. The sequence continues at coordinate 30,464 of JAZLGK010000135.1, read as the reverse complement.
CGGCGAAAATCTGGACGCACTTTGGGATATTCTCACGGGTCTTCCTCACCGAGGTTCAAACTTTGTTATAATCCCGCCGACGGAAAGCGCCCCGGAAGATGTAAAAAACTACGCCGGTCTCATCAGCTCCGTTTTTGAAGAAGCCGATGCGCTTTTATCATAAAACGGAGTGTTTACACATCTGCCAAAAGCAAAATTTTGCTTTTCAAAGGTTTTTTAGTAAACCTGTGCGCATATTCTATTGTTTTTTCGTTCATTCATATATAATGAAGATAATCTATAATTGCTTTTGTTGACTTCTTAGGAGATACAATATGTGGGAAGACAATACCGCGAGAATCGTAATTCGCAATATTATTTTGGCTATCGTATCAGTAGTTGTGGTCTTTTGGCTTTTTAAAGCCGTTCAGTATGTACGTAAGCAGAATGCAGAGGAAGATGCCGTGCTGATGGACGCATATCAGCAGCAGCAACAGCAGCAGACTGCCGAACGCAAAGAGAAAAACGGAATGGTAGATCAGGTATATCAGAACCATCTGGATACCATCGACAAATATCTGCCCGGTATAGTCTGCTGGGGCGACATTCTGACCTCCGGCAACTCCGGCAATGTATCCTACCCGGATGTCCTAAAGGCTTTGATTGACTATAACATCTGTGACATATATGATCTGAGCTATTCTCTTGACGCAAATGAAGGTCTTTCAAGAGTTGACTGGGCTAAGTATAAAATAGATATCCCGGTCGTCAATATGGGCGGCGGTCATGAAAATACATATACCATCATGGGACGAGCCGGTGTTGTTCCGTTTGTCGTCAGCAAAGATTTTACCATTCCTGCCGGAACCGATAAAGTTGAGATAAGTCTTACATCCGAAGGTGGGCAGACCGTTAATCCTTTGATCGGCGGCACAGCCGGTATAAACAACGTTTTCATTGACGGGATCGAGGGTGTCCTTTCTGTTGAGGCTGAGGCCGGCAAATATTCCAGCTACAGCTACTATTACTTCAACCGTCTTGAACCCGGCGATGAAGTTTCCGTCTCTGCCGGCACCCCCATAGTGACCGATGCGACCGACAAATACAAGGATTATATCCATATTATCTTCATCGGTACATACGGCAGCTATTCCTCTCCTTCCGAGCTTGTCGAACAGGTCCGCATGATGCTTGCAAGACAAACGAAGAACACCGACAGATTCCTGGTTATCGGCATATGCTCCTCTGAAGGCAACTGGCATTATTACTCAAGCTATTTCGATATTATGGATTCAGCCATGATGCAGGCCTTTGGCGACAGGTATATCAACCTGAGAAAATACCTTTGCTCGGACGGTCTTGCAGATGCAGGTCTGGAAGAAACTCACAAGGATAATCTGACCATGCAGGCAGGTGTTATTCCGTCGGCTTTCAAGAGCAACGCCGGCAACAGCGAACTTACAGCCGATGCATATAAACTGATCGGTAAGCTTGTATATGACCGCATGGATAAGCTGGGCTATTTCAGTGAAGTAACATCTGAGCTTAAAATCGATCAGATTGTCCAGCAATTGCAATTGCAATTGCAGGCGGCAAGCAATTAACCTTTCCAAAACAGGACTATTTGATTCCGGAGGATAAAAATGACGGAAAATAAAGAAGAAGGCTTTCAGCTTGATATAGGAGAAATGCTCCGTGAATTGTGGCGTAATATTCTGGTCGTTATTCTCGTCGCCGTACTTGGCGGCGCCGCCGCATTTGCCTGGACGTTTTTCTTTGTAGATCCTCAATACAGTGCGACCGCTACCCTGTATGTTAATAAAAGCTCGTTTTCTCTGGGAGGTGCAAGCTTTTCCATAAGCTCCGGTCTCTCAACCGACTCTCTGGTTAACCTCTATATGCAGATCATCAGCTCCAGAACCACTCTTGAAGAGGTTGCAGATGAAGCCGGTCTTGACATCCCTTCTGATGATTTGAAAAAAATGATAAGCACTTCCTCTTCCGGTTCCGGTTCTCTCGCTATCACCGTTACGTGCTCTGATCCTGTACAGGCAGAGTTGATTGCCAATACCATCGCAAAACTCCTGCCGGACAGAATAGCGAATATCATTGACGGTTCCTCTGTCCGTGTGATCGACTACGCCATTATCCCATCTTCACGCTCTTCACCGGACTATGTTATCTCAACCGTCACCGGTATGCTCGTCGGTATTGTTCTATGTGCTGCTTTTATCGCACTTAGATTCTATCTTGCTCAGAAATCCGACTCCGCCGTTCACTCTTCCGAGGAACTCAAGCAGCTCTTCCCCGATATTGCGGTTCTTGCTTCCATTCCCGATATGAGGCTTAATAATCGGGAAGGCTATTACTATTCATCGTATTACGGGAAAAACAATAAAAAAGATAAGAAGGGAAGTGAGGTAAGTAATGGATGATTCTCTAAAGGCTTACGAGCCGAAAAAAAGCAAAACAACAAAACCGGTCTCCGGTAAAGCCACAAAAGAAAGTACTGTTATCTGTGATAACATGAACTTTGCGGCGAAAGAGGCCTATAAGAGACTCAGAACGAATATTATTTTCTCTTTCCCGAATGAGGGAAAATGCAGAGTGGTCGGCGTAACCAGCGCCCAGCTGGGCGAAGGTAAAACCGTTACTTCTATCAACCTTGCCTATTCCCTTTCCGAGCTTGGGAAAAAAGTGCTGTTTATTGACGCAGATATGCGCCGTTCCTCTGTCGAAAAGAAACTGAATATTCCTTCCACCCCGGGTCTGAGCAACATCATGGTGGAAATGGTGGATCTCGGTTCTGTTATTAAAGAATACTCAGCCAAAAGCGGCATCAGTTTTGACATTATTGTCGGCGGTGATGTGCCTCCCAATCCTGCAGAGCTTCTCGGATCAGAGCTGATGAAAAGTCTGTTTGAGACGCTCGGCAAAGTCTATGAGTATATTATCGTCGATCTTCCTCCTATTTGTGCGGTTGTCGATGCGCTGGCTGTTTCGAGCAACCTTGACGGTATCCTTCTCGTCCTCAGAGAGCAGTATACTCCTAAAAACGCCGTTGCCTACTGCGTTGAGCAGCTCAAGTTCTCCGGCGTAAAAATTCTCGGGTTTATTCTTAACGGTACTTTGGAAGGCGTCGGCAAAAAGTATTCATATAAGAAATACGTATACGGCTATGGGAAACGCAAACGCAATTCCAACGGATACTATTCCAACGGTTATTATTCGGGCGGCTATTATTCAAAAGGATATTATTAATAGTTTCTATTTAACTGAATTGGAGGTAGTATAAAAATGAAAAAATATCTTGCGGCGTTACTTGCAGTTATTTTGGTTCTGTCACTTTCTGTTCCCGCTTTTGCAAACGATCCTGCAGACGAAAATGTTATTATCAACGAAGGCGCAAACGTAGACCGAGAAGTCATGATCAAGGATTCTGATGAGCAGGACAAGCCTATACTCAACACCGACATTGCCTCATCGGACTACTATATGACGCACTTTGATGACCGTGCGGAGTTAGAAGAAGAAACCAGAATTAAAGAGACAGAGGACACCTATGCAGACCTGTACAAATATATCGGCTTAGACGCTACTTTCTCTGTATACTGGTTTGAATCTGAATATCTCCCGGTCGACGTTACCATTACCGTGGAAAATCTTGAACAATACAAGAGTTTCGGTTATCTCTACTGGAAAGACGATGTCCTGGACAGCGATTGGGACTCCGAACTGACTGAGGAAGATAAAGAACAGCATCTGCGTGACAACTGGTACGAATTAAAGCATGAGTTTGACAAGGTAGAGGTCGAAAACGAAGATCTGGCTTTTGATGTCAGCAAAGAATCCATCAAAGAAGGGGCAGACACGAGAATACACACTGTCACTCTCACTATTGAGTCCAATGGGCCGATCGCCATTGTTTCCCCTTACGGTCTCTACCTCGCCGGTCTTGATGTATATCTGTACGAGAAGCACCACCAGCCCTTCTACCCCAGTGTCGAAATGCCTCCCTTCATCGAAAGAGGAAATCAGGCCGCAGAGAGGCCGACAGTGATCGCATCTGATGAGGACGTTAATGTAGTACCTTATAAGGACGTCCATCCTGATCTTGAGCTTATCACAGAAGAACAGTGGGAGCAGTTCAGGGAAGGCTGCAAGCAGTTGAAGGATCAGGTTCCGGATAATATGACGACCAGATATCTGTTCTTCCTTATTGAGAAAAAACCCAGCGATATCGTTTTACGAATGGATGATATCGACACGGTCGATAAAGTGAAATGTAAGCTGTATGACGGTTCCTGGCACGATCAGGACTGCTGGGTCACCGAGCCTGGAAGAGTAACCATCCACGCGGATAATACAGGATTATATGCAATATTCACCAAGGTAGAAACTGATATCTTTGATGATTAAACTCCAATCAGAGCGGCGAATAATTGCCGCTCTGTGTTTTTACAACGGGATCGAATTATGATAGATTTTCACTCACATATACTGCCTAAAGTTGATGACGGCTCCGAAAGCATGGAGGAAAGTCTCGAAATGCTCCGGCGAAGCTATAAGCAGGGAATTGACACCGTCTTTCTGACATCTCATTTTTATGCTTTTGAAGACAATCTGGAGAGCTTTCTGAAAAGAAGAGACTCGGCTTACACCGCTATGGTGAAGACGATCCGGGATCTTCAAGAGCCTATGCCGAGAATACTGCGCGGAGCGGAAATTCTTTATTTCCCGGGGATAAGCGGCGCAAGTGAGCTTGCGTGTCTTGCACTGGAGAACACAAACTGTGTGCTTGTCGAGCCGCCATGGGATGAATGGACCCCCGATATGCTTGACGAGATCGAAGAAATGGGTGACAGGATGGATCTTATCCCGGTAGTCGCACATATCGACAGATATATGGATATGTTTGATGACTGGACCATTGCTGACCAGATCTATGAAAGGAGAATGCTTGCGCAGGTCAATGCGGCCTTCCTGATTTCTCCCGATACCTCCGATTTTGCGATGCAGCTTCTGCGCGCCGGCAAATTTCAGCTCATTGGCAGTGACGCTCATAATCTCACCAGCCGACCGCCGAACATCGGCAAAGCAATTCGTAGAATTTCCGATGCAGGTCTGTCAAAAACACTTAAGACATTCAATAAGAAAAGCCGTAGTCTTCTGAAAGGGTAAACTGAAATGAAAAAAACACTCCTGGTAGTTTTGAGTGTTCTGCTGCTGGGCGGACTGATTGCCGGTGCTTATTATGTCCAAAAGAATTCGATGGAAGAGCAGATAGAAAACGCCGGGCAGGCCGAACACGGAATAGAGATCAAAAGAGAAATAAAATACGGTGAGCAGACAGAAAAATTCAGAAGGCAGCTCAGGACAGTACTTTTTATCGGTATCGACGGTGAAGATGAAATCCCCCAATATACGGAAGACGATCTTATCCCGTTTGTTAATTATCAACAGGCCGACTTTCTCACGCTGATGGTCATTGATGATATCAACCGCAAAATCGAGCTGGTTCAGATAAACCGCGACACCATGACATACGTCCCGTGGCTTGGTGTAACCGGTGAAGTCGGAGGCTATGTATATGAGCAGATCGCTCTGTCGCATAATTTCGGCTCCGGTTTGAAGGATAGCTGCATCAATACCTGCAATGCTGTTTCACGTCTGCTGTTTAAAGCCCCGATTGACCATTATATCATGCTGAGTATGGGAGCCGTTCCTGTACTTAACGATTCGATCGGAGGCGTGAAGGTCACTGTTGAAGATGACTTGAGCAGCATCGACCCGTCATTTGTTCCCGGCAGCACGGTAACGCTTATCGGTGACAATGCGCTGAAATTTGTCCGGGCAAGAGCTGATGTCGGAGATCAGACGAACGTTTCCCGTATGCGCCGGCAAAGGGCTTATATAAACGGCTATATCGAACAGGCAAAAGCCGCATTTGAAGCAAATACCGAAATACTTTTCGACACCGTTCAATGCCTTGACAGATATATGCTCACCGATATGTCCACGGAAGCCCTTGCTGCGTTGACCGACTCTATAAGTACCTACGAGAAAAACAGCATATACACCCCTGCCGGTGAATCTGTGGTCGGAGAAAAATACATGGAATTCTATCCGGACATCGACAGTATGTGGATGGAAATGAAGAGAATATTCTGCTGACAGCATCATAAAAAAGCACGGCGGAAGCATTACAGTAACAATGCTCCCGCCGTGTTTGGTTTTTCCGAAAAATTATCTCAGGTTTTCAAGATAATCAACGATCTTGCCGACCGTATCAAGCTTAACCGCATCTTCATCGGAAATGCTGATGGAGAAGGTTTCTTCAAGAGTCATAATAAGCTCAACAACGTCAAGAGAATCCGCGCCGAGGTCGTCAACAAGGCTGGTATCCATGGAAATTGTTTCCGGTTCGATCTCGAATTGCTCTGCAAGAGCCTGTACAATATGCTCAAATATCATTTCATTACCTCCGATGGTTGGTTTACCGAATAAAGACTTAGAAACAAACGATCATGCCCATTCTCTGCTCTGAGGCTTATTAGAGGCGCCCTGATCTCCTTTAACATAGGAAACAACAACGCGTCTGTTAGGCTCAACTCCGGTAGAGCTGGTAGTAACTCCCGGATAATTCTGCAAAGCGGTATGAATCACATGGCGTTCATAGGAATTCATAGGCTCAAGCGCCATACTGCGCTTATATTTGATAGCTTTTTCAGCCATCTTTTCGGCAAGCTTGGTAAGAGAATCCTCTCTCTTGCTGCGGTATGCCTCAGCGTCGATGCTGATATGCATATGCTTGTCGCTGCCCTTGTTCACAACATAATTCGTAAGGTGCTGGATAGCATCCAGAGTCTCGCCGCGGCGCCCAATGATCGCGCCCATATTCCCGCCGGACAGATCAACATTGATGCCGCCGTTTTCTCTGCGGCTGAACTGCAGCTCGGCTTTCACGCCCATGCGCTCAAGAAGGCCGGTAAGAAATGTACGAACAGCCGCATACTCGGGATCCTCGTCAACAACGGGAGCAGCAGGCGCAGTCGGCTTTTCGGCAACGGTCTCTTTCTTTTCCTTCTTTTCTTTCCTTACTTCTTTTATTTCTTTTGCGGCTTCTTTCACGGCAGGGACTTCGACAAATTCATCGGGACACTCATAGCTTACGCGTACAACGGCCGGAGAAGCACCAATACCCAGAAAACCGGATTTCGCACGTGCAAGAATCTCAACAGATACATCGTCACGATCCATTCCGAGCTCGGCAAGAGCTGCTGCAACAGCGGCATCCTCTGTGCGGGCGGACTTTTCCAAAAATTTTATCATAATACTTGTTTACTCCTGTTTTTCATCGTCGATCTGAGCAATTTCTTCGCTTTCGACAAGCTCTGCGGTCTTCTCTGCTGACTCAACAGCAGCTTCTTCCGGTACAAGCTCTATGCTCTCGTCAAGGGACTCTGCGTTCTCGGACTGCTCGGCTGCGGCCTCTGCATTTTCCGGACGGAAGAAACGGTTGGGGTCATAGGCACGTCCCCTCGCGTAGCGGCGGTTGCCCACCTGAGAGGGAGGAATCTCGTTTTCCTTGATCCCGAGACGCTCGCGGCGTGCGGCACGGTCGGCTCTTTCAAGCTCAGCCTTGCGCTCGTCGCTCTTTGCCTTCTCATTGGCCTGAATCTTCTTTTTGCTGGTATTTACGTTCTTCTCGGTCTTGCCTTCCGCTTTCAGGCGTTCCGTCTCCAGACGCTTCAGCTCGATCTCGCGTTCGCGCTCCGTCTTTGCCGCTAAACGCTCCGCATCCTCAATGTCGAGCTGCTTCTTGTAGATCTTGGTGAGGAAATAGTCACGGGTCATGCCGAAAAGACTGTTAGCGATCCAGTAAACACCCATGGCAGCGGGCATGATGAAGCAAAACCAGACGCTCATAAGAGGCATCATAAGGTTCATGGTCTGCATGGAAGACTGCGTAGCAGCGTCATTCTGGGGATTTGCGGCGTTGGAAACCTTCATGGAGACCCAGGAAAGAGCCGCAGAAATAAACGGGATCAGGAACAGGCCGAGCGCGGGGAGCCACTTCGCGGAATCGGACATGGTATCCGAGTTGAAGAAAAAGTTCCACTTGGGCTGATCGCCGAGGTTGAGGCCAAGGAAGCTGAAATCTATGTTCATCAGCTTTTCGGTGAGCTCTGCCGGAAGTATATCCCAATTCTGATGGGCAAGATTTGTAAGTTTGATCTCAAAGTAGGCATCCGTCTTGGCGGAAATCTCGTATAAACCCTGTTCGATCAGGAAACTCTGGAGCTTGTCGATCACTTCCTGAGCGACAAACATCATTCTGGACAGGGGCTGACGAATGACGGAATACAAAGCGATGAGAATCGGGAACGGAACCAGAGACCAGAGGCAGCCGGACATCGGACTCGTGCCGTTTTCCTTATAGAGCTTCTGCATCTCCTGGTTGAGCTTCTGGGGGTTGCCCTCGTGACGGCGCTGCAGCTCCTGGATCTGAGGCTGCAGACGCGAGGTGCGCATCATGCCCTTCTTGCTCTTTGCCATAAAGGGCGTCAAAATAAGGTTGACTGCCAGAGCGAAAAGGATAATCGACAGACCGTAATTCCCGGTCCAGGTATAAAGCTCCCGCATCAGCCATGCGAAGGGTTTAGTAATTGTTACCCACATAGGTTTCTCCTTGATGTGTTTTTATGGGTCACGGGACGGGGTCATAGATGTCATAATCGTCCCCGTGGAACGGATGACACCGGCAGATACGCCGAAAGGCAAGCCAGCCCCCTTTGAGGGCACCGTATTTCTCTATGGCTTCCATGGCGTATTGAGAACAGGTCGGAATAAACCGGCAGCAGGGCGGTCGGTTCGGCGATATATTTTTTCGGTAAAAGCGGATCAAAGCCAGTATAAGATCCTTCAAGCTTCCGTCTCCTTTAAAATACTCAGCTTATTGCAGGCATCCATGAAAGCAGCATTGATCTTTTCATATTTTGCCCCTATGCACCTGGTACGGGCAACAACGACGATATCCATCCCGCTTTTCAGAGAGTCCCTATTGAGCCTGTATATCTCTCTCAGTCTGCGGCGGACACGATTCCTCACAACGGCGTGCCCCAGCTTGACCGAGACCGTATAACCGACTCTCCCCGTATGGGTGGGACTTTTGCGGCAGTATACGACCATGTAGGGGTTGACGACACTTTTCCCTTTGGAGTAAAGCCGTCTGAAATCGCTGTTCTTTTTTAAAGTAGTAATGATATTCATTCCGCTCTATTCCACAAACACCTAAAGGGCGGATCGCTCCGCCCTAAAATTTATATATCCCGAGACCTGTTCACGTACTGAGAATCAGTAGCTGAGCTTTGCTCTGCCCTTTGCTCTGCGGCGGGCAAGAACCTTGCGGCCGTTGGCGGTCTTCATTCTCTTGCGGAAACCGTGCTCCTTTTTGCGCTGGAGGACTTTGGGCTGGTAGGTACGAAACATTCTTTGGCACTCCTTTCAGGTTAATACTCAACATCGGACTTTCGTCCGAAGCAGTTGACATATCTTACATACCGATGTTATGACCGGCATTTTTTGATTATACAGTATGAGAAGTCACATTGTCAATAAAAAGTTACAGACTTTTTTGAAGACTTTTTTGAAGACTTTTTTGAAAATACAGCTTAAGTAAACGATGATTAATTCGGCAAGAGCAGATGCCGAAGATGAATTAATCATTGGTTACTTAAATACAAATCACTTTTTCCGCTTCGAGCTCTACTCTGCCGCCAATGTGCGCAGTTTCTATTTTCCCGTCTTTTCTTGCGACAGAGGCGGTTATCTCACCTTTGGGCTGAATGTAGCTTTCCGAATACACTCCCTCTTTTCCGATGCTTCTTGCGATCGCACAGGCAATGCTGCCCGAGCCGCAGCTGCCCTCCCAAACCAGGGAATCCGCCGCCGGGACACAGACGAGCGGATAAATATGTCTCCCGTCCTTCTCAAGAAATATGACGCCGTAGGCCTCGATCCCGGGAAAATCATCAAACAGACTTTCTGCACATCGGAAAAATGCGAGATCCGGCTTTTTCTCAATGACAAAATGCGCTATACCGCCTAAATGGACAAGCGTTCCGCAGCCATTTCCCACAGAGCGCTCCGTTACCGATCTCGGCAGGGGCATTTCCGCCGATGCCTCATGATTTTCGGTATCTATCCGAACTTTCACAGGCCCGTCACAGCCGCTGATTTCGATTTCAAGCTCCGCTTCCCCGTTTATGCCTCTCTCTGCGGCCAGCAGCAGTCCGAAAGCCCGCGAAGCATTACCGCAGAATTCACCGCCTGCCATGTCTATTCTGTTTTCGCCCGTGCGGAACGCCACCTGCTCTGCCGCAAGCTCTTTCTTTGCAAGTATCGCTTTGGCGATTTCCGGGCGTCGATCAGCCGGGACCGCGTCAAGGACGAATACGGTTATATTTCCTGCGGGGTCAGCCCGCACGATTCTCAGCTTCATTTGTCTTTCTCCGTTTTCTTTCTGTTTTAACTATACCACAAGCCGCGAATCTTGGAAAGAACAAAGTGTTTTTCCTTGACTTTTTTTCTTAAATTGATAAAATAAAACCACCTGTTTGATTGAAAGGATAAAATTCATGGATATTATCAAGCCCCGTACTCTCTCCGGCTTCATGGAGCTCATGCCCGCACAGCAGCTCCGGATGAACCGTATCATGGATATAGTAAGCTCCACCTACGCCTCCTTCGGTTTCACGCCCCTCGACACTCCCGCCATTGAATCCTCACAGATCTTACTGGCCAAGGGCGGCGGAGAGACCGAAAAACAAATCTACCGCTTCACCAAGGGCGATAGCGATCTCAGCCTCCGTTTCGATCTGACCGTGCCGCTGGCAAAATATGTGGCTCTGCATTACAATGAGCTGGCTTTCCCCTTCCGCCGTTATCAGATCGGCAAGGTCTACCGCGGTGAACGGGCCCAAAGAGGACGTTTCCGGGAGTTCTATCAGGCGGATATCGACGTTATCGGCGACGGCGAGCTTGATATCATCAATGATGCGGAGATCCCCGCGATCATCTATACCGTTTTCTCCCGTCTGGGACTGAAAAAGTTTCGGATCTGCATCAATAACCGCCGCGTCCTCAACGGTTTTTATCAGATGCAGGGACTGAAAGAGAAGTCCGGCGACATTATGCGCACCGTGGACAAGCTCGACAAGATCGGGCAGGACGCCGTGAGAAAAATTCTCATTGAGGACTTTGCAATCGCCGAAAAGGATGTAGATGAAGTTCTGAAATTCATCAATATCTCCGGAAGCAGTGACGAAATTCTCACTTCCCTCGAAGCCTACTGCGGCAGAGACGGGATGTTCGATCAGGGTCTGAGTGAACTCAAAGCCGTTGCAAACTACATGAAGGTCATCGGCGTGCCCGAGGAAAACTTTACGGTCGATCTCCGTATCGCCAGAGGACTCGATTACTACACCGGCACCGTCTACGAGACCGTTCTTCTCAATCACCCGGAGATCGGCTCCGTCTGCTCCGGCGGACGCTACGACAACCTCGCCGGTTTTTACACCAACAAACAGCTTCCCGGCGTCGGTATTTCCATCGGGCTGACAAGGCTGTTTTACGTTCTCGACGAGCAGGGAATGCTCAATAACGCCGTCAATACCTGCCCGGTGGACGCGCTCATCCTGCCCATGACCGAGAATCTGGACGCGGCAATCGCACTTTCCGCAAAGCTCCGTGCCGCCGGTCTCAAGGTACAGCTTTACACGGAGAAGAAAAAATTCAAGGCAAAAATGAGCTATGCCGACAAGCTGGGCGTACCGTTCGTGCTCTTCCTCGGTGAAGACGAGCTGAATGAGGGCGTGGTCGCGTGCAAAAACATGGCAAGCGGCGAACAGGTGAAGCTGAATCCCGATGACGCGGCGGTACTGATCGGCGAATATGTAAAAAAGCAAAGCGAGATCGCTTCCGTGCTGGATATATAATCATACTGATCTTCATTAAAAAGTAGACAAAGTCTACTTTTTTATAGCGCCGTCAGGCGCGTTGAAGATCGTAGAGATAATCATTTGCGTAAGCAAATGGATGACGCCATTGGCGGCATCTCTTCCATAAAAAGTTCTGCTTTTTATGGAAGAATAGTATCCGTATTCAAAAAATGAGCAGGGCAAAACAAACCGCCCTACTCATTTTTTTCTATCCGGCAAAGCATGACCGCGAGTATTCCCTCTCCGACGCTCACCGCTGCCGTACCGTCCCATTCGTTGCTCACGCCGATAGGAAACCGGTTCGAGACGGTCGCATTGTCAAGACAGTATTTTGCCCCGTGTATGCTCACATTTTCGCATCGGTCGGACAGGCTGAACACAGACAGCGACCAGCCTTTTTTCTCCGGTACCTCGATCGAAGCGTGTGAAAACGCGACTATTTCCGTATCTCCGTCGATGATCCGCGCTGTCGCTCCCTGTTCCGCGATAAAAGCAAGCGTCTGGATATTGGCAAAGAGATGGTCAAGGCGGCCGCCGAGCGCACAGTACAGCACGATTTCGTCAAAGCCCGCTGCAACTGCTTCCCGGACAGCGGACACGGTATCGGTATCGTCCTTTTCCGTGGGAAGACGCTTGATCTCTACTCCGTTCGGTAAATTGCCTCGAAACGAATCGAAATCGCCCACTATCAGATCAGGGGTGATGCCACATTGCAGTGCGTACTCCACTCCCTTATCGCACGCGATTACCCGCTCACATTTTTCAATTCCCGCCAGCGGCGAAAAGCTGCCTCCGGATATCACGGCACACGATGCCATAGTCTCCCTCCTCTTAGCTTTTCGGCTCTCTCAGAAAGCCGAATTATTCAAGATCCTCACCGCGCAGATATTTCCCCAGCGGTTTCCACATGACGGCTCCGACAATGAGGCACAGGAGCGCATTGACCGCAACAAAGCTGCCGTTATAAAGCGCTGAGTATATCCACGGCGAGGTCATCGTCATGCCGAAAAATTCCTCCGGCATATATTCCGCCCATACGGTCGCACCAACAACATAATGGACAAGAAATCTTGCAAAGCTTCCCACGATGATGCCGATAAAAAATCCGTGTTTTTTACCGTGAAATACTCCAGCAATGCCCAATACCGAAAAGGCGGCAATATAGTCGCCGATCATGGACTGCCAGCCCCAGGCATACGCCCCGTTCAGCAGAAGCTGAAGCACAGACCAGCATACGCTGCCCAACATACCGACCCCGAAGCCCCAGCGGGCACAGAGCACAAAAATCGGCAGCATACCGAGGCACACCGAGCCGCCCTGCGGCAGCTCAAAGAGCTTCAGATAACTCAGCGCCTGCGCCAGAGCCACCATAACCGCGCCCTCGCACAGAGCGCGAAGCCTTATACTGTTTTTCATAGTGTCCTCCTAAAAATATAAAGCACAGGCCGAATGATCCGATCCTGTGCTTTCGTTGACGTATTATCTCTTCCTACGCCGGCATTATCCGGATCAGGTATGAGGGTACCGGCGCTTCGATTCGCGCCGTCTCAGCCGGGAAGACCCAGCACCCCTTTATTCATTTGCAAATAGATTATAGCTTGCTTTACTCTCTCTGTCAATCGGGAAAAAATGTCGAAAATGCATTATTTCAGCATTTCGGCTTTTTCAATTATGAACTGCCGCAGCCACTCGCCCGCCTCTTCGTTTTTAAGCGCAAAGTCGATGGTGGACTCCAGATAGCCCCTGAGATTTCCGGTATCATACCGTTTTCCCTCGAAGTCCACAGCGCACATCGGATAATGATGCACAAGCTCGCGCATACCGTCGGTAAGCTGAATCTCATTGTTTCTGCCGGGAGCCGTATGCTCTAAAATATCGAATATCTCCGGTGTAAGAACATAGCGGCCCATAATGGCATAATTGGAAAGCTTCTCGTATTTGGTCGGCTTTTCGTTCATATCGCTGATCCGATAAACCCTCTCGCTCAGCTTTTCCTCCAACTTGACAGAGGAATATTTGCCGATCTCGGAATCCGGCTGTTCCCGAATGGCTATGGCGCTGCAGTTGTTGGTCTCAGCCGCCTCTACGAGCTGTTTGAGAACAGGTTTTTCACTGAGCATAATATCGTCGCCCAGAAGAATGGCAAAGGGCTCATTGCCCACAAAAGTCTTCGCTCTCCATACCGCGTGACCCAGACCTTTCGTCTCCTTCTGACGCAGGAAGAATATGTCCGCCATATCGGCGACACTGCGCACGATCTCCGCATCCCCGGCTTTGCCGTCCTTTATCAAACGCTCTTCCAGATCCGGCGCATAGTCAAAGTAATCCTCTATGGGGTTCTTGCCGCGATTGGTGATGATAAGGATCTCCTCCACGCCGGCGGCGACGGCCTCTTCCACGATATACTGAATTACCGGCTTATCCACCAGCGGAAGCATTTCCTTGGGTATGCTCTTTGTGTTTGGCAGAAGCCTTGTGCCGAGACCGGCGGCGGGAATGATTGCTTTTCTGACTTTCATTTTTATCTCCTTGTTCTGTTCTATTGATTCTTTCCCTGTTCTCTTCGGTGCAATGAAAATTCACAGCCGCAATAAAGCTGGCGGTAAATGCCGTGCTTCTCGGAAAGCTCCACGCTCCTGTCCTCGCCGCCGCGCTTTTTGAAGTCCGACGGAAGCCAGCATACACCCATGGCGCGTCCGATCTCCTCTCCGAGCGTATTGATGAGTTCGGCGTTCTTGTGTCGGGAAACGGTGAGAGTAGAGCAGAAATAATCATACCCGTACTGCTTCGCGATCCTTGCCGCCTCCGTGAGGCGCAGACGAAAGCATTGCTCGCATCTTTTTCCGCCCTCCGGCTCGTTTTCAAAGCCCTTTATCTTTGCGGTAAAGTCCTCGCTTTTGTGGCTCTCCGCCATGATACTCACTTTGTCGGCGAGCCCCATTTTTTCTATGATTTCCACCTGAGCTTTGAAACGGCGTTCAAACTCCGCTTCGGGATAAAGATTCGGGTTATACCACAGTAAGGTAACGTCAAAGTACTGCGTCAGATATTCCAGCACAGAGCCGGAACAGGGACCGCAGCAGCTATGCAGCAGGACACGCGGCATACGATCACCGCACTTTTCAATGATCCTGTCAAGTTCTTTTTGATAATTTCTTCTGTTCATAGATTTATTATAACACACAGGCATTAGAATTGTACACATAAAAATACCCGTTTACAGATAATTTAAAATAATATATAATATCAAAAAACGTATAAAAGACGGAGGTAGCCTCATGGACAGCCGTACAAACAAGCAGAATTATTATCTTGACATAGCAGATTCCGTCCTGGAACGTTCCACCTGTCTCCGGCGTAAATACGGTGCGATCATCGTCCGAAGCGATGAAATAATCTCCACCGGCTACAATGGTGCTCCCCGGGGACGGCGCAACTGCTCCGATTTAGGTGTATGCACCCGTGAGACGCTGAAAATTCCCTCCGGGGAGAGATATGAGCTGTGCCGCAGCGTTCATGCCGAAGCAAACGCGATCATCTCCGCTTCCCGTCGGGATATGATCGGCGCCACGCTCTATCTTGTAGGTCGTGACGCAAGGACAAATGAACTTCTCAACGACGCCATGTCCTGCTCCATGTGCAAGCGGCAGATCATCAACGCGGGGATCGATAAGGTCGTCATCCGCTCCACTCCTACCGAATACCGAACGGTCATGGTATCCGACTGGATAGAAAACGACGATTCAATATATGCGCTGTAAGGAGTATTCTTTGAATGAAAACCACACGTTCCACATCAAAGCGACTGATTGCATTATTGCTGACAGTTGTATTGTTTTTTGGCGTGTTTTCCTGCGTTTGTATATATCTCGACCCGATATGTCACTTTCACAAACCGTTAAAAGGATATGATTACAGTACGGTCGATAATCCGTTTTATATGAACGACGGAATAATCCGCTATTATGATTACGACGGTATCATTACAGGCTCTTCCATGACGGAAAATTTTAAAACCTCGGAAGTTGAACAATACTTTGGCGGAAGTTTTATTAAGGTTCCTTTATCCGGCTCCTCATTTTCCGAAACGACCGATCAGCTGAAACGTGCATACAGCCGCGGGAAAAATCCGCAGTATGTCATAAGGAGTATAGATACCTACGCCCTTCTTATGGGAAAAGATGAATACATGCATGATCTGTCCCAATTTGATTATGTCTATAATGACAAATGGTATGACGATATAAAATACCTTCTGAATCTTGAGATTTTTACCAAATGTACGCTCATTCTTTTGCAAAACAGACTTTCCGCAAATGAAACGCCTCTCGATTTTGACGCGTATTGCAGCTGGGATTATCCTACCGGAAAAGAAAATGTACTGAAAGGATATCCCGAAGCCGAACCTCATACGGAAGAGGTCATTTTTACTCCGGAGGACAGGAAAAAAGTTTCCGAAAACGTTCTCTGCAATGTGGTGGATATTGCCCGCGAGCACCCGGAGACTACATTTATCTGCTTTTTCCCTCCCTACAGCATTTGTAATTGGGATATAGAAAACAGCAATAAGACGCTTCGCCGGAATATTGAGACCATGAAGACGGCTGCAGAGGAAATGCTGAAATGTCCCAACATCAGGCTGTTTGGTTTTGACGACCATTATGATATCATATGTGATCTCAATAATTACAAAGATCCGTATCATTATCATTACACAGTCAATTCCAAGCTGTTGAAGTACATGAGCGAGGATATTTCGCGTCTTACTCCGGAAAACTATCTTGATTATTTCGATAAGATCGAAAAGTTCTATTCCGGGTATGACTATGCCGAGCTGCACGAATGAGGGGAAACCGAATATGCTTTTTAACTCTTACATTTTCATATTTGTTTTTCTGCCCTTAGCTCTTATAGGGTACTTCCTGCTGAACAGGTTCGGGAAATATCAGGCGGCCAATGCTTTTCTTGCCGCGATGTCTCTTTGGTTTTACGGGTATTTCAACTACTCCTATCTGCCGATCATCTGCCTGAGTATCGTAATCAATTATGCTCTGTCAAAATATATTCAGGCCGACGGCATTTCCAATGCGCTGCGAAAAATTCTGCTGACGGTCGGACTTATACTGAACATAGGCAGTATATTTTATTTCAAGTATTATGATTTCTTTATTGAAAATGTAAACTCTGTCTTTCATTGCAGTTTCACTCTGAAGAATCTTGTTCTTCCGCTGGGTATAAGCTTTTTTACATTCCAGCAGATCTCCTATGTTGTGGATTCCTACCGCGGGGAGACAAAGGATTACGGATTTATTGAATATGCACTGTTTGTTTCTTTCTTTCCACAGCTTATTGCCGGTCCTATCGTCCTTCACAATGAAATGCTGCCGCAGATCAGAGACACCGGCAAAAAAAGCTTTAATGCTGACAATGTTTATAAGGGGCTGTACTTTTTCGCCATAGGTCTCGCTAAAAAGGTGCTGCTGGCGGATGCACTCAGCGCGGTCGTCACAGAAGGGTACTCCGATATTTCCGCCATTACTTCCGCCGAAGCATGGCTTGTCTCCATATGCTATACATTTCAGCTTTACTTCGATTTCAGCGGCTACAGCGACATGGCGATCGGTCTGGGAAAAATGTTCAATATAGACCTTCCGCAGAATTTCGATTCGCCTTATCTTTCCACATCGATCCTTGAATTCTGGGAGAGATGGCACATGACGCTCACAAGATTTCTGCGCAATTATATATATTTTCCGCTGGGCGGCAGCAGAAAAGGCAAGGTGCGTACATACCTTAATATAATGATCGTCTTTTTGGTAAGCGGAATATGGCACGGAGCCAACTGGACTTTCATCCTCTGGGGACTGCTGCACGGAATTCTCAATTGTCTGAACAGAATCTTCAAAACTTCCTGGGAAAAGCTGCATACCGTTACCCGCTGGACAGTTAATTTTATTCTTGTCAATGCCTTATGGGTCATTTTCCGGTCCGAAAGTATCGGTCATGCCCTGTGGTTCCTGAAAAGCATGTTTTCCATGAAGGGCGGCAGTATTGCTTCCGTCATCACCGATGGTTTTTCTACGTCTCTCCTGTTCCTTATCGTGAAAATTCCTGTCATTGGTGCGTTTTTTTACAGTATTACAAACTTTCATGTGTGGTTTTATCTTGCTGTTTGTTTCATTATTGTCCTTAATGTCAAAAACTGCAGCAGAAAAGATTTCAGGCCTTCCTTCGGAACTTCAACGGTTATCTTCTTTTGCCTGGTGTTATCCATCCTGAATTTCTCCGGCGTAACGGAATTCCTGTATTTTAATTTTTGATCTTCACATAAATATAAGCGGCTGTTCTGAAAACGCGTGCATCGAGTTGGAGAACAGCCGCTTATATTTATTTTTTACTTTCTGCACGCGAACAGTATGACCTGTCGGCGCTTTGCGATCTCCTTGAGAAGCTCTATGGCCTGCGCTGTGCGCTGTTCATCCAGATTTACAAGAGCGTCATCAATGATCAGCGGACAGCTTTCTCCCTCGGGAAGGGCAAGCTCGCATACCGCCAGCCGCACGGCAAGATACATCAGATCGAGCGTTCCGGCGCTAAGGTATTCGCTCTCTCGTGCAACAGAATCACCGCTTGCCCGTATCTTCGCGGTAAAATCGCGGTTTATCAGCACATCCTCGTATCTGCCGTCGGTCATAAGGGACATATACTGCGCCGCAAGCTGACCGAGTTTCGGGGAAAAGCGGCTTTGAATATCCGTATCGGCAGCCTTAAGAGCGTCCAGCGCCATGGTCATGGCATCAAACTCATCCGAAATATCCGAGTATTCCTGCTCATAGCGTTTAAGTTGAGATGCCAGAACAAGCGGGTCGCCGTAAGAGGCAAAACGGCCTTTCAAATGCGCAAGCTCTGCTGCGATCTGCTCCGCCCTGCTGCGGCTTTGGGCAAGCTCGTGGCTCAGTCTCGCGGCCTCACTGCTTCCGGCGGAAAAATCCAGATCGTCCAGTGCCGATGCTTCCAGCGTCTGCTGTGCCTCCAACGCGTCTTCATAGGAACATCGGGTATCATACTCATAATGCAGAGCATCCTGCACCGTGTCCCACAAAACGGCGTGTTCATCCATCAACGCCCGCAGCTCCTTCACGGAGCCGACACTGTACGTCTGCAATATTTTCTGCCGCCGCAAATCGGCGTCCAGCGCACTTCGCCGCAGTGTCGCCCAGCGTATGATGAAAAACACTGCCGCCGCACAGAAACCCGCCGCCGCTATCACGTATACAGCATTGGAATATACCGTGTAAAGTGCCGCACCCGCCGCCGCAAGCAGGAAAAACAGGATGGCAAGCAGGGGCGATGCTTTTTTCAGAGCCAGCACTTTCAGCTTTTCAAGTTCTTCGAGATCGTCTTTTACATCCTCTTCAACCCGCTCGGGGGAATCATAGCCGAAGATATTCTTTCTTAGTTCATCCTTGGCATTGGACAGTTCCGCGAGTGCTTCGTCGTGCTTTTCGCTGCACTGCCGAAGCTCCGCTCTGCCGGAATTGAGCTTATTGAGCGCTTCGCGGCGCTGTTTCCTTCGGCTTTCATTGACCTCCTGCTCCAGCTCGGCACAACGCTCCTTCGCCTCATCGAGCGCCTGTTCCGTCCGTCCGATCTCCTCATAGGTCTCGGAGATCTCGCCGAGAGCGCGGTTTGTCTCATCTATCTTTCCTTCCAGCTCCGGCAGAAGCCCATGCCGATTATAGCGGCGCTTTCTCTGCCATGCGCGGAGCCTGTCATCCGCCTCGGAATAGGAGGTCTGCTCCTCCCCCGTGGAGACAATGGAGGCTATTCGTTTTTCAAGCTCGGGAGTACCGGTGACCGCCACGGTGCCCTGCTCCACAAACGCACTGCGGCGGAAAACATCCTTTGTTACCCCGGTGAGCATTTCGCCCACGTTCTGCGCGTTGATATCGTCTACCGGAATAGCTGTGCCGGTGTAGGTCGCGGAAAAGTCATGCATGGGCGCGCTCTTGCTCTTTGTGGTACGGGTCAATGTAATATCACAGCCCTCCGCGGTGAGCTCCATCGAACCCTCCATGGGAGCTCCCGACCAGGGAGCATATTTCACTTTATCCGGAAGAGCGCCGGTGCGGGAACGCTGGGAGGTATCCACCCCGTATAGCATAGCGCGGATAAAGGCGCACCAGGTGGATTTCCCGCTCTCGTTTGGAGCATAGATCACATTCAGTCCGTTATGAAAGGTCAGGGACTCGTTTTCTAGTTTTCCGAAAGAGGCAGTAACTTTATTGATCTTCATGGACCGTCACCTCCTCGCCGTGATCAAGAGCCGCCAGACCCCAGCGGACAGCCTGCTCGATCAGCGCCTTCTGCGCCTCGTCTTCGGTACTCTCGTATTTTTCCCGGAGGTTTTTCAGGAATATGCCCCGAAGCGTATCCTCACCGGCTTTTTCCCAGATATCCCGCCGCAGTTTTGTCAGATCGCGTATCTGAAGCTCAAAAAAGAGCTCCGAAAGATTATTATAGAGGGAAGCGACATCAGGCGCAATATCACACTCGCCGGTAAGAACGATCCGGTAAATATCATCTGCGGTATCATCCGGCAGGCTTGTATGCACCGCGATCAGCGGTTCTCTGGACGAAACGTCCACATTCAGCACCCGGTAGCAGCGTTTGGCAATGCTCACCTGTTCCATGGTACAGCCGTCATCATTAAGCTCAACGATATTGACGTACTTCTCCCCTGTCTCGTCAAAGCCCCTTCCCTCCGGGCAGCCCGGCCAGGAATATCGGGTGTTTCCCGCCTGTTTCAGCCCGCTCGCACTGTGGATATGACCGAGAGCCGCGTAATCAATCCCCGAGGAAGCGAGTTCATTTTCCGTTATGGGGTTATATTTTGACTGCGGCGCATTCACTTCACCGTGGATGCACAGGACATTATACATTCCCCTTTTCCGCTCCGCATGGAAATCGGTCAGCAGAGGGGGGCAGGCGCGATCTGTAAACGCCGCGCCGTATACACATACGCCCTGTTCCTCCAGCTCGACACATTCGATCCTGTTTTCCGTAAAAACATGGACGTTTGCGGGAAGACGCATCCGACGGTAACGGCAGTCATCGGAATAGTAATCATGGTTTCCGGGCGTGATGAACACCGGTGCCGACATTGAGCGGAGAGAACGTATCATCTGTTCCTCCGTTTCGGCGTAGATCAGAGAGCCTTCCAGCAGATCGCCGCTCATGAGCACGATATCAACATCATTGACCCGTGCGAGGTCAGAAAGCCTATCAAGCAGTTCTCGCTGTTCCCGGCGGCGTATTCCGGCTTTTGCGGCATTCATATATTCGAAAGGAGAATCAAGGTGCAGGTCTGCTGTATGCAGTATTCTGAGCCTTCTCATCTGAGTCTTATCGCCTCCGCACTTATGCAGCGTCCCGTTTCACTGTCGATTTCAAATACACAACCCTCCAGCACCGTCGGTCCCTTGGCAGCTTCGTAGCGTCTGGGAGGATCACCCATGAATTTCCCGATGCTCTGCTCCGGGTCTATGCCTAAAACAGAGTTCACCGCCCCCGTCATGCCGATGTCCGTGATATAGCCTGTCCCGCCTTCCAGCACAGCGGCGTCCGAGGTCTGCACATGGGTGTGCGTACCCCAGACAGCGCTTGCCTTACCCGCCAGCAGAAAACCCATCGCTTTTTTCTCACTTGTACCCTCGGCGTGGAAATCCACCAGAATGATCTTTTCCTTGATCTCCTGCATATAGCCGTCGGCAATGACAAAGGGGTTGTCGGTATTGCTGTCCAGCGTGAAACGGCCAAGGAGATTTAAAACACATATATCTCCGAACGGCGTGGAGTAGACATTGATCCCGCGGCCCGGGCATTGGGGGCCGAAATTTGCCGGGCGCAGGATCTTTCGGCGTTCCTCAAGATAGGGCTGAAGCTCGGTACGCGTCCATGTGTGGTTACCGAGGGTGATAACATCGGCTCCGGCGCGGAAAATGGCGTCAGCCTGTTTAGGAGTAATGCCGACAACATTCGCGTTTTCTCCGTTTACCACAGCGAAGGCGATCCCGTTTTCTTTCTTATAGCTTCTCAGATTCTTTTCGAGGCAGGTAAGTCCCGGTTCTCCGCAGACATCACCTACGGCAAGTATTTTAATATTCATTTTCTTCCTCCGCTGTGATTTTTTGTATTATGTTATTATACCACATTTTACATATATGAGCAACGGAAAATAAGCACAAATCCGCATATAATAACCATGCAAAAATCTTTGATACAGGAGAACAAAAAATGGAAAAAAGAAACTTTTTCGTAGGTATGGGTATGGGACTTGTTGTAGGCGGCGCGGCTGTCGGTATGATCATGCCCAAAAAGCGCAGTGTCAAGAGTGTCGTCGGTAAAACTCTCAAAACCATGGGTGAGGTCGCCGACAGCATCACCGACCTCATGGGTTGGTAATTTCGCAAAAAATACTTGCATTTTCGGCACTCCTATGGTACACTTCTCTTTGCGTCTTGTAACTATGCTTTTGCACAATCAAGGCAGCATTTGATTGAGGAGACTTGTACCAATGAAGGAAGGAATCCATCCTAAGTATCAGCAGACCACCATTAAGTGCGCTTGCGGCGCCGTCATCGAGACCGGCTCCACCAAGCCCAACATCTCCGTTGAAATCTGCTCCAAGTGCCACCCCTTCTACACCGGCAAGCAGAAGCTGGTCGATACCAGCGGCCGCGTGGATAAGTTCAACAAGAAGTACGGCATCAAGTAATCAGGATCTTTTGATGAAAATAAAAATGCAGACCTTTTTACGGGTCTGCATTTTTATTATTTTACGTTTTCTTCATTTGACACCTTGTGTAAAAAAAGCTATAATAAGATTTCAAAAAAGGTATTTTCTTCTTTATCGGGAGGCAGATATGGCACCTAAGCTTTATATAATCATTCCCTGTTATAATGAGGAAGCGGTTCTTCCCGTCACTGCGCCCATGTTTCTTGAAAAGATCATGACTCTCGCCGCAAAGGGTAAGATCAGTAATGACAGCCGCCTCATGTTCGTCAATGACGGCAGCCGTGACAGGACATGGGAGATCATCGAACAGCTCTCCAAAGAAAACGAGCACTTTATCGGCATCAGCCAGTCCCGTAACCGCGGACATCAGAACGCCGTTCTTGCCGGTCTCATGGAGGCAAAGGACGTATGCGACATCACCATCTCCATCGATTGTGACGGACAGGACGATATCAACGCCATGGACGAAATGGTGGATGCATATCTTGACGGCTGTGAAGTTGTCTACGGTGTGCGCTCCAGCCGTGAGACCGACACATTCTTTAAGCGCTTCACCGCGCAGAGCTTCTACAAGTTCCTCGCCATGATGGGCGCGGATGTGGTATATAATCATGCCGACTACCGTCTCATGAGCGCAAAAGTCCTCAAAGAGTTTGCCAATTTCAAAGAAGTCAATCTGTTTTTGCGCGGCATGGTTCCTCTTGTGGGTTTCAAGAGCACCAGTGTTTCTTATTCCCGTGCGGAGCGTCTCGCCGGAGAGAGCCACTATCCGCTCAAGAAAATGATCGGTCTTGCAATGGACGGAATCACGAGCCTTTCCGTAAAGCCTCTGCAGCTTATCATGACCTTCGGTATTATTGTCGCGTTCATAAGCTTTGTGGGCTGTATCTGGGCGCTGATCACCGCACTCTGCGGCAAAGCCGTTTCCGGATGGGCCAGCATGACCTGCATTATCTGCTTTGTCAGCGGCGTACAGCTCATATCTCTCGGCATTATCGCGGAGTATGTCGGCAAGGTCTATATGGAAACAAAACAGCGTCCCCGCTATATCATCAGCAAACGGACATGGGAAGAATAAACTTACCGGCGGGCATTGCAGCCGCCTTATTATGTTTGACAGAACGGAGAGTTCAAAGTGGGTTTTACGAAAGAGGATACAAAGGCGGTCAAGGGAACAGCGGTGTGCCTTATGCTGTATTGCAGTCTCTTTGGCATGGAAGGAGGTGCGCCCTTCCGGTCTTTAGCTTCTTTCGGCGGAACGGCTCTTGCAGCATATATCGGACAGTTCGGGAGAATATATATATCCGTTTTCCTGTTTTTATGCGGCTACGAGCTCTGTCTTCTGTCTCTCCGCAGCGACGATGTTAAGAAAACAGCGCTGAACGGAATATGGAGATCATATAAGGTCTTTTGGAAAGTTTTCTTCCTTCTGCTGCCGGTATTTGCCTATATTTACCGTTATAAACGCAGCCTTTTGCTCAAAGATATCATTTATAATTTTCTCGGACTCAATTTCAGCTTCAACACAGAATGGCGGTTTCTTGTACCGCTGGCCATGCTTCTTATTCTTTTCCCGTCGGTCAAACGCTTTCTTGAAAGGGAAAGAGCTGATATTTTCACCGATCTCCTCCTGCTTTTCGCCTACAGCACGGTTTATAATTATATTGTTCCGCAGATCATAGCGCTTCCTGTCCTCGGAAATCTGCGTACCTCTGTCTTTTGGGATCATATAAACAGAACGCTTGGTATCTTTCCGGCGTTTTTCCTTGGATGTCTTTTTGCAGAATACGGTATTCTTGATGCGGTAAAATGCCGATTCGCAGGAAAAGTCATGTGGTGTATTCCCGCGCTTGTCGGCATGGCGGCTGTTTTCTGCCTGAGTCTTTGCAGTAATGGCTATGATTTCGTATACGGAGCCGTATGGATCATCTGCGCAGCCGTTTTTCTGCCGTTTCGTATTTTGAAGCTGCCTGAACAGTTCTTTGAAAAGCTGGGAGAGGAAGCGGCATATATCTGGCTGATACATACATTTTTCTGTACCTGCTGTCAGAAGCTCATCTATGCGCCCCGATACTCCTTCCTGATCTTTCTGCTGCTGTTGGCAGTCTCTTTCTGCGCCGCAAAACTCATTAAACTTTTCTGGACTGTTATGGATAAACTTTTCAGTAAAAAACCGTTGGGCAGGTCGATTCAATGAATTTTACAAAGGAAGACACAAAAGAGCTCAAGGGCATTACAATATGTCTTATGCTGTGCCACCATTTGTTTACTTTCCCGGATAGGCTTTCCGGCGTCAGTTTCATTTCGCTCCCCTTTCTCGGCGGCATGACATTTGCCGCCGGTCTCGGGCAATTCGGAAAGATCTGCGTTGCCATGTTTGCGCTGCTCAGCGGCTACGGTCTCTATCTCTCCTCCAAAAAATGCGGCAGTTTGTCCAAGCTCATATCGAAGCATGTAGTCAGGCTTTTCAGTAATTTCTGGAAGGTCTTTGTGTTTGCCGTCCCCATCAGCCTTCTTTTGGGAACAGCGAAACCGCAGAATTTTGTTTCTGATCTTATATACTGTTTTTTGGGACTGCGGTTCAGTTACTGCAGTGAGTGGTGGTTCATAACCCCCTTTGCGTTCCTTATTTTCTCTCTGCCGGTCATCCTGCGCATTGTTGACAGAAAGAACGCATTTTTCCCGGCGGATGTGCTGTGGCTTGTGGTGTTTTCCGCCGTTCTCTATTATGTACTGCCGGAAATTATGAATCTCCCTCTGCTTGCGCCTTTGGGCGAATCGACTCTGTGGGATTTTATTTTTGCTGCGCTGTCCCTTTTTCCCGCCTTTGCGATGGGCTGTCTCATGGCGAAGTACGGCATTCTGGATCGGGTAAAAAGCAGTATGCTCGGGAAAGGAAAATGGATCACCGCATCCCTTGCCGTGCTGGCGGGGCTTCTGTATATCCATCCTTACAACTGGATGGCATATGATTTTATCAATGCCGCTTTGTTCTCTGTCTGCGCAGTCATCCTTCTGTACACACGGTCGGGCAGACTTTTCGGCAGGATTTTTGCCGCTTTGGGTGAAGAGTCCACCTTTATGTGGCTCACGCACACGCTGTTCTGCTATCACTGGTGCCAGAAGCTTGTGTTTGCACCCAGGTTTGCATTATTGATATTCCTGTGGCTGACGCTTTTAAGCTTTGCCGCCGCAAAGCTCCTGCGCTTCATCTTCTCGCTTCCCGGAAAGCTTTTCAAAAAGCCGCAGTAATCCCCCGCGAATGTATTCCACCTTTTAAAACAGGAAAATGTGAAATACTCGATTAAATGTTTGACAATGAATATTATTTCTACTACAATAAATATTTAGGAAAAAATAAGCACCTGTATTTTTACAGCGAATAACACATTTTGGGAGGTTTCGGATGTACAAAGTAGTTACCAAGCGCTTTTTGAACGACGCTAAGACCATCTGCCTTTTTGAGATCGAGGCGCCTTTGATCGCCCGTCACGCTCAGGCCGGTCAGTTCGTCATTTTCCGCCTTGACGAACAGGGCGAGCGCGTTCCCGTATCTGTTGCCGGTTACGACCGCGAAAAGGGCACCGTTACCGTCATGGTACAGGCTGCGGGACGCACTACAAAAATGCTCCACACTGTCGAGCAGGGCGATTTTATTACCGATATCGTCGGTCCGCTCGGTCGCGCTACGGAAATGGAAGGGCTGAAAAAAGTCTGTGTTGTCGGCGGCGGCGTCGGCTGCGCCATTGCCTACCCCATCGCCAAGGAGATGCACGAGCGCGGCATTGAGGTCACCTTCATCGGGGGCTTCCGTTCCGCAGACATCGTTATTCTCAAGGAAGAGCTCAAAGCCGCCTGCGACAAGCTCATCATGTGTACCGACGACGGCAGCTACGGTGAAAAGGGATTTACAACTGTGTTCCTCAAAAACGAGATCGAAGCAAATATTGCCGAGGGCAAGCCTCAGTTTGACCGCGTGATCGCCATCGGTCCCGACATTATGATGAAGTTCCTCGCTGATGTTACGCGCCCCTACGGCATCTCTACTATTATCTCCCTCGACCCCATCATGGTCGACGGAACCGGTATGTGCGGTGGCTGCCGTGTGATCGTCGGCGGAGAAACCAAGTTCGCCTGTGTTGACGGACCGGACTTTGACGCGCATCAGGTCGATTTTGACAGTCTTCTCAAGCGTGCCGCTTTCTATAAGGACGAGCAGGACGAGCAGGCACAGCATATCTGCAGAATGACCGGAGGTAAAAGAAATGGCTAATATGAGTCTTGTGAAGAATCCCATGCCCGAGCAGGATCCCATCGTCCGTGCCGGCAATTTTGACGAGGTTGCTCTGGGCTATACTCCCGAGATGGCAATGGATGAGGCAAAGCGCTGCCTCAACTGCAAAAATCCCCAGTGCCGCACCGGCTGCCCTGTTTCCGTGCGTATACCCGAATTCATCGCCAAGGTCGCTGAGGGCGATTTTGACGCCGCTTATGAGATCATCACTTCTACCAACTCCCTGCCCGCCGTTTGCGGCCGCGTCTGCCCTCAGGAAAAGCAGTGCGAGTCTAAATGTGTGCGCGGTGTGAAAGGCGAGAGCGTCGGCATCGGCAGGCTGGAAAGATTTGTCGCTGACTACCACATGAACAAAGCCGAAAAGGACGCTGTAAAAGTCCCCGAGTCTAACGGCCATAAGGTCGCTGTCGTCGGTTCCGGTCCTGCGGGTCTGACCTGCGCGGGCGATCTTGTGAAGCTGGGCTATGATGTGACGATCTTTGAGGCTTTCCACAAATCCGGCGGTGTGCTGGTCTACGGTATTCCGCAGTTCCGTCTGCCTAAGGAGATCGTGGCTGCCGAGATCGAAAACCTCAAGGCCATGGGCGTTAAGATCGTCAACAACGCCATCATCGGCAAGTCCGAGACTGTTGATGAGCTGTTTGAAGACGGCTTTGAGGCGGTGTTTATCGGCTCGGGCGCCGGTCTGCCGCAGTTCCTGCATATCCCCGGCGAGAATCTGCTGGGCGTTTATTCCGCCAATGAGCTGCTCACCCGTGTAAACCTCATGAAGGCCTACCGCGATGATTACGATACCCCCATCAAGCACTTCCACAATGTCGCCGTTGTCGGCGCGGGCAATGTCGCCATGGATGCCGCCCGCGTTTCCAAGAGACTGGGCGCAGAGCACGTTTACATCTGCTACCGCCGCGGCAGGGAGGAGCTTCCCGCCCGTAAGGAAGAGGTCGAGCACGCCGAAGCCGAAGGCATTGAGTTCCGCCTTCTCAATAATCCCGTGGCCATCCACGCCGGGGAGGACGGACACGTCACCGGCATAGAGCTTCAGAAGCAGGAGCTCGGCGAGCCGGACGAAAAGGGCAGAAGAAAGCCCGTAGCCGTGGAAGGTTCCAACTGGATCCTGGATGTTGATACCGTTGTGATCGCCATCGGCACCAGCCCCAACCCCCTGATCCGCAATACTACCGAAGGTCTTACCTTCACTAAGAAAGGCGGTATCGAGGCAGATGAGGGCGGCAAGACCGCGAAAGACGGCGTTTTCGCCGGCGGCGACGCCGTGACAGGTTCCGCGACCGTCATCCTCGCTATGGGCGCAGGCAAAGCGGGCGCAAAGAGCATTGATGAGTATATAAAGAGCAAAGAATAATTCCTGAACATAAAAAATGTTGAGTGCAATGCCCAACATTTTTTAGCTTTTCTTTTTACTCCACTGATAGAAAGGAAAGATTCTAATGATAAAGTATAGCAGCAGAATACCGGCTGCCGATTATCAGCGTATGCGTAAAACGGCAGGCTGGAAAACCATTTCCGAAAAGCAGGCGGAGAACGCAGTAAATAATTGTTTCTATTCCGTTTGCGCATGGGATGAGGATAAGGTCATCGGTATGACGAGGCTTCTTTGGAACGGTGATTACTGCGCCTATATCAGCGATGTATTCGTCGATGAGGAGTATCGCGGACAAAGAATAGCGACCGCCATGATAAATCAGACGATCACCTATCTCAAATCGCAGATGGAAGACGATTATGCGGTAAAACTGTTTTTAATGGCTGCCAAGGGAAGAGAAAGCTTTTATGAAAGATTCGGCATTGTCCAAAGGCCAAACGAAAGCAGCGGTGCAGCTCTGGATCAATGGATATATAAAAAAGATTAAGCATACCGTCATTATTCTTTAAACCTTTCGAACCCGGCAGGTAATGATCTGCCGGGTTCGGTTAATTTTTACTCATATCAGATTGCTCGGGATCAGACTGTTGTCTGCATCGATCGGGAAAGGTCTCGGAAACATACAGATGATGCCGCCGCTTCTCTTTGCAAGCGAGGTCTTTTCAATAACGGAGAATTTCCTGACCTCTTTTTTTTCGGGATTGGCACTTTTTTTGATTTCCAGCGGATGGATCGAGCCGTTTTCTTCAATGAAAATATCGATCTCGTTGGCTTTATCATCCCGATAAAAGCTGAGAAGGGCACCGTTTCTGGCGTAAGCATAGTTTTTTACAAGTTCCATGACAACATAGTTTTCATAAATGTGCCCGCTCAATGCGCCATCGCGCAGCGATTCCGCCGTCAGCCACCGTGTCAGATACGCACACAGTCCGGTATCGCAAAAAAATAGCTTCGGCGTCTTCACCAGCCTTTGCAGCTCATCATTGGAATACGGCTCCAACAAATAAACGACATCCATATCCTGCAAAATATCCAGCCATTTTTTTGCCGTGACTTCCGATACTCCGGCGGCTTCGCCCAAAGTCCGATAGTTGACAAGGTTCCCCACCAGAGCGGCACAGGCGCGAATGAAGCGTCTGAAACCGGCAACATCCTTGATTCCTTCATCATTGACAGCATCCGCTATCAGATAGTTATCAATATAAGACTGATAATAGGTTTGTGACAGTTCTTCCGTTGTGTTTTGGACATCAACAAAACCGCCTTTCCAGATATGAGCAAATACATCTGTAATATCGTTATCCGGCAGTTTCTCTTTCCTTTTTAACAGACTGTCCATAGAAAAGTCCAAAGGAGCGGGGTCGAGCACGCCTGCTTTCTCCCGCTGAGAAAGACCGTACAGCCGCAAAATTCCAAGGCGACCTGCCAGAGTTTCCTGTGACCGCTCCATAATCTTCCGACGCTGGGAGCCGATCAGCCAGAAGCGGCCCCGTTCCTCGCTTTCGTCACACATGATTTTTATATGTTCCAAAAGATTGGGCGCTTTTTGAATTTCATCGATCAAAATGGGTGGTTTATAGGTCTGAAAAAACAGACGCGGATCATTCAGCGCCAATTCTCTGACAAAATCATCATCCATTGTAACGACCGTCCGATGCTGCTTTTCTGCCAAGTGTTTAAGCATGGTAGATTTTCCGACCTGCCGTGCTCCGATCACAAGCACTGCCTTAAAAAAGCGGTCTGCTTCCAAAAACTTTCTTTCCAGTTCCCGTTCAATGTAAGCCATATTGCTCCTCCATACGGCGGTAATCCAAAGTGTAGTTATATTTTACCACCAATTTTGGTGAATATCAATTATTTTTTGTTTTTTAAGGCAATACCGCATAATGCGGCAAGAGCAGATGGCGAGAGAAAATGGGTTCAGCTTTGCATAAGTTCGCGTAAGCCAAATCGAAGATTTGGACGCTCACTTATGATGAAGGCATTTTTTCGCAGGAATACTTTGTG
>JAZLGK010000134.1:0-11080 GCA_045616265.1 Candidatus Limivicinus sp. | reverse complement strand
AAGTTCCTTGAAAAGCAGGGGCTTACTGTAGCTTAGATTTGCTTGAATCTACATTACCCTTGCAAAAAGTGCCTTTTGCAGGGGCGGGTTTTTGCGCCCTTTTCCCTCTGTGCTAGATCTGTACTTACTTTCACATTATATTCTTCTTTTTATTTTCAAAATGTCACTATCTGTAATCTCTTATATTAAAGCTTTCATCCGTCCGCTGCTCCTCCGAGGTTATTCCGGGGACAAATTCCGTAACATATGTCTCTCCCGTCAGGCGGTCAGTATAATAGCGGATCTGCGCACCTGTATATGACCGGAAGAGAACCGTGATCTGCTGTTCATCAGAGGAGGAGATTTCCCAGTAAACCGGGTATTCTCCGGCATTTACGATGTCCTCCAGATCCGGATTGCGGCTGAAACAGTACTGTCTGACGGCTGAGAGCGCCTGTTCGTCTGTCAGCTTTTTCTCCGTTTCAGCCGCGGCCTCCGGCAAATCACCGGGACTGACCGTGTTCGCGGGGTCTTTTAAAACCGTACCGCCGTCAACTTTTCTGCCGCAGCCGCTGAGTATCGACATCAGCAGGAGCAGTAAAGCAAGCACAAACACCGATGCGAAAACAGCTTTTTTCTTCCTTTGCAGTTTTTTTCTCTCCATGATTATCTCCTCGAATCAAAGCTTTGATCGGTCAAGCCATACCGCGCGCAAACCGCCTCCTGTGCTTTCGCAAAGGCTGTATGCCGCTCACAAAAAAGCATCAGCCGGCGGGAAACTTCTCATTCCTCCGGCTGATGTCATTTTACGGTGAATAAAATGTCTATTTTTATTCAGAAATGAGTATCAGTCTTTGATCATCTGTTGAGCCAGCCGTAAAGAACCTTGGGGTAGTTTGTAATAACGCCGTCAACGCCCCATTCCGCAAGCTTCTCAAAGGAATCCAGGTCATTCACGGTCCAGACGTTTATGCCGATCCCGTGCGCTTTGCACTCCTCGACCGACTCCCTGCTGAGAAGGCAAAAATCGGGATGATAAAACTGTATACCGTTCTGCTCGCAGTAGAAGCCTGCGTACATCAGACCTTCGCGCTCCACCAGTGCGCCGACAGGAATTTCAGGAGCAAGCTTCTTTATGTTCAGCAAGGAAATATGGTTAAAGGAGGAGAAAAATATCTTCTTTTCGATACCGTATCCGCGGACGGTCTCGACACATTTTTTCTCGATCTCCGGATAGCAGATGATACTTGTTTTCAGCTCCACATTTGCCGAAATGTCCACCGTTGACAGCCATGCGCAGAATTCATCAAAGGTGGGTATCTCCTGTGCGCCCCATTCGCCGGGTCTTCCTTTGGAGGCATCCAGCTTTTTAAGCTCGGAAAGAGTATAGTCCTTCACATAGCCTCTGCCGTCGGTTGTTCTGTCCACAAGCTCGTCATGGATGACGACGACCTCGCCGTCGCGGGTGAGCTGCACGTCCATTTCCACGCCGTCACAGCCGACTTCCACCGCTTTACGGAAGGCAAGCATTGTGTTTTCGGGATACTTTCCGCTGTATCCTCTGTGTGCGTATACTTTCATTTTTTATCTCCCAAAGCTCATGCGTCCGAGCCGAAGAGACACTCCTCTCTGTTTCTGGCCGCTGTCTTTCCCGTTATCACGGCATATTCTTCCTTCCGGTCATTTCCGCTTACGGTCTGCTCTTTTTTTCTTTTCGGGATTCATGCAGTCCTCATAATACGGGCAGGCACTCAAAGGTGTGCACCGTGCATGGGCAAAAGCGGAGCCCGTGGTTTTCTTAGCGCAAAAGCAAAGCGGAGGACCGGCGACCGGGCTTACCTGACACTGAATCTTTCCGCCGCTCACCTGCTCCAGCTCGTCATCGGAAAGCGCGGTAAAAGCTTTTTTCGGCATTTCGGCTTCTTTGCATTCGTCTGATTCTGTATTTTCTTTCATTGTAATGACCATTCCTTTCAGAGTACTTCAAGGCACAAAATGACCATGAAAAGGAATGGTCATAATATGCCATGCTTTTCGCTTGCCGCGCAAGCGGCGAGAAAAGAGGCTTTTATAATCAAGGTTGAAACTTGTTTCAACCTTGTAATCCTTCTTTCTGACCGTTCTTTTACGCGGCTTAACGATAGAATGCTGCTGTTATTCCATAATACGCTTCTGAACGGAAAATGTTACAACCCACTCAGTGTTTTTTACCGTATTTCTCATCTGTTGAGCAGCGCCGCAGCGGCGGAGCCGGGCAGAGTCGTTTCATAGCCGATATGCAGTTCGTAAGTAAACCCGAGTTTTTCACCGGCGTATTCTTTCAGGTATTTTTCCAGGAAAGGACGGAAATATCTGCTCTTGTCCACAAGAGAGCCCTCAGCGCAAATACAC
Source organism: Candidatus Limivicinus sp. (assembly GCA_045616265.1). Taxonomy (GTDB): domain Bacteria; phylum Bacillota; class Clostridia; order Oscillospirales; family Oscillospiraceae; genus Limivicinus. The sequence continues at coordinate 8,710 of JAZLGK010000134.1, read as the reverse complement.
ACCGGTCTGGATGCGTCCCGTCTGCTTTCCATCAGGAGCATGATCCCTATGAGGTTAGCACACATACATCTTGCGGAGCGGTCAAAGAGAGCAATGCTCAGTTCCGTAACAAATTCTCTGTCTTCCACGGTTTCGCATATCATATCAAGCTCGCGCTCCGAGGCCCAGGCGTCCAGTAAGACGGTATCAACGCTCTCCATCGCCTGAAGTCTGCGTCCCGCGCTCTCAGAGAGACATCCTTCTTCCGCTGCGGCTGAAAGACAGAGTCTTCCGAGCTCTCCGAGATACGCACCGGAAACAAGCTTCTCCATGATCTTTTCACCGGAATTGGCGCTGTTGTCATCCAGCAGCGTGTCAAAATCACCCTGAGGGATCCCAGCGTACAGGCCGGATTCAAGATTTACGAGGATAGAGACATCGTCGTTTCTTTCGATCTTCCCGATCCTGTTATAAGGCAGGACACAGCAGGTGTTGGCCCCGGTTCCGCAGATCTGGCCGATGAAGCCGCTGTATTCTGATTTATCCAGCTTATAGGACGCGCCCAGGAGCGCCGCGACCGTATCGTTGAGAACAAAAACGCGTTTCCCGGGGATGCCGCGCTTAGCGAGCTCTTCGGAAAGGGATCTGCCGACAAATTTGCCCTCACAGCCCTTTATGACGACTTCCTTGTCTATGCGTATGACCTTGCCGTCAACATCGGAGGTTATTTCGGCATTATAGGAAAAGCAGAAGCCTATGATATCGGTTTTATCGGTAAGAGGAAGGATCATGTCAGCGCAAAAGGAAATGAACTCTTCCCAGGTAACACTTTTATCGATCCCGGGCATTTTATGCTTTTCCACCTCGGACAGGATACAGCCTTCCTCCGTAAACTCCGCCAGACCGCAGCGGAAATTCGTTCCTCCCGCATCGATAACGATAACGGGCCTATTCTTCACGATCTGCCCGTCGGCCCTGATATAAGTAGGGATCATCGGCATAAAGCTCTTTTCTCCGCGAAGACCGCTTTCCATATCCTCACGCATCTTTTCTGCGTAGAACACGGGATCGACAAGCTCCGGGGACATACGGTGTTTTTTCAGAAAATCAGTTGCTTGACTCATAATAATAATTCTCTCCCGAAAAACCGGCGGCTTTTGCCGCCGGTCAAGTCTGTTCTTTTATTTTTCCTTTGCTGCTTCGATTATTCCGCCTGCAAGACCTGCTAGACCCTGTATCTCGCTTGGAATGATTATCTTTGTCGCGCTTCCGTTTGCGGCGGCGGAGAACGCCTCCAGAGCCTTGATACGGATGACCGCGTCACTCGGGGCAGCGTCGTTTATGAGACGTATACCCTCCGCCGTAGCGGTCTGAACCTTAAGAATGGCCTCCGCTTCGCCCTCGGCCTCAAGGATCTGCTGCTGCTTCTTTGCGTCCGCTCTGAGAATGGCGGATTCCTTCTCGCCTTCCGCCTCAAGTATCGCGGCTCTCTTTTCGCCTTCCGCACGGAGGATCGCTTCGCGGCGCTCACGCTCGGCCTTCATCTGCTTTTCCATTGCGTTCTGGATCTCCTTGGGCGGCAGAATGTTCTTGAGCTCAACGCGGTTTACCTTGATGCCCCAGGGATCGGTAGCCTCGTCAAGAATGGTGCGCATTTTGGAGTTTATAATGTCACGGCTCGTAAGACACTGGTCAAGCTCAAGATCGCCGATGATGTTTCTCAGCGTGGTTGCCGAGAGATTCTCAATAGCGACCATGGGCTGCTCAATCCCATAGGTATAGAGCTTGGGGTCGGTTATCTGGAAATAAACGACCGTGTCGATCTGCATGGTGACATTATCCTTGGTAATAACGGGCTGGGGCGGGAAATCCGCGACCTGCTCCTTCAAAGTGACGATCTTGGCGACTCTCTCAATAAACGGGACCTTTACATGAAGACCCACATTCCATGTCGTCTTGTATGCGCCGAGTCTCTCGACGACAAAGGCTTTTGCCTGTTGAACAACGCGAATATTTGCAATAACAAGAATCAAAACTAAAACAACGATGATGCCGAAAACCGCTAAAGTCATAAGTTTTCCTCCTTTTTATTCCACGATCAGTTTTACACCCTGTATTTCTTTTACTTTTACGATCTGTCCCTGCTCGATTTTCAAAGAATCGACCGCTGAACGTGCCGTCCATACCTGTCCCGAAATTTTGACCGCACCTTCTCCGGCGATATTGTCTATGCTCTCCGTCACAATGCATTCTTTCCCGATCAGTGCGTCGGCATTCGTCGGCTGCGCCCTTGCATTGACATATTTTTTCACAAGCGGTCTTGTCAAACACAGCGACGCAAGAGACACGACAAGAAACCACACCGTCTGCAGCCAGAACGGAGCGTCAAAGAGAGCCGAGATCATGGCCGCAAGAGCGCCAAACGCAAACCAGATGGAAACAAGACCGGGTACGGCGCCTTCGACGATCAGCAGAATTATCATTGCAGCGAACCAGAATATGTATATATTTTCCGAAATGGACATACTCAATTTCACCTCAGCTTTATTATATATTGTACCTTTTAATTATGCAAGCTTTTTCGATAAGGCGAATTATGGATTTCGATAGAGGTTCACTCAGCAAAAAGAGACAGCCGAAGCTGTCTCTTTTTTGATATATGATCATTACTGCATATCTTTGATAGCGGCCTGAGCTGCTGCAAGGCGGGCAATGGGAACGCGGAAGGGGCTGCAGGAAACATAGTCGAGACCGACCTTGTGGAAGAATTCCACGGAGGAGGGGTCGCCGCCGTGCTCACCGCAGACGCCGAGGTGAATGTCGGGACGCTCTTCGCGGCCGAGCTTGACAGCCATGGCGATCAGCTTGCCGACGCCGATCTGGTCAACACGTGCAAAGGGATCGTTCTCGTAGACCTTCTTATCGTAGTAGGCGCTGAGGAACTTGCCCGCGTCGTCACGGGAGAAGCCGAAGGTCATCTGGGTCAGGTCATTGGTGCCGAAGGAGAAGAACTCCGCTTCCTTGGCAATATCGTCGGCAGTGAGAGCGGCTCTGGGGATCTCGATCATGGTGCCGACCTTGTACTTCATGCGGGTGCGGGAGGCTGCGATCAGCTCATCTGCCGCCTTGACAACAACATCCTTGACATACTTGAGCTCCTTGACCTCGCCGACCAGCGGGATCATGATCTCGGGAACGATGTGCCAGTCGGAGTGGCGGGCATTGACGGCGAGAGCGGCCTTGATAACGGCACGGGTCTGCATCTCGGCGATCTCGGGATAGGTGACAGCCAGACGGCAGCCGCGGTGACCCATCATGGGGTTGAACTCATGGAGAGAGGAAATGATGTCCTTGATCTGCTCAACAGACTTGTTCTGTGCTTCCGCAAGAGCTCTGATGTCTGCCTCTTCGGTGGGAACGAACTCATGGAGAGGAGGATCGAGGAAGCGGATGGTTACGGGATAGCCGTCCATAGCCTCGTAGATGCCCTCAAAGTCAGCCTGCTGCATGGGTTCCAGCTTTGCCAAAGCTGCAACGCGCTCCTCGACGGTGTCGGCACAGATCATTTCACGGAAAGCACCGATCCTGTCGCTGTTGAAGAACATATGTTCGGTACGGGTAAGACCGATACCGCGTGCGCCCAGCTCACGGGCCTTGCGTGCGTCGGCGGGGGTGTCGGCATTGGTGCGCACACCGAGACGGCGGTACTTGTCCGCCCATGCCATGATGCGGCCGAACTCTCCGGCGATGGTGGCGTCGACCGTGGGGATAACGCCGTCATAGATATTACCGGTGGAGCCGTCAATGGAGATATAGTCGCCCTCACGGAAGGTCTTTCCGGCGAGCTCGAACTGCTTGTTCTCTTCATCCATCTTGATCTCGCCGCAGCCGGAGACACAGCACTTGCCCATACCGCGGGCAACAACGGCTGCGTGGCTGGTCATACCGCCGCGAACGGTCAGAATACCCTGTGCGGCCTTCATGCCCTCAATATCCTCAGGGCTGGTCTCGAGACGGACAAGAACGACCTTTTCTTTTCTTTCATGCCACGCCTTCGCGTCCTCAGCGGTGAAGACGATCTTGCCGCAGGCAGCACCGGGGGATGCGCCGAGACCCTTGCCCATGGGAGTGGATGCCTTCAGGGTCTTTGCGTCAAACTGGGGATGGAGAAGCGTATCGAGGTTTCTGGGGTCGATCATCAGAACGGCCTGCTTTTCATCGATCATGCCTTCATCGACCAGATCGCAGGCGATCTTGAGAGCGGCCTGAGCGGTGCGCTTGCCGTTGCGGCACTGGAGCATATAGAGCTTGCCGTTCTCGACAGTGAACTCCATGTCCTGCATATCGCGGTAGTGGTTTTCAAGAATACCGCAGACTTTGACGAACTGCTTATATGCGGCGGGGAATTTCTCTTCCATCTGCTTGATCGGCATGGGAGTGCGCACGCCGGCGAGACCGTCTTCGCCCTGTGCGTTGGTGAGGAACTCACCCATCAGCTTCTTCTCGCCGGTGGCGGGGTCGCGGGTGAAGGCAACGCCGGTACCGGAGTTTTCATTCAGATTGCCGAATACCATGGGCATGACGGAAACGGCAGTACCCCAGGAATAGGGAATGTCATTGTCACGACGGTATACATTGGCTCTGGGGTTGTCCCAGGAGCGGAAAACGGCCTTGACAGCTTCTTTAAGCTGAACAACGGGATCGGAGGGGAATTCGGAACCGAGCTGTGCCTTGTACTCGGCCTTGAACTGCTCTGCCAGCTCCTTGAGGTCGGCAGCGGTCAGCTCGACGTCATAGGTAACGCCCTTTTCTTCCTTCATCTTGTCGATGAGCTGCTCGAAATATTTCTTGCCGACTTCCATAACGACGTCGGAGAACATCTGGATGAAGCGGCGATAAGAGTCATATACAAAACGCTCGAACTTGGGATCGGGGTTGCCCTTGATCATAGCGGCAACAACATCGTCGTTAAGACCGAGGTTAAGAATAGTATCCATCATACCGGGCATGGAAGCACGGGCGCCGGAACGGACGGAGACAAGCAGAGGATTGTTCAGATCGCCGAACTTCTTGCCGTTGATCATTTCGATCCGCTCGACATACTCCATGATCTGCGCCATGATCTCATCGTTGATCTGACGGCCGTCCTCATAATACCTGGTGCAGGCTTCGGTGGTCACGGTAAAGCCCTGAGGGACCGGCAGACCGATATTGGTCATTTCGGCCAGGTTTGCACCCTTGCCGCCCAGGAGCTCACGCATTTTTGCATTGCCTTCGGAAAACAGATAGACATACTTCTTCTTCATTCTACATTATCCTTTCATACCGGATTAAAAATACTAACACATTTCTATTTTGCCACAGATAAAAATAACATATCGGCGTATGTTCTGTCAATATTTTCAATTTAGAAAATTCTTTCGATTTCGTCGGAAATTTGTGCAAATTGTGCAATGCTGAGCGCCTCTCCCCGTACTCTTGTATCGAGACCGCATTTTACGAGCGCTTCCTCTATTTTCCCCTTATCCGATCCGAGCCCGGATGAGACAGCATTGACGAGCGTTTTCCTTCTCTGGTTAAAAGCGGCACGGACGATTCTGAACATCAAAGCCTCATTGTTGACCTTTACCGGCGGACACGTCCTTTTCTTCATCCGAATCACAGCGGAAGTCACCTTCGGCTGCGGAATAAAGCAGGACGGCGGTACCTGAAAGAGCAGAGAAGGCTTCGTATACCACTGGCAGAAGACGGTAAACGCGCCGTAATCGGGTGTATTGGGTAAAGCGCAGATCCGCTCGGCGACTTCCTTCTGTATCATGACCGTTACGCTGTCAAAGATTTCTGTTTCCAGTATTTTCATAAGCAGCGGACTTGTCACATTGTATGGAAGATTTGCGCATACCGTCGCCCGAAGGCCGCCGAATTTTTCCCGCACCAGCTTCTCAAGGTCGGTTTTCAGCGCATCGCCGAAGACGAGCTCCACATTATCACAGTCGGAAAGCGACTCTTTCAGCACATCTTTGAGCGTCTTGTCCAGCTCTATGCTTATGACTTTCCCGGCTCGCAGGGAAAGCTCTCTTGTAAGACAGCCGATTCCCGGGCCGATCTCGAGTACCGCCGTGTCCTTATCAAGTTCCGCACTCTCGACGATCCTTTCCGGTACCCACGAAGCCGTCAGGAAATTCTGTCCCAGAGATTTGGAGAAGTGAAACCCGTGCCGATCCAGCAGGAGCTTTATTTCGTTGATATCGGTAAGATCCATATTCACCTCATTTTGCGGTAGCGCAGCCACTGACCCGCAACACACATGACGATCAGTACAAGACCGCAGCCCTTTGCAAAAAGGGTGGTCGTGGTGGCAAACAGAAGGACATACAGCGCAAAAAGCGCAATGACCGTCCAGACTATCGCCGCGACAAGATAGTAAGTGGGGCTTTTTCCCTGATTCATATCTCTGACTCCTTTATCTTCTGTTCTTTAAGCGATTGAAAAGTTTCATTATCACAGTTTCAATCCGTTTTTGAGGCAGCTTTGCCGCCTCAAAAACACCTTGAAGTGAGCAAAGCGAAGCCTCGCACCGACCAAATGAGCGTCAGCGAATGCGATAAGTGCGAGTCCTCGATTGTAAAACTCTGTTTTACAATCGACTATTTCTGTTCTTTTTTATGAGCTTCTCAAAGGCCTGTCTTCCGGGGTCGTGCACCGGCTCATCCACGAGGATATTTCCCCGGTACCGATAGCCGTTTTCCCGAAGGAGATTCTGCATGGACTTATTCTTCCGGTGTGTATCCGTGCGGATATAGCGGAGTCCGAGTTCTTCCGCCTGCTCCTCCATTTTGCGCATCATAAACTGTGCGATCCCGCTTCCGCGGTATTTTTCGCTGACGGCACAGCGGTGCAGCACACAGTACGGCTCGTCATTGCTCCATTTGCCGTCGGTGATGGCGTCATAGTTTGCTTCATGCTCCGCACTCAGAACGTAAAAACCCGCCGTTTCCTCTCCGTGCTTTAATAAAAAGCAGTTTTCTTTCTCAATGTCCTTTTCGATGTCCTCCGCAGCGGGATACTCTCCCTGCCACTGATCGACCTTATGCTTTTTGAGAGTCCTGCGGGCATAGTCGAGAATTGGTATTATGTCAACCAAATCCTCTTTTTTTGCCGAAACGATGCTCAGCGGCTCGGTGAGCTTTGTTTTTCTTTTATCTTTTTCTATTTCACATAAAAGCTCTCTGTCAAGCTCTGTTTCCGGGGCAAAGCGCTCAAACATATCCGGTCTTTTCGTCATGGTACGTTCCAACTGTTTTTTTCGCCGCCACTTATCCACCTTGTCATGGTCGCCCTTGATAAGGACCTCCGGCACTGCTCTGCCCTCCCACAGCTCCGGGCGGGTATACTGGGGGTATTCCAAAAGCCCGTCCCAATGGCTCTCGCCGGTATAGCACTGCTCATCCGCCAGCACTCCGGGAACCATGCGGCAAACGCAGTCCGCCACCGCCATCGCCGCGATCTCGCCGCCGGTAAGGACAAAATCGCCGAGGGATATTTCCTCGTCCACACACTGCTCTATAAATCTCTCGTCTACGCCCTCATAGTGTCCGCAGACAAGCACAAGATGATCGTAATGATCCTTGAGCCGTCTCGCCTCCGTCTGGTTGAAGGGCTTTCCCTGCGGGGACATATATATAACTCTCCTGCGTCTTTCTCCCGCATCCCCGACCACATGGTCAAGGCAGGATTTCAGCGGCTGCGCCATCATCACGCAGCCCCAGCCGCCGCCATAAGGGTAATCGTCCACCTGGCACTGCTTATTTTCCGTGAAATCGCGTATCTGGACGCAGTTTATTTCAATTATTCCCTTTTTAGCAGCTCTCCCGAGGATGCTCTCATGCAGAACGGCATTTACGGTATCGGGAAACAGAGTCAGAATATCAATACGCATTTACATTCCCTCGATCATGTGAACTTGAACGATCCCACTCTCTGCATCGACGGATAGAATAAATTCCGGAACGGCGGGGATCAGATGCTCGCTCTCTCCCTGCACGACGTACACTCTCGACGCAGGCGTTTCCATGATCTCCGTAATTCTTCCTATTTCCTTTTCAGACTCATCAACAACTGCGGCTCCCACGATATCCTGCAGGAAATAGGCGCCCTTGGGAAGCTTTGCGTCGTTTCTGTCTATATAGACACTCTTTCCTTTCAGGGTCATGGCAGCGTTCACATCCGTGAACCCTTCCAGCTTTGCAAGGAGGAAATCCTTATGCGTCCGGGAAGATACGACCTTTATCTCATTTTTATCAACAAATATTCTTTTGAATTTTTTGAGGAAATCCGGCGAGTCCAGCCACACCTCGATCTTGACTTCTCCGATCACTCCGTGGGTATTGACGATCCTGCCTGCCTCGATATACTGTTCTTTTCCCATGTCCGACCTCAATGCATTATTCTTGCAGTTATAATTTAACATATTTTCTCCATAAACTCAACAGATTTATCACAGCAACAGAAAAGTACGCAAAAAGGCGGTTCGCCATAAGGATTTACAGGTTTTGAGCCGCCTTTTTTCGCCCATACTGCATAAAAAATTCCGGAAATACGACAGTATTCCCGGGATTTTATTATATTGTCTGGACGAAAAATGACTGGCTCAAAACTGCTCCGCACCTGAAAAGCCGGATTTTTTTGGCAGGACAAGGCAAATCGCCGCAGGAATACTTTGTGTATTTCA
>JAZLGK010000133.1:0-12155 GCA_045616265.1 Candidatus Limivicinus sp. | reverse complement strand
CAGATACCGAGAAAAATTGGGTTATGACGATGGCACTTTTTTGCAGGAATACTTTGTGTATTGCAAGAAAAAGTGACGAAGTCAGAGCACAATTTTTCCGGCAGATGCCGAAGGTGAATTAATCAGCGCTTACTTAAGTTTCGGTAGCGGTAGTAAATTTATTTGTTGTAAACGGCGAACAGATTTGTTATAATAAGAAAACTTAATGTTATAATTGTGTACAGTAGGTGCCGACGACAGGAGATGCACAGCCGTGAATAAAAGAATGCATACACTTGCCGAGCTCGATATCTGGATATACATGACCGTTATTGCCGTTTTTATCGTAACGACAGCGGTTTACGGTATGTATGAGCTTGCGATCGGTGAGGGGATCATCATGCTGTTTCTGGTGATCTTCACTCTTTTCAACCGTTCAAGAAAATCGCAGGCCCTGGATGAATTTATGGAGTCTGTCCGCTCCGATGCGGAAAACGTCAAGGGCAATACGCTCCGGAATTTTCCCCTGCCCATTTCCGTTTTCCGTTTGAGCAGCTCGACCATTATATGGGGAAATGAAGAGTTTTTTGCGATCTGCGGAGAGGGAGCGACCAGACTCGACGCAAAGATCTCCGACATCATACCCGGTTTTTCCGGAAAATGGCTGGAAGAGGGAGCAAAGGAATACCCGGATTTCGTTGAGGCCAAAGGCAGGAAATTCAGACTTTTCGGCAGCATAGTGGATACGGACGGTTCTGACACCTCCGGTGCCGGAAGTGTCATGGGTATCTGCTACTGGCTGGACGTATCTGAATTTGAAAGCACAAAAAAGAAATTGGAAGACTCAAAACCGGTTGCGGGCGTTGTTGTCATCGATAATCTGGACGAATTGATAAAAAATCAGCCGGAGAGATTGAAGAACGATATACGTGACGCTGTGGATGACAGGCTCTGTCAGTGGTGTGAGCAATACGGCGGGATCATCCGGCGATACGACAGAGACAGATATATCGTCATATTCGAGCAATGTGCTCTCGATAAGATGAAGAACGGAAAATTCTCCGTCATTCAGGAAATGCACAAAGTCAGCAGTCCGGAAGGTATCAACGCATCCATAAGCATCGGGCTGGGAATTGACGGAGCCAGTCTGCACGATACGATGCAGTTTGCCGATATCAGTACGGAGCTTGCTCTCACCAGAGGCGGCGATCAGGCCGTCATAAAAGACCTGACCGGCTTTGAATTCTTCGGCGGCCGCGGCAATGATGTAGAAAAACGTACCAAGGTTCGTTCCCGCGTCATAGCAAACACTTTTGCCGAGCTCGTGCGCGATTCCTCAAAGGTCATCGTGATGGGGCATCAATACTCGGATCTCGACTGCATAGGAGCGGCCGTCGGTGTCTGCTGTCTCGCCCGGAAATGCGGCAAACGCTTCTGCGTAGCCGTCGACACGAAGAAGACCGCCGCTGAGGGGCTTATCGAGCGGCTGCGCGCGGAAAACGAGTACAGAGACGCTTTCGTCACATGCAGTGACGCCCGCTCCAGAGCTGACACAAAGACCCTCCTTGTTATCGTAGACACCAACCGCCCCGAGCAGATCGAGGACCCGGAGCTTCTCAAGATGTGCCGCCGCGTGGCAGTTATTGACCACCACCGCGTTTCGGCTACCTATATTCAAAATGCCGCTCTCGGTCTGGTAGAGCCCTCCGCTTCCTCTGCCTGTGAGCTTGTTGCGGAAATACTGCAGGAACAGCTTGACGGACCGGAGCTTCTCAAGTATGAAGCAGAGGCGATCCTGGCCGGTATCGTGCTTGACACCAAAAGCTTTACCATACAGACCGGCGAGCATACTTTTGACGCCGCCTCCTATCTTCGCCACGCGGGAGCCGATACGGCAGGGATCAAAAAGCTTTTTCAGACGGATATGGATGACAGCGTTGCAAAATATAAGATCCTGCAGAGTGTAAGACTTTACCGCCATGTGGCGATCGCTTCTCCGGAGGATGAGCAGGACAGGATCGTTGCTGCACAGGCGGCAGACGAGCTGCTGAATATCTCCGGCGTTGACGCTTCCATCGTTGTATTCCCCGGCAAAAACGGTGATATATACGCCTCGGCGCGTTCCATAGGCAGTCTCAATGTGCAGATCCTTATGGAAAAACTGGGCGGCGGCGGAAACAAAAGCGCCGCGGCCGTACAGTTCCGCGATACGGACGTTGAAAGTGCCGTAAAGAAGATTTACGAAGCAATAGACGAATATATGGGATAGAAATATTTAATTAAGGAGAGACGAACATGAAGGTTATTTTTAATGAAGACGTCAAGGGTCAGGGTAAGAAGGGTGAGCTGAAGGAAGTTTCCAGCGGTTACGCCAGAAACTATCTGCTCCCCCGCAACCTTGCATCCGAAGCGACTGCGGATGTTCTCAACACATTCAAACTCAAGGAGAAAGCAAAGGCCGCTCAGATCGCCAGAGAGAAGGCGCAGGCTGCCGAATACGCCGAAAAGCTCGGTGCCGTGCAGGTCATTATCCGCGCCAAGGCCGGTGCAAACGGCAAGCTCTTCGGCGCCGTCACCTCGCAGGAGATCAGCGAGGCTCTTAAGGCGCAGTTCGATATGGACATAGAGAAGAACAAGATCGTGCAGGCCGATCCCATAAAGTCCTACGGCAGCTACACTGTCAAGGCAAAGCTTGGCTACGAAGTCAGCGGAAACATTAATCTTCTCGTAGTCGAGGCATGATTATATTCCGCATTCCGCATTTACTGAAAGGAATTTATTCCTATGGAAGAGATCAAGGGTCATAGAATTCCATATTCGGCGTCGGCAGAGCAGGCTGTGATCGGCTCTATGCTCATTGATCCCGCCTGCGTTCCCGATGTCATGGAGAGACTGAGGGCAGACGAGCTGTATGTGAAGCTCAACCGGGATATTTTTGAAACTGTCTCGGCCATGTTCTCTTTCGGACAGACTATCGACCCGGTGACCGTGCTTGACCAGATGAAGGTGCGCGGTGTCTACACGGACGACTGCGACAACTATCTGGCGGAGGTCATGCGGATCACGCCGACCGCCTCCAACGTACTGGAATACGCCGCCATTGTACGCGACAGGGCTCTGCTGCGCCGTCTCGCAGAGACCGCCGATGAGATATACACTATGATAGACGAGGGTTCCGGGGAAGCGGAAACTCTGCTGGAAGCCGCAGAGCGCAAAATTTATTCTCTCCGGCAGGGCAGAAACGTCGGAGGACTTATGCCCATCTCCGCCGTTGTGCAGACGGTTTTTGACAGGCTTTCGGAAACGGCGGCGACTGGGGAAAAGATCCCCGGTCTTTCCACCGGTCTGCCCGATCTGGATGCGAAGATCCTCGGTCTCAACAAATCGGAGCTTATTCTAATCGCCGCCCGACCCGGTATGGGTAAGACGAGCATCGCGCTGAACATCGCGCTCAACGTGTCCATGACGCTTCGCAAAACGGTCGCTATATTCTCTCTCGAAATGTCAAGAGAGCAGCTTGTTATGAGACTTCTGTCCCGCGCCTCGCTTGTGCCGAGTCAGAATCTTCTCACCGGTCAGCTTTCCGATCAGCAGTGGCGCAGTATCGGCGACGCTGCGCAGATCATCAGCACAACCGATGTAAGGATCGATGACAATCCCACGCTCACCGTTGCGGATATGAACGCCCAGTGTCGGCGCATCCCGCATCTCGACCTTGTGGTCATAGACTATCTGCAGCTGATGCAGTCCGCCGGAAGCGGGCACAGTTGGTCGAACGAGAGCCGCACACAGGCGGTCAGCGACATCAGCCGTATGCTCAAGATCATGGCGAAGGAGCTCGATGTCCCGGTGGTATGCCTTTCGCAGTTGAGCCGTGCCAATGAATCAAGAACGGACAAACGCCCCATGCTCTCCGATCTGCGAGAATCCGGCGCTATCGAACAGGATGCGGACGTTGTTATAGGTCTGTACCGAGACGGGTATTATAATAAGGAGTGTCAGAATCCCAACCTCGCCGAAGCGATCATTCTCAAGAACCGTAAAGGCGAGACGGGCACGGTGGAGCTGACATGGCTGCCGGAGTATACCTCCTTCGGCTCCGTGTCCCGCAGGCGGGAAGACGATGGATAATTTTTTCAATATTCTCTTACCGGATGACTGCGAAAGCGTACTGTGCGCCGTATCCGGCGGAGCGGATTCGGTCTTTCTGCTCCATGTTCTCAAAAAGCTCGGAGACGCGCGCGGTATAAAGGTCTGTGCGGCGCATTTTGAGCACGGAATTCGCGGCGGGGAATCGCTGCGCGATGCTTCCTTCACGGAAGAGCTGTGCAGGAGCTTAGGTGTGGAATGTATCACAGAGCACGGAAATGTACCCGAATTTGCCGAGAAAAACCATCTGGGAACCGAAGAAGCGGCGCGGGTGCTTCGCTATGCTTTTCTGAACTGCGCGGCGGAAAAGCTCTCCTGCCGGTATATCGCCACAGCGCACAATGCCGACGACAACGCCGAAACCATGCTCTTCGATCTCATCCGCGGGAGCGGCGGCAGGGGACTTTGCGGCATCCCGCCGGTGCGCGGCAATATCATCCGCCCGATCCTGCATATACCGAGATCGGAAATCGAAGCGTATCTCAGGAAAAACTCCATTACCTATGTGGAAGACAGCACAAATCTGTCGGACGAGTACAGCCGCAATCTCATCCGCCACCGCGTCATGCCGGTTCTCCGGGAATTAAACCCCGCCTTTTCCTCCGCCGCTTTCAGAACAGCGGAGCTTCTGCGGCAGGATGAGGATTACCTTTCCGCTCTTGCCGCCGACTTTGTTAAAAAAAACTTTGACGGTGAAAGTATCCCGTCAAAAGCGCTTTCCGCTCTTCATCCCGCCATCGCCTCCAGAGTTGTCCGGCAGATCCTCGGAGAGAATGCGGCTTATGTCCATGTTTGTGCCGTACTCGCTCTTGCACACACAACGGAGCGGAGCTTTGCCGACATCCCCGGGAAAAGAATATGCGCCGAACAGGGCAGAATATATTTCAGCGAACCGAAGGCCGTCCGCATTCCGGAAATCGAGCTTGTCCCCGGTGAAACTGTTGAGATTCCCGATTGCGGAATAAAAATAAAGACATCTATCGGAGATTTCAGCCGTGATGTTCACGACTCGTTAAACACTTTTCAGCTTAAATATGAGAATATATGTTCTGTTATGCACTGTTCCGGCCGAAAAAGCGGAGACAGCTTTTCCCCCGCGGGCAGAGGATGCACAAAAACACTGAAAAAACTGTTTCTCGAAAGAAGAATGCCACAATCCGAGAGAGACAGAACCGTCGTCATTCGTGACGGGGATAAAATAGCGGCTGTCAGCGGCTTCGGTATCGACAGCTTCTATCAGTGTTCCCCCGGCGATACGGCGATGAAAATAGAAATAATAAATACGAAACACACAGAGAGCAATGACAGGAGATTTTGAATGGAAAAAGACATTGAAAGCGTTTTGATATCCGCAGAAGAAATCGAAAGAAACGTCGCTGCGGTCGGAGCACAGATCTCAAAGGATTTTGAAGGCAAGGACCCTATTTTTGTAGGCGTACTCAAAGGCTGCTTCATTTTCATGGCTGACCTTATGCGTCATGTAACAATAAACTGCTCCATGGACTTCATGGCTGTGTCCTCTTACAGCGGCACGACCTCCACCGGGGCTGTAAAGATAAATAAAGACCTCAATCAGGATATTGCCGGTAAGGATGTGATCCTCGTGGAGGATATTCTGGATTCCGGCGTTACGCTCAACTATCTGAAAACCTATCTTGAAGTCAGAAAGCCTGCCTCCATCCATGTTGTAGCTCTTATGGATAAGCCTGCCCGCCGCAAGGCCGATATCTACGCGGACTACTCCTGCTTTGAAGTCCCCGATGCGTTCGTCGTCGGCTACGGGCTTGACTATAATGAAAGATACCGCAATCTTCCCTATATCGGCATACTCAAGCCGGAGATCTACACAAAATAAGTCAGAGCAGCAAAAGGAAGTGAACTTTATTTGAAACCTGATAGAAACAGAACCAGAGACATCGGATTTTATATTCTGCTCGGTGTTATTCTGATCGCTATCATCTTCACCATGACACGCGACACGCAGAGTAACGAGATAGAAAACTACTCCGATCTGGTCGATCTTTTCAAGAACGAAAAGGTACAGTCCTTCCGTACCGAGGGGCAGGAGATCATTCTCAAGGTCCGCACCGGCGATGAGGTAAAGCCCACGGAGGAAAAAACCTACAGTCTTTACAGCTTCAGCATCTTTTATGAGGATTTCAGAGATGTTATAAAAGAGCAGTACGACAGCGGCGTGCTTGAAAAGTACGATTATGACGAAGGCTTTGTCATGCCCTGGTGGCTGAGCTTTATCCCCTATCTCCTGATTATGGCTGCGGCTATGGGACTGTGGTATCTGATGATGAACAAGGGCGGCGGAATACAGGGCGGCATCGGCAAGTTCAGCAAGGCACGTACTAAGCTCGGCAGTGACGAAAAGGACAAGAAGACCTTTGCCGACGTTGCAGGCTGCGACGAAGAAAAGGAAGAATTGGCGGAGATCGTCGATTTTCTCAAGGATCCCAAGCAGTATACCTCCATGGGTGCACGTATCCCCAAGGGCGTTCTGCTCGTCGGCCCTCCGGGAACCGGTAAAACTCTGCTTGCCAAGGCCGTTGCAGGCGAGGCAAATGTGCAGTTTCTCTCCATCTCCGGCTCTGATTTTGTGGAATTATATGTCGGCGTCGGCGCTGGCCGCGTCCGCGACCTCTTTGAGCAGGCTAAAAAAGCCGCGCCCGCTATTATATTCATCGATGAGATCGACGCTGTCGGCCGTCAGAGAGGCAGCGGTCTCGGCGGCGGTCACGATGAGCGCGAACAGACGCTCAACCAACTCCTTGTGGAGATGGACGGCTTCGGCAATAACGAGGGCGTGATCGTCATGGCAGCTACCAACCGCGCCGATATTCTCGATAACGCTCTTCTCCGTCCCGGTCGTTTCGACAGGCAGGTCTATGTCGGGCTCCCCGATATCAAGGGGCGCGAGGCCATTCTGAAAATCCATTCCCGCGGCAAACAGCTCGGCGACGATGTTGACCTCAATTCCATCGCTAAGGGCACGCCCGGATTCGCCGGCGCCGACCTTGAAAACCTCATGAACGAAGCGGCGCTTCTTGCCGTTCGAAGAAAGCACCGTTTTATCACCATGGAGGATGTGGACGAGGCTATCTTAAAGGTGCAGATGGGGCCCGAAAAGAAGTCCCGCAAGATGAGCGAAAAGGCCCGCAAGCTCACCGCCTACCACGAATCCGGTCATGCGGTCGCCGGAAAATACCTCCAGCACGTCGATCCCGTACACTATATCACTATCATCCCCCGCGGCATGGCGGGCGGCTTCACCCTGTTCCGTCCGCAGGAGGATCTGGAGAACTTCAAGTCCCGGGAAGAGATGTTTGAGAGCATCGTCATGGCTCTCGGCGGCAGAACCGCGGAAAAGCTGTTCCTTGACGATATATCCACCGGCGCATCCGGCGATATCCAGCAGGCCAGCGCTACCGCCCGCGACATGGTCATGAAGTACGGTATGTCTGACCGTCTCGGCCCCATATCCTATGACACCTCCGGACACAGCATCTTCATCGGCCGCGACTTCGGGCAGACCAAGAGCTATTCCGAAGAGACTGCCGGTATGATCGACGAAGAGGTCAAAAAGATCTTCGACGCCGCTGCCGAGCTCTGTGAAAAGATCCTCTCCGAGCACGCTGACCAGCTCAAAGCGCTGGCAGAGTATCTTCTTGAGCATGAGACTATGGAAGCGGACGAATTCAACTACTATTTTGAGCACGGCGAGTTCATGCCCGAGGAAGTCAGAGCCGCCCGTGAGGTCAGGCATGATCCCACCATCGAGCGTCCCGCGAAGCATATCAAAATGACCGACGGCTATGCGGAAGAGGCTGATGCAGGAGAAGCAAAAACCGGAGAAGCTCCCTCAGCCGAACAGTCTCCCGAAGAAAAACAGGAAAAAGAATAATACCATAAAAAAATGCCGCTGTTCAAATTCAGCGGCATTTTTTTATTATACGCATTTTGAATTCTTTTACTATGTCCATTTTTCCCGTCAGATACAAAATGCCGAAGATCATAGCCAGCATCGCCAGAGCGCCTGTTGCTCCTCTGATGAATCCGACCCAGAAAGTGGAAGGCAAATCCATAAACAGCATTCCCTGATTAACGATAAGCGCGCCGATTCCGAGGATAAAGTAAATAAGTGTCACCTTAGCCATTTTTTCCTTTTGATCGTTGCCGTACTCTGCGGCTTTCAGCACAGTCTCCTTCAAATCTTCATTCATTTTCTCGCTTTTCCTTTCTCCGTCAAAGATTTCTCTGAGATCAACCTCGTAGTAATCCGCAATTTCCACCAGAACATCGAAATCGGGCATATTCACGCCGGTCTCCCAGCGGGTAACGGTTCTTCTGGATACACGGAAGACCTCGGCGATCTGCTCCTGTGTCATGTCTTTTTCTTTTCTCAGTGATTTCAGAAAAAGGCCGATTTTTTGCTGATCCATTTTCTTGCCTCCTTTGCATATTCAGAATACTTCATTTTACCCCCAATGAACAGGACACAAAGCGAGCAAATGCCTGTTCATACTGAAAACTGATTAAAAATGCCTATTTTTAATCAGAAATGAGTATCAACCGGGATGAGACAGGGTTTGTCTCATGGAATCTCTTTTATTCTCCTCATTTCTCCGATCACCGCTGCCGTTGCAGCCGTACATACAGGTATCGCTCCGTATTTCACATCCGCAAAGCAGGCGGACAACGGCAGAAGGAATACCAAAAGCCCCGTAAGTTTATTTGCGAACGAATGCTCTATATGCAATCGCTGTTCTTTTCTGCTTGCCGCAAGAATGCCCGCAATCTTTACTATGGCAATTCCGGCCGTCCATAGCCAGACCCAAAGCGGGAGGTTCAGGTGCGGCAGGATTCTCACTAGATAAATGAGCGCGAAAAACAGATCCGCCGCGCTGTCGAGTCTCGCGCCTTTTTCGCTTTCCGTGTGCAGTTTTCTTGCGATAAATCCGTCAAGAACATCGGTAATGCCGCACAGAAAATACAACAGCGCAAAGATAAAAGAAGACGGCGGAAAAACAAGCAGCAACGCGGAAAACAGTATTCGGCTGAGGGTAATAGTATTGGCGATCATACTGCCCGCAATATTACTCTCTTTCATTATTCGTTGTTACTCTGCCAAAACCGAGCTTGCAGAAAGCTCCATTTCTATCCATTTCCATGTCTCATCCTTGATTCTGAGTTCCTCTATGCCTTTCTCAACAAAACCGACAGCTTTATAGCAGCGCCTCGCGTCGTCATTATCTTCATAAACCTCGAGTGACAGCTTTTTTGCTCCGTAGATTTCAAACGCGAACCTGATACCGAGCTGCATCATTTTTTTCCCGTACCCCTTTCCGCGATATTCAGGGGCGATAATTACATAGCCAAAGCTCAGTTCCCCGGCGTCTTCGCCCGGTTTTCGGAGTGTGAAAAAGCCGAATACACCGTTTTCATCAAAAGCGGCGAAGGGGAAATAGGTTTCGTTGGCTATTCTGCCGCTTGTTGCTTCGTTCAATCTTTCATAGCTGACAGGATATTCCCCCATAATTCCGGCAGTCCATTTGTAGAATGAAAATTCATCTTTACACCATGTGATTATTTCTTTGGCATCGTTTTGCCTGTAAGGTCTTAATCCCACCATTGTATGTTTCCGTCCTTTGTTATCACCGTATTATTATCTCGCAGAAAAACAGCCGCATTTTCCGTCAGCGGAACAAAGCATATTTCGATATTCCCCGCGCCGTAGAAGCTGTATGCCCCGATATTGCCGCATTGATATACGCCGTCAAGCGGCGGACGTTCCGGGTCATCGAATGCGGCGTGATTGCCGAAGAAGTTCTCATATGACCGGGCATAGAGATTTTCAAACAGGGTGTCCGCTTCTTCCTCCGATAACCCCGGGAGCAGCGTTTTTTCCATGCAGATACACAGCTCCTTGAAAAGCACACGAAACCGTTCCTGATAGCCGTGATCGTCGAAGGTCATGCGGATCTCGAAAATCTCGTTTTCATCCTCCGGGGTGTAGATAGAGAGCGTCGGCATCGGCCAGACTGTTTTATCCGCCGTAAACTGATGCCGAACGGAGCCATATCCCAAACAGGGAGACAGCTCAGAGTAATGATACCAGTTATCGGGGTTTTTCGGATCCAGACAGTCAAACCCGTTTCTTTGCCGGTATACGCTGTTATACCGTTCTATCAATTCCTCCGTGGAAACGGCAAAGACGCTCCGGGCATTTTCGTCTTCCGTGACAAGCTCCGAAAGAGTCGGCATTTCAATGCCCGTCTCCTTTTCTTCTGTCGAAACAGCGTTAACGGGGGTCTTTAGCTCTGTGGCGTAATTAACACCGAAGAGCCATAGCGCCGCAGCCGCTATTATAAACGTGACAGTGATGACCCGTTTGATTGGTTTTTTTGTTTTCATTCAGATCGTTTCTTTTTGATATTTCATCGGCGTAAAGCGGATGCCGTTGACGGTCTGCTCACTGTCGGTAGCTTGGAAGCCGAGAAATCTGTAAAACGGCAGGCCATAGGGAGAGGAATTGACAGTATAACTGCTTTTCGGAGCTTCCGCTTTTATGCAGTTAAAAAGCCGTGTTCCGAGTCCCAGCCGGTGATATTTCCCATCCACAAAGAAGAAGCAGATATGTCCCCGTTCTTTTCGCAAGCTGAGCATACCGACAAGCTTTTCCCGGTCGAACGCGCCGAAATACTTGAGGCCGGCGAGATATTCTTCATCGTGCAGAGCCTTGTTAAATTCCTCAACGCCCTCGGCGGAATAGTCGGGAGCCTCAAATTCGCTGAATACACGCCACGCGAGAGCCAGTGCCGCCGCTTTTTCGTTTTCGTTAAGCCTGCGAACCGTAAAGCACGAAATAGGTTTTTCGTTTTCTGACATTATTTTTCTTCCTTTTTTTCGATAAATGTGCCTATGACAAGCCCTGCCAGCATTCCAAGCGACATACCGATACCTGTATTATTCCCGATGGATGTACCCAGTGCCACACCGACGCACATACCGAAGCACATTCCTTCAAGGCTGTAGTTTTCTTTCTTTTCCGTGTCGGTTTTCTCACTTTTGCTTTCGTTTCCGCTGTCCTTCTTCTTCGCGCTTTTTGCAAAAAATACGGCAAGAAACAGCCCCATACACAGCCACGGCAGAGCCGCTGACAGAAACCCCATAACGTTTTGCATAAAATTCAATTCCTTTCTCCGTAAGTGTTGATAAAATGTTCGATAAATGCTTTGATCTCCTCCATCACTTCGCTCTGCTTATCGGCATTGCGGTCGCAGAGCTGGACAAGAGACGAGATCGGCGCGGTATAGGCAAAGGCGAGCATTGCGCTGTCTCCCTTTTTCAGGGAGCCGTTTTCCATCATGCCCGCGAAGATCTTCGCAAACATCGCTTCCAGGCCGACTTTAAAATGCTTCGTGGCCAGCTCCCGCACGCGCTCATCACGAAACTGCTCTGTCAGCAGAATTTTCCGTGTCATGACAATTTTTTTGTCGTGAACGGTGAAATCCAGCATCCGCAGAGTGAGTTCTTTTAGCTCCTCCGTGTTTTTCGGGATTGCGGGCGGATTCTCCTGAGAGCCGAATCCCGCATTATAATAGGCTTCCATTTCATCGAGCATTGCGTTCCATATTTCTTCTTTGCTTTCAAAATGGCGATACAGCGACGATTTACCCATCCCCAGAGAAGAAGATATCTCCCGGATATTGGTGCCCTCATAGCCGTTTTTAGCAAACATCTCCAATGCCGCTTCCAGGAGCCTGCTTTTCGTGTCCTTTGCCATAATACTTCTCCCCCATAAATGTTATGTGACCGCTCGGTCGCATATAATATAGCGAACAAGCGGTCATATGTCAAGCGTTTTTTTGTTTTTCGGGAACCCCGTGTGTTAGGATAGTTGTCACTGAAGCTTGAAAGTTTTTGTGGTAGTATATAACTATCACAGGAAGGAGCTTCAGATGAATTACAGTAGCGAATACAGGGACTCAATCCTCCGCAGGATTCTGCCTCCCAACAAT
>JAZLGK010000132.1:0-17383 GCA_045616265.1 Candidatus Limivicinus sp. | reverse complement strand
AAGAGTAAAAGCAAGTTTATGATACCATCTATTTTTAATTTGTCAACTGGCTCAACCTGCTCCGGAACGATGGCTCTCATGCCCCAGACAGGTGGCTCAAATTACTCCGGACAGGCGGCTCCGCCGCACCGGAATATTCAGTTTAATATGGAGTTATTTTCCCGTGGCTATGCCGTCAACTTTATAGAGGCACAGTAGGGAACGGTCTTGACCGTTCCGTCTGAATGTCGCAGATTTCTGGAACGGTCAAGACCGTTCCCTACACTCGGAAAACCTTACGTTGACAACATTGCCGAGTTTGGAGAAAGTCAAAAGTTCTCCACAGGAAATCTGTAGCACGATTTTGCAGCAATAACGTTCTAACTATCCGAAAATTATTTATTTTAGCAGTTTTTATTCTTTCCGTAAAATATTTTCCCGTTTTCAAGATTTTTGCGGTACACGCACGCCAAGGCCATAAACTGGTCTGGATTAATACATTTTCTTTCATCACTGCATTGCTCATATCTGCTGCAGCATCCGAATCTTTCTCCACATGACAGTTCCTCAACCGCAACGGCACATATAGGATGGGCAAGTTCAATTACATTATCAATGCTTTTTACTGCAATATAGCTTTTCCCATCTTTTGTTTGGAGTATCTCACGGTTTTCAAACAAAGAATTGTATTCCGGCTTAAACTCAATATGTATTTCCTTTTTCTTGCGTCTAATCCAAACCGCAGTCTGTTTTAAAGATACAATTGTCCAAAAGCCTGTTTTTTCTTCCACTTTGATCAATTGTGACCACATACTGTTCTCTAATTCTCTGGCAATACACTGAGCAAGTTTTCCGGTATTGCTTAATTCAACTATATCATCTAAAACCAGTTGATTCATCTTAATCCTCCAAAGCTATAAAGTCAGCTTCTTTTACTATTACAATCGGTAAGCCGTTTTCTTGCATTTCTAACGCTTTCTTTATTTTTGTACCATAGTTGCCTGTTACCCAGGCATCACTTCCCAGGCTTCCCACAAGTACAATATCTGTTGTTCTCGTTACAGATTTCTGTATAATAGCTCCTTTTTGTATAAGTCTTTGACTTACCGCACTTTTGCTTCCGTAATTAAATTCACCTGATAAGCAAACATTTTTCCCAGCAAGAGAAACGCTACAACTGCATTCCGATTTCTTACTCCCTACGGGATCGATTACTTCATTAAACAGAGCATACATTTGCTGTAACTCATCTTCTGTAATGAAATTGTCTTCTAAAACCCTTTCAAGAGATAAAAAAACATCATCAAAAGGATAATTCCCTCTCAAATACGAGTGATTCTTAACCCATTCGTTCAGGCAATATATTTCCTGTTCTGCAACAATTCCGTCTGAAACAAGCATTTTTAGTATTTCTATTAATTCTTCGAGTGCCTGGCTTGTTTCCGATAGTTTCTTCTCACAGTTACACTTGCTGCTGTCATCCTTAAAGCTATACTCACATATATCCCGTTCGCTTACTTGTCCGAGTTGAATAAGATTTAGAATAATTTTTGCACAAGCAAAACTGTCGCTCCCGGAATCATGATGATTTAGGTCAATGTTAAGATAATCGCAAATCGTATCTAATTTATAATTAGCAAGATTCTTATATGTACATTTTGTCAGCGCATAAGTGTCAATGTATTGGAGTTTATCTTCATAAATTTCATAAAAGCTCAACGTCTTTCTTAACACGCTCAAATCGAACGAAGCGTTATGAGCCACAACAACTCCATCAAAGAAAAATCCTTTGATTTTTTCCCATAGTTTGCTGAAAGCAGGTGCGCTTTTTACATTTTCCGGACGTATTCCGTGAATCCGAATATTAAAGTCATCAAAACAACACTCAGGATTTACGAGGAAACTCTCAGTAAAAACAATATTATTGTTTTCAATTCTTGTTATGCCAATAGAACATATTCTATTATTCTGACGATTGGGAGTTTCGACATCAAATACTGTTATTCTTTCAAACATATCTCTCAATTCTCCTTTTTTAATATCAATCAGGCATTTGTAAACCATAAAGGTTTTAAGGTCGTTTAGTAATGCTTTTTCCGGAACGGGCAAGACCGTTCCCTACGGTACGTATAATTCATCTAACTGCCATTTTATCTGGTTTTCATCAATATATTTCCATATTTCCATGTGGGCATTATCGTTTCTGATTATGGAATCATAAAACGATTTCTGCCACACTTCAAGTTCCGGGCACCTTGCATGAATCTTCCTCGCAACACCCGATTTATACTGTCCGACTACCGTTGACAGTGTAGGGAACGGTCTTGACCGTTCCGCACCATCGCAGCCAATCACTATTACGGCGTGAATGTGATTGGGCATAATTACATATTTCTCTACCTCAATACCGTCATAATGTGCGGAAATTCCTTGCAGTTCCTTTTCCGCGAGTCGGCCGAATTCGTTCAGGTGATCCGGATCTCCGAATATACATTTTTTATCCTTTGTACATATTGTTACAAAGTAATAGTTTTCACTGGAATAATCAAATCCGTTCAGCCTTGGAAGCTTTCGTTTCGGTAATGTCATTTTTTTACCTTTCGGAACGGTCAAGACCGTTCCCTACTGTTGTTAGTTTACATAACATTCTTCTAACCTAACCGACTTATAATATCGCGTAAATATCTAGTAGGCCTAATGCCAACTTAACCTCTCACTTCCGCATACACAAAAAGTCTTCCCTTTCGTGAATTCCCGCCGGTGCCGGTGACGGTGGCTTTGCCTTTGCCGCGGACGGTGATGACGTCGCCGACCTTGACCGTACGATCGGGCTTTTCGCAGACGGCATAGTTGATGCTGACAAGCCCCAGACCGATCTCTTTGGCGGCCTCCGTGCGGGAGATATTGAACATCCCCCCGGCCACGGCGTCAAGGCGCATACTCGATACCGTGAAGCTTTTTTCGGTACTTTTTTTCTCCGGCGCGGTGATGCTTTCAAGGCTTATTTCCGCCGGCTTTACCGTGACTCTGCCCGCTTTTTCCGTCTCCAGAACAAGGGGCTTTACCGACGGGACGCAGAAAACGACGGCGGTGTCATCCCGTACCCAGATATCCCCGATGCGCTCCCTGCCTATTCCGAGACCGAGGATCGCGCCCATATAGTCCCGGTGGGCGGGCGTGCCGAAAAACGCGGTGAACTTTACGGCGGAGATATACTCGGATGCGTCAAAGCTCTCCGCGTCGAGATATTCCGGGAGGAAGAACGCGATTTTTCGTTCACACTCCGTATTTCCGCCGAAAAGGTACAGCTTACAGTCGGCGCGGTTTTTGAAATACCGTTCGAGCTCGAAGCTCTCGGCGGGCGTCAGAAAGCTCGTATGGGTAACGGTGCAGCTCCTGTCGCAACGCTCCCTGAGATCCTCCGCCCGTTTGATAAGTTCATTGTTTTCCATTCAAAATTATTCCCATGTGCAGAAATATGTCCATTCTCAAAAGATAACGGATTGCCACAGTGGCTATGCCTAAGTGCGCCTTGCCAAATCAAAGATTTGGAGGCTTACTTAAGTGACATCGGTCACTGGTTCGCAATGACACTACGGGGCGTTGTGCAGATTCCGCTTTTCAGCCCTCTCCGCCTTCGGTACCTCCCCTGAAAGGGGAGGCAAGTGCTCTCCGCTCTCGGAACGGTCAAGACCGTTCCCTACGTTCCGCATTGGAATTATTCCACATTCCGCATTAATCAGCTTCGTCTGATGTGCGTTATAGTTGGTCTTTTTCAAAAGCTCGTCGATCTGCGAAAGAACCCATTCGAGTTCCTTGATAAACTCGCCCGAAGAGGTGCGCAGGACGCCCGAGCGCATGGCCGACACGCGGATAAGGTTGTCCGAGGTGATGACGCGCACAGAATAGTTTTTGCCTATGTCGTTAGCTATCCGTTCTATATAGGCGTCGCCCGTCTCGCCCTCCGGGGTATAAACAACCTTTATATTGTGCTGCCGGTCTCTCTCCCCGGGGTTGCCGGGAGTACGGAAGCCGTCAAACACCAGCACCAGCTCGTTCCCGGTAAAGGCGCAGAAGCCCGAGAGCATATCTGTCAGCTTTTCCCGGGCAAGGTCGAGTCGGTCGGCGGCGAGGACTTTCAGCCCGTCATGCGCGAAAATAAGATTATATCCGTCTACTATTATATACTGCTTCCGGCTGTTGATATAGAGCTTCGTATCGGGCGCGGCATTGTAGGTGGGAGCGGAATACTGCGGTCTGCGGATCGGGCCGAATTCCCGCTCCATGATGGCCTCCAGCTCCTTCTGGTCGATGCTCATGCTGCGCCGCGCCGTGAATTCCGCCTCTTTGCGGACGGCAAAGCAGCTTTCGAGGTGCATATAGTCCTTCACCTTGTCCCACGGGACGTTGAAGCCCGCGCCGTGGGCGCAGAAGACGGAGTCCGGCGTGTTTTCAAGGTCGGACACGGGGTCGTAGCCGAATTGGGCGGCGATTGCCTGCTGATCGCGGCAGGGGCGGTAGCCGTCCGGCCGCAGGGAAAGTCTCCCCCGTCCCCGGGTGTAGGCAACGAGCGTATCCATATACCCGTTCATGGCGGCGACCGGCGCTCTCCCCGTGAGACGCGTCATGCCGTTTCTGTCCTCAGGCGTGTCGATCTCTCCGTTCATGGCACGCACGTCCGAAATAAGCCGCCCGATCTGCTCGGTCGGCACCTCGGAGGAAAAGCCGTACCACGGCTCCAACAAAACGCTCTCCGCCTGCATCAGTCCCTGTCGGACGGCGCGGTAGGTGGACTGGCGGAAGTCCCCACCCTCGGTGTGCTTTAAGTGTGCACGGCCCGAGACAAGGGTTATTTTCATATTGGTGATCGGCGAACCGGTGAGAACACCGATATGAGTTTTCTCTATAAGGTGAGTGAGGATAAGTCTCTGCCAGTTTCGATCCAGCACATCCTCGCTGCAGGAGCTTGTGAATATCAGCCCGCTCCCCTGCGGCAGAGGCTCCAGCAGAAGATGCACCTCGGCATAATGGCGCAGAGGCTCAAAATGCCCCACGCCCTCCACTGTGTTTTTTATCGTCTCACGGTAGAGGATATGCCCGGTATCGAGCTGTATGTCCGTATCAAAGCGCTCTTTGACAAGACTTTTGAAGATCTCGGTCTGCACCTTGCCCATGAGCTGCACGGAGATCTTTTTGTTTCTTTCATTCCATACGATATGAAGGCGCGGGTCTTCCTCCTGAAGCTGCATGAGCTTGGGGTAGATCACTCTCGCGTCCTTCTCCGGCGGCAGAAGCACCGTATAGCTCACGACCGGTTCGAGCACAGGCGCGGCGCTGTTCTTTTCATTTCCCAGACCCTCGCCGGGGAAGGTCGCCGAAAGCCCCAGAAGAGCGCAGACCTGCCCGGGGTACACCGTCTCGGCGCTTTCATACTTTGCGCCCGAGTATATGCGGATCGCCGTCACCTTTTCCTCGTGCTCATTCCCGCTCTCGTCGGTATATTTCAGAACCTGCCGCACGGAAAGCGTCCCTCCGGTCATTTTCAGATACGTCATGCGTCCGCCCTGCGCGTCGCGTCCGATCTTGTAGACTCTGGCGGCAAAGGCTTCGGGATAATCCTTCTGCACGGTCAGCGTATCGAGCGCGGAAAGAAGCTCCTCCACGCCCTCGGTTTTCAGTCCCGAGCCGTAAAAGCAGGGGAAAAGTTTTCTTTCTCTTATGAGAGAGGCAATATCCGCATTCGATAATTCGCCGCTTTCGAGGTATTTCTCCATCGTGCTCTCGTCGCACACGGCGAGCTTTTCTTCAAAGTCGGCGGCGCGGTGCGTGAAATCCACGCAGTTATCCCCCAGAACGCGGCAAAGCTCCCTCTGAATCTCAGGTGCGTCCGAGGTGTCTATATCCATTTTCGTCACGAACACGAATACCGGCACATTGTAGCGTTCCAGCAGCTTCCACAGCGTCTCAGTGTGCGCCTGCACCCCGTCCGTGCCGCTGATGACCAGCACCGCGTAATCGAGCACCTGCAATGTGCGCTCCGTCTCCGCCGAGAAATCCATGTGTCCCGGCGTATCCATGAGCGTTATATCGGTTTCGGCAAGAGAAAGACAGGCCTGCTTGGAAAATATGGTGATCCCGCGCGCCCTTTCCAGCTCGTGGGTATCCAGAAAGCTGTCCCGATGGTCAACTCTGCCTAATTTTCTGATTATTCCGGACAGGAACAGCATAGCCTCACTGAGCGTGGTCTTTCCCGCGTCCACATGGGCGAGGATCCCTATCGCAAGTCTTTTTTTCGTATCATTCATAAATACTGATTTTATCAGATTGTCCGCAAATAATCAACACAATATCCTTTCTTTGAAAAGGTTAACATAACGTGTAAATTTTATGTAAAAAAAATTTTGTTTTTTTGAAACTTTGACTATGAATTTTGTAAAAGATATGTTATAATTCAAGAGTGTTATTGTAGTGTGTTGTATTCTGCGTATTTATTTTGCAAAAAATTATACTATTATATTCCCCCGTAAGGAGGTTCCATTCTATGAAAAAGATACTTGTACTGGAAGACGAATCCAATATCCGCAGCTTTGTGGTCATTAATCTCCGCCGCAGCGGCTATGAACCCATCGAGGCCGAAACCGGCGCAATGGCTCTGGAAAAGCTCAAGGTGAATCCCGACATCTGCCTTGCGCTGCTGGACGTCATGCTGCCCGATATTGACGGCTTTGAGGTCTGCCGCCGCATCCGCGCCTCCGGCTCCAAGATGGGCATCATCATGCTCACCGCCAAAAGTCAGGAGATCGATAAGGTCACCGGACTTATGACCGGCGCCGACGACTATGTGACCAAGCCCTTCTCCCCCGCCGAGCTCACCGCGAGGGTGGACGCTCTCGTGCGCCGTCTCGACGTGGGCGACGAGGAAAAAACCCCTCCCGAGCTTGTAAGCGGTCCGTTCCTTCTCAACACCCGCAACCGTACTCTGGAAAAGGACGGGCAGCGCCTCAAGCTCACGCAGATCGAATATCTGCTGATGAAGCTGTTTATGGAGAACCCCGGCAAAGCCATGTCCCGCGAGGATATACTCGCCTCTGTCTGGGGCAGCGATTTCGCCGGTGAGCTCAAAACCGTTGATGTGAATATCCGGAGACTGCGTATCAAGATCGAGGCCGATCCCACCGAGCCCGAATATCTCACGACCGTCTGGGGCTACGGCTACAAGTGGGGGTACTGAGTTCTCCCCCCCCTTTGCCAATGATTTTAATTCACAGGAAGTAACCGGTACATGTTTAAAACACTCAAAAGTCAGCTTCTTGCCTCTACCGTTGCGTCTGTCGCGCTCATTCTGCTGGGTATGTGGCTGATCTATAACGGCCGTCTGGGCTGGGGCGTTGTGATCCTGCTTCTTATATGCGCCTATCTTGTTCTGCTGAATATATGGTTTATGAACTGCGTCAGCAGTCCGATCGAAGCTCTTACCCGATTTGCCTCACGCATCGCCGGAGGCAGCTACGGCATTCAGATGGAAGATCTCTACGAAAACGAGCTGGGAGACCTCACCGCCGAGATCAACAATATGTCCGAAAAGGTCGCCGTCGCCGAAAAGTCGAGGACGGAGTTTATCTCGCAGGTCTCTCATGAGCTGCGCACGCCCCTCACCGCGATCACCGGCTGGGCGGAGACGATTGCCTTCGATCCCGCCGTCAAGGGGGATTCCTTAAGAGGCATCAACATCATCTCCAAGGAAGCCGAAAGGCTGACCGGCATGGTCTCGGAGCTTCTGGAGTTCACCCGGATCCAGGACGGGCGCTTCAATCTGCGTGTGGAGCTGATCGACATAGCCGCAGAGCTCGAGGACGCGCTCTTTACTTACGGGGAATTTATCAAGCAGGCCGGCATCGAGCTGAAATACACCGAGCCTCCCGCCGAGATTCCGCTCATCCCCGGCGACCCCGAACGGCTCAAGCAGGTTTTTCTCAATCTCATGGACAACGCCGTAAAGCACGGCGGGGACGGGAAAAAGCTGGACGTATCCATGACTTCGGACGCGGACGGGGTACACATCGTTTTCCGCGACTACGGACACGGCATTCCCGAGGCGGAGCTTCCCCACGTCAAGGAGAAGTTCTACAAGGGCAGCTCCAAAAACCGCGGCACCGGGATCGGGCTTTCGGTGTGCGATGAGATCATTACCCGTCACAACGGCACTCTCGATGTTGAAAACGCCGAGGGCGGCGGCTGCAAGGTAGCCATCACACTTCCGCTGGGAACAAATTAATAATGCAAAATGCAGAATTCAGAATGCATAATTACCATTTTCTAATTCTGCATTCTGCATTATGCATTCTGCATTTAATGAAAGGTGAAAATATGTCTGAAAAAACTTGCAGCTTCCGCACTTCCATAGGCGGACAGGCTCTCATTGAAGGCATTCTGATGCGAGGGCCGAAAAAGCAGGCCATCGTCTGCCGCACCAAAGACGGACTTGTCGAAAAGGTCGAGGAGCTTAAATTCATCAAGGATAAATACCCCATCTTAGGCTGGCCGATCATACGCGGCTGCGCAATTTTCCTTTCCTCTCTCATCAACGGCATGAACGCTCTGACCTATTCCGCCGACCTCGTTCCTTTAGAGGAGCAGGGCGAACCGGATAAAATAGACAAGTGGATCGAGGAGCACTTCTCCGAGGAAAAAGCCAAGAAGCTCATTATCGGTGTCGCCGTTGTCCTCGGCATCGCTCTGTCGCTGTTCCTGTTCGTCTTCCTGCCCACCTTCATCGTCGGTCTTATCAAGCCGCTCAAGGAGATTTACTTTCTGCGCAACCTCTGTGAAGGCGCGCTGAGAGTCGTTATCCTGCTTTGCTATATGAAGCTCTGCTCATTAGAAAAGGACGTTAAACGTCTTTTCTCCTACCACGGCGCGGAGCATAAGACGATCTTCGCCTATGAGCACGGTAAGGAGCTGACAGTCGAAAATGTCCGCCCCAAATCCCGCTTCCATCCCCGCTGCGGCACAAGCTTTCTGCTGGTGGTCATGGTGGTCAGCATCCTTGTCAACTCCGTTGTAAAAGTGAGCGCGACCCTTCCGCGTATCGGCTGCCATTTAGCGCTTCTGCCGCTCGTCGTCGGCATCAGCTATGAGATCAACCGCTGGTGCGGTATGCACGACAACAAGCTCTCCGCTTTTCTCTCCGCTCCCGGTAAATGGCTGCAGAAAATCACCACGGAAGAGCCCGACGACGGCATGATCGAGTGCGCGATAAGAGCCATAGAGCTTGTCCTTCCCGACGAGAAGGGTTCGGACGAATGGGGTAAATAAACAGGTAATACAGAGGGTAACAGACATGAAAACCTATAACGACATATATCTCAATACCCGCACCGTGCTCCGTCAGCGCGGCATTGAGGCTTTCAATCAGGAGGCCCGCTATATCGTCGCCGCCGCTTCGGGCAAGACCGTAGCGGAGCTTCTCAAGGATATGAATCTCTATGCCAGCAACCAGATCGAAGAAAAGGTCACCGATTACACCGCCCGCCGCCTTCGCGGAGAGCCGGTCGCCTATATCACCGGGAGCTGGGAGTTCTACGGGCTTCCCATCATCACAAATCCCGACGTGCTCATTCCGCGCGTGGACACCGAGGTACTTGTGGACACTGCCGTTGAGTTCCTCATGGGCAAAAAAATGGATGCGAGAATACTCGACCTCTGCTGCGGAGGCGGCTGCACCACCTGCGCCCTCGGCCATGAGCTGCCTGCGGCGCGCCTTGTCTCCATCGACATCAGTGCCAACGCTCTGGAGGTATGCAGGCAGAACGCCGCCGCCAACCGCGTGATCTCCAAGGTCATCTGTATGCAGGCGGACGCGCTTGCCTCCCCTCCGCTGGGGATCGGCGAGTTTGACATGATCGTTTCCAATCCCCCCTACATACCTACCGGCGAGATCGCAAAGCTGGACGGCTCCGTGCGGGATTATGAACCGGTATGGGCTCTCGACGGCGGCGCGGACGGACTGAAATTTTACAAGGCGATCATCAAATACTGGAAATCTCTTTTGAAGGTCGGCGGCTATCTTATATTCGAGGTCGGCGAAGGTCAGGCCGAGGCCGTTCTTGAAATGCTCGACTCCGCCGGCTTTGAAAGTACCGGCATCAAACAGGACACCCGCGGCATCGACCGCGTTGTCTGGGGAAAACTATAAAAAACATTGAAATATACTTCAGTCCGCTGATACCCCCCACCCTGTCATTGAAGAACCAGTGACCGATGTCACTGGTGTGGGAATCCGTTTCCCTTTGCTCTTTTGGAGTTTCTACGTTGTTAAAGAGATGCGGATTGCCACTAAGTGCGCCTTGCCAAATCAAAGATTTGGAGGCTTACTTAAGTGTGCGCACTGGTTTCGCAATGACAAAAACCAACTTTGTATACACTTTGCGAGATACATTTTACTGACATTTCATATAAATCAGGAGGCTGAAAAATGGCCGAAAAGAAAAAAGCCGCTCCCGCTGCCGTCTCTGCCGCGGCAAGTGACAGAAAAAAGGCTCTTGAGACCGCCATCGCAAAAATCGAAAAGGACTACGGCAAAGGCACCATCATGCGCCTCGGCGACGATATTTCCGTCAATGTCGAGGCTCTTTCCACCGGCTCTCTCTCCCTTGACCTCGCCCTCGGCATAGGCGGTGTTCCCAAGGGAAGGATCGTGGAGATCTACGGTCCCGAAGCCTCCGGTAAGACGACGCTCGCTCTGCACATTGTCGCCTCCGCACAGAAGGCGGGCGGCGATGCGGCTTATATCGACGTTGAGCACGCGCTCGAACCCGCCTATGCTCAGGCTTTGGGTGTGGATATAAACTCCCTGCTCATCTCTCAGCCCGACACAGGTGAGCAGGCTCTCGATATCGCGGAATCTCTCGTCCGTTCCGGCGCGGTGGATGTGCTCGTCATTGACTCCGTGGCCGCCCTTATTCCGAGGGTCGAGCTGGAGGGCGAAGTGGGCGATACCGTGGTCGGCGCTCTGGCAAGGCTCATGTCTCAGGCCATGCGGAGACTGGCAGGCGCTATATCCAAGAATAACTGCACCGTCATCTTCATCAACCAGCTCCGTCAGAAGATCGGCGTGATGTACGGCAACCCCGAGACCACCCCCGGCGGTCTGGCGCTCAAATACTACGCCTCCGTGCGTATCGACGTGCGCCGCATTGAAACGCTCAAGAACGGCGGCGAGATGATCGGCAACCGCACCCGCGCCAAGGTCGTCAAGAATAAGGTCGCTCCCCCCTTCCGTGAGGCGGAGTTCGACATCATCTACGGCGAGGGAATCTCCAAGCTCAGTGAGATCGTCGATCTCGCGGTCAAGCTCGAGATCATCGACAAGGCGGGCGCGTGGTTCACCGTCAACAACCAGCGGATTCAGGGCAAGGACGGAGTGAAGGAATACCTCACCAACAACCCCGAGGTATGCGATAAGATCGAGCAGGAAGTGCGCGAAAACGCATGGAAGCTCTCTCCCCGCGCGCAGAAGGAAGCCAGACTCGCCGCCGCAAGGCCGGTGGACGTGAGCGCGGCGGATTTTGACGAAGGCTGATTTAAGAGTGGAGAGTAGAGAGTGGAGAGTGGAATTGATGTCATTGCGAACCGTTGCGCACACTTAAGTAAGCCTCCAAATCTTTGATTTGGTAAGGCGCACTTATGCGTTAGCTGGTGTGGCATCGCGCCCGCAGGCGCATCCAGCGAGCAACCGGCGAAGCCGGCTCTTGGCGAGTCGGAATCCGTTCCCTTTAAAAGTAGAGAGTGGAGTTTAAGTTTCCGCCTCCCGCTCCGTTTTTGAAATGCTTATAACCCTAATAAAACAAACTGCACCGGGACGATTAACTGTTTCCTTTGATAACGGTGAGGAAGTCAAAACCACGCTCGGAGTGGTCACGGAGCTGAGGCTTCACTCCGGGAAGGAACTGGACGAGGAACGGTCAGAAGAGTTTCTGCTTTTATCTCACCGCTCGATAGCCCGGGAAAAGGCGCTGGAAGTTCTCTCCAAAAGGCCCATGAGCCGCTTGGAGCTTTATAAAAAGCTCCTCGAAAAGGGCGAAGACGAGGATACGGCGGACTACTGCGTTACGTGGCTTGCCGACAAGGGGCTTATAAACGATGAAAGCTATGCTGCCGCGATTTCAAGGCACTACGCCGCAAAGGGTATGGGCGCCGGACGGATAAAGACCGAGCTTTCCAAGCGCGGCATCTCCCGTGAGCTGTGGGATGAGGCTTTGGACGCCGCACCCGACAACAGCGATAAAATCGATAAATTCATATCCTCCCGCTTAAAGGACCCCAATGACCGCGCACAGGTCGGCAGGGTCAGTCAGGCGCTTTACCGCCGCGGCTTTTCGTGGGAGGAGATCCGCGAGGCGCTGGCACGCTTCGACGTAAAAGCAGAAGAAGAATAAGGTATAATAATGGAAAAAACTTACGTGCTTATCTCTCTCGGCTGTGCAAAAAACCTTGTAAACAGCGAACAAATGATCTATCTGATGGACGAAGCCGGTTTTGTGATGGTCTCCGAACCGGAGGGCGCCGACCTCGTGATTGTCAACACCTGCGGCTTTATCGACGCCGCCAAGAGCGAAGCGATTGACACGATCCTCGAAATGGCGGAGCTGAAAAAAATCGGAAAACTCGGCGGCATCATCGTCACCGGCTGTCTGCCCGAGCGGTATAAGGCCGAGATCGCCGAAGAGCTCCCCGAGGTGGACGCGTTTCTGGGCGTCGGCAGCTTCGGCGACATCGTGGGCGCCGCAAACGCTGTATTGGAAAGCAGAAAGCTGAGCCTCTTTGCCGACAGCAGCAAGGCCATTGACGAGATCCCCCGTGTGATCTCCACCGGCCCCGCATGGGCGTATCTCCGCATTGCCGAGGGCTGCAACAATTTCTGCGCCTTCTGCGCCATCCCCTATATCCGCGGCCGCTACCGCTCAAGAGATATGGAATGTATCCTTGAGGAAGCCCGGGATATGGCGGCGCACGGCATCAAGGAGATCATCGTCATCGCGCAAGACATCACCCGCTATGGCACAGACCTTTACGGAAAACGATGTCTGGCGCAGCTTGTTCACAGAATATCCGAGATAGAAGGTGTGGAATGGATACGGCTCCACTACCTCTACCCCGACCAGTTTGACGACGAGCTCATAGACGAGATCGCTGCCAACGATAAGATCGTAAAGTATCTGGATATCCCCATCCAGCATATCGATAATAAGATACTCAAAGCAATGAACCGGCGCGGCACGGGCGACGATATCCGCGTCCTGTTCAGAAAGTTGCGCGAAAAGATCCCCGGTCTGGTGCTCAGAACGAGCCTTATAGCCGGTCTCCCCGGTGAGGGTGAGGCTGAATTTGAGGAGCTGTGCGAGTTTCTGAAGGAAGCAAGGATCGAGCGCGTCGGCGTTTTTCCCTTCTCCCCCGAGGAAGGGACCCCCGCCGCCGAGATGGAGCATGTGGACTTTGAGGAGGCACAGCGCCGCGCCGAGCTCATCATGGAGCTGCAAGCCCCGATCATGGATGATTTCTGCAACTCCTTTATCGGAAAGACGCTTAAAGTGCTCTGCGAATACTACGATGAGGAAAACGGCCGGCATATCGGACGATGTTACGCGGACTCTCCCGATATTGACGGGCAGGTGCTCTTCTCCGGTGACTGTGAGGAGGGCGACATGGTCGATATTCTCATTACTTCCGTCGAGGACGGTCTTCTTTACGGTGAAGAGGTATAGTGTGAAATGTTCAGCACAACAGCCAATAAGATCACTCTCTTTCGCATGATCCTCGTGCCCGTTTTTCTGCTTCTGGCGTATACCGACCGTCTGGGATGGGCGCTTGCAGTTTACATAATTGCATCCGTCTCGGACTTCGCGGACGGTTATATCGCCAGAAACTATAATCAGGTGAGCGCCGCCGGGAAATTTTTCGATCCGCTGGCAGACAAGATGCTTGTGACCTCCGCCATGTGTTATTTCATTGAAGCCGGTCAGATGAGCGGCTGGTGTGTCGCGGCGGTGCTGTTCCGGGATTTCGCGGTGTCCGGTCTGAGACTCATAGCGGTTGAAAAAGGCCGCGTCATTGCAGCGGCATGGTCCGGCAAGATCAAAACCGCCGCCACGATGGTCTGCCTCGGCGTAATGATGGCTTTTCCCGATCACGCCGTCATGAACTGGATATGCTCGGCAGTTATTCTGAGCACTACGGTTTATTCCGGTATAGAATACTATCTGAAGAATATAGATGTACTGAAAGCATAGGAGATTAAATCTAATGAAATTATATAATTCCGCTACCAGAACCAAGGACGAATTTGTCCCCAACCATCCCGATATCGTCAAGATGTATACCTGCGGCCCTACGGTCTACCACTTCGCGCATATCGGCAACCTCCGCTCCTACATCATGGAGGATGTGCTTGAAAAATACCTGCGCTATGTCGGCTACAACGTAAAGCGCGTTATGAATATCACCGACGTCGGTCATCTCACCTCCGACGCGGACGAGGGCGAGGATAAGATGCTCAAGGGCGCAAAGCGTGAGCATAAATCCGTCATGGAGATCGCAAAATTCTATACCGACGCTTTCTTCTCCGATTGTGCCAAGCTCAACATCAAGACCCCCGACGTGGTCGAGCCCGCCACCGCCTGCATTGATGAATATATAAAGATCATCACAAAGCTCATGGACACCGGCTATGCCTACTTCGCCGGCGGCAACGTCTACTTTGACACCTCAAAGCTCGAAAAATACTATATCTTCAACGATTTTAACGCAGAGGATCTCGACGTCGGCGTGCGTGAGGGCGTTGATGAGGACACCAACAAGCGCAATAAGAATGACTTCGTGCTCTGGTTCACCAAGTCCAAGTTTGAAGATCAGGCGCTCAAATGGGACTCCCCCTGGGGCGTGGGCTATCCCGGCTGGCACATTGAGTGCTCCGGTATCTCCATGAAGCACCTCGGCGAAGACCTTGACATCCACTGCGGCGGCATAGACAACGCATTCCCCCACCACACCAATGAAATTGCCCAGTCGGAGAGCTATCTCGGGCACAAATGGTGCAATTACTGGATGCACGTCCTCCACCTGAACACCACCGGCGGTAAGATGTCCAAGTCCAAGGGCGAATTTCTCACGGTCTCTCTGCTGGAGGAAAAGGGCTATGATCCCCTCGCCTACCGTCTCTTCTGCCTGCAGAGCCACTACCGCAAGTCCCTTGTTTTCTCCTGGGAAAACCTCGACAACGCGCAGGGCAGCTACAACAAGCTTATCAACAAGATCGCCGCTCTCAAAGTTGATGACGGGGAACTCGACGAGGAAGCCTGCAAAGCGATGGACGAAAAGTTCCGCTTCGCTCTCGATAACGACCTTAACACCTCCCTTGCCGTCACCGCGCTTTACGACGTTCTCAAGTACAAGACCAACGACGCCACCAAGCTTTACATGATCGGCAGATTTGATACCGTTCTCGGTCTGTCTCTTATCGAAAAGGCCGCGAAGAAGCGCGAGGAGCTGAAAAAGCAGGCCGCCGCCGTGAAAGGCTTTACGATCATATCCGAGTCCGGCGAAAGCGACGCCGAAGTGGAGGCCAAAATACAGGCCCGTCAGGATGCCAAGAAAGCCAAGAACTTTGCCGAGGCGGATCGGCTGAGAGATGAACTGAAAGCCGCCGGGATCGAAGTCACCGACATCCCCAACGGCGCAAAATGGAAACGCGTATAATTTTAAATATTTATGTAATTCTAAGGAAACGCTGCATAATTCACCTTCGGCATCTGCCGGAATAATTGTGCCCTGACTTAGTCACTTTTTCTTGCAATACACAAAGTATTCCTGCGAAAAAGTGCCGTCGCCAGAACCCAATTTTTCTCGGTATCTGCTCTCGGCGAATTAATCAGCGTTTCCCTAATTTTCGGGAGAATTTATCACGAAAAAACTGCTTGCTGAATTCATCGGAACCGCCGTCCTTGTCACTCTCGGCTGCGGAACCGCCATGCTCGTGGGATGCGACGCCGCCTCCGGGTGCGGATACATTCTCACGGCTCTCGCCTTCGGTCTTGTCATCGTCGCCATGGCCTACTCCGTCGGCAACATCTCCGGCTGCCATATCAACCCCGCCGTATCGCTGGGCGTTTTTCTCTCCGGCGGAATGACGGCTAAGGAATTCGGCCAATATGTCATCGCTCAGATTCTCGGCGCGTGCGTCGGCTCCGCAGTGCTTGCCGTCATCTTCGGTCTCGGCGGCGTCACGGATATGACCGGCGGCTTCGGCTCAAACGGTCTCGCGGGTGTCAACGGCAGCGCCTTTGCCGGTCTCGTGGCGGAGATCGTTCTGACCTTCGTCTTCGTTCTGACGATCCTCGGCGTTACCTCCAAAAATGCCGGTCACGGCTCCTTCGGCGGTCTCGTCATCGGTCTGACGCTCGTCCTCGTGCACATCCTCGGCATCGGTCTCACCGGTACGTCCGTCAACCCCGCCCGCAGCATCGGCCCCGCCATTGCCGCCGCCATTGCCGGCAACACCGCGCCGCTTGCCTGCCTCTGGGTATTCATCGTCGGCCCTCTGCTCGGTGCAGCCCTTGCCGCCGTCACCTACAAGACGCTGGAAAAGAAAGACTGACAGTATTCGCCAGAGTCAAGACCACCGGCGAAGCCGGTGGCTTGCACTGGCCCTATAAGGGCCTAATACAGCAACGCCTAAAGGCGTATGAATAGTTCGCCAATCGCAATAGTATTACTGGCTGCCCCCTTCCGGGGGCGGCTTTTTTACTTGCCTTTCTTTACTGGCTCACCCGTAAACGGGTCGGTGAACTCTTTCATCGTCAACTGGTCCGCGGCTATGTCCTCTTGTAGCTGATTGTGGACATATTCTTTTATTATCTTCTCATTCCGTCCTACTGTATCCACATAATAGCCGCGGCACCAGAAGTGTCGGTTGCCGTACTTGTACTTCAAATTCGCATGCCTGTCGAAGATCATCAGGCTACTCTTCCCTTTCAGGTATCCCATGATTTCTGACACGCTGTATTTCGGCGATATTTCTACATATAGATGTATGTGATCTGGCATTGCTGCTGCCTCTATTATTGTCACGCCTTTTCTCGCACACAACGTCCTTATGATTTCTCCTATATCTGCTGATATTTGCTTGTATATTATCTGTCTCCTGTACTTTGGCGTGAATACTATGTGGTATTTGCAATTCCATTTCGTATGTGCTAAACTGTTTTTGTCCATTTGGATACCCTCCTTTGTAGTTGTTTTAGCGGTTGGCGAACCTGCTTCTACTCTATCATCGGAGGTTTTATTTTTCTACCCATAAGTAGAACTTCTTCCGTCTCACCCGCATAGCGGGTGGTTGTCATTCTGTGAA
>JAZLGK010000131.1:0-2671 GCA_045616265.1 Candidatus Limivicinus sp. | reverse complement strand
AAAAAATCCGGCTTTTCAGGTGCGGAGCAGTTTTGAGACAGTCATTTTTCGTCCAGACAATATAATAAAATCCCGGGAATACTGTCGTATTTCCGGAATTTTTTGTGCAGTATGGGCGAAAAAAGGCGGCTCAAAACCTGTAAATCCTTATGGCGAACCGCCTTTTCGGTACGAGGCTTTTTCTCAGGTATGATCACGCATTCAGAAAGGCGAGGGGATCGGCACTTTCACCGTTTGCGCTCATGGCGAAATGCAGGTGCGCATCCTGCGCGGATTCGCAGATGGCGGTATTTCCCACGGCGCCGAGAACCTCTCCGCCCTGTACGAAGTCATTTACGTTTACGGCGGTGATATCCGCTAAATTGGCGTAGACCGCTTTGGTGCCGTCACCGTGATCGATCGTGAGGACGGTGCCGTAGAGATCGTCGTCGGCAATGCTCTCCACTCTTCCCCCTCTGGAGGCACAGACGCTGCTGCCGATGGGGGCGGTGATGTCAATACCGTCGTGGATACGCCAGTCGCCCATAGTGGCGTCGTATCTGAGCTGATTTACATGATAGGCGCGGCTGATGTCTCCGCTGACGGGCCAGACATATTCCGGCGCGGCGGGGATCTCCTCTTCCGCTGCCATTACTTCAATGCTCTCTTCCTCTGTGGCCGCGGTCTCCTCGTCTTCGAGAACGATCCCGGCGGGGAAGATCCCGTCATAGTCCATGGCGGGGCTTGTGTCCTGCATAGAGGGCACAATGATCGTCTCCGTACGTGCAGAGCCGAATTCCGGATCAGCGAACTGATCGCGGCTTGCTGACATAGTCCCGTTTCCTGCCGTCATCATCCAGGCGGATACACCGATCACAGCGGCGCACAGGAAAAGGACTATGTAGAAGCCCTTGCCTGTAAGAAATCTCTCCAGCCTCTTGCCGGAGCTGCTGTTGTTCATAATCTAAACCTCCGTATATATTGGATTACGATCCTATTTTTGCCTTTGGAGGATTAAATTATACATGAAGGGAAATTAGAAAAAACTGGTGAAACAGATATACGAATGCGGAATGCGGAATGCGGAATAAAGAATGGAACTAGATGGTTTACATAATGTCAAAGCATCTGGGACTTGGCAAGGCTTCTGTTTTTATACTGCAGGTCGCCGGTGACGTCCTTGATGACCTTGATCTCTCCCGGAAGCTCACCGGCATCCTCTCCGTCGAAGTACACGAACAGGATCGCGCGGTCGTCCGAGAAGGGATAAAGATCAATATCAAAGCGGCGGCTGCCGAGAGAGAAACGGTATTTTGTCTTGCGCACGCTGTGCAGAGACATATCGCTCTCCATGAGATAGGCAATGTACTGCTTTTCGCTGATGGGACGCTCAGTGATCCAGCGTGTGCCGTCGTCGGCAACGCGCTTCTCGGTGTAGAAATAGAGGTAATCGTTCCCGTTTTTTTCCTGACGGATGCGGCGGACGATGTTGAAATTGTTCGATGTGAGATAGGTCTGCATCATCTCCACGCCAACGGAACCGTATCTGCCGACGAGCACCTCGCAGTCGGGCTTTTCTATGAGGTACTTGCGCTTGGCAGACTGGGGAGCTCCCAGACCGACGATGGAGTAGATCGCCTTGACGGCGCGGTTGATCTTGTCCTCAAAGTCAACGGAGTTGTCGATGACGTGCACCTTCGGATGCTTCGACCAGGCTCTTAAGGTGAGATCGTCCTTTTCTCTGGCAACGCTCACATCCTCATATCTCGCCGCGTTGCCGAAGTTATAGGCAAACTCCGCACCCTTGGCGCAGGTGACAAGATGCAGCACGGCGTCGTACCCGCCGAGGATCTCTTCTTCGGTCTTCCCGAAGTAGGCGAGCGTTTTTTCAAACTGCCCGTCGCTGATGTAGGCCTTGTCGTCAAAGATCGCACGGTCATAGACAATGAGAACATTCTGCTCCGGCACGAGCTCTGCGGCTTTCAGAGCGAGCTTTTCCTTGTGAAGCTGGTCTGCAATGACAAAATACTGAAACTGCTCCATCGTGACGCAGTCTCCAAAGGGCTTTATGCCGAAACCGGAGATAAGATCGGTGGCGGTTTCGGGAATTGTGATGACCTTCCAGCCGTCATCCTGTTTGAATTCCTTGAGAATACGGCTTATAAGCGTGGTTTTTCCCGCGGCGGGGCCGCCGGTAAGAACGATACGGGTAATATTTTTCAATGTTTTCCGCTCTCCTGTCAGAAAATGAGAAATATGAGACTGCATTTATCTTACCATTTCGAATGCTTTTTTTCAATAGTCTGCGGCGGCGTTTTTATCCCGTTTTATTTCGTGATTCTGTTTCGATAAAAAATCTGAAAATAATGCTTGACATTTTTCGTATATCTGCTATAATCACACATGCCTTAAGCGTGGCGTACAAATGAATATGCGAGAGTGCTGGAACAGGTAGACAGGCACGTTTGAGGGGCGTGTGTCAACCGACGTGGGAGTTCAAGTCTCCTCTCTCGCACTATAAAAAACAACTCATCCATCTGGGTGAGTTGTTTTTTATTGGCGCTTTAGCTTGACAAAACCCCTGGTTCTGCCAGGGGTGGGAAAAAAAGCCTTGGCAAATAAAACCTCCCGGTATAGAGTGATGTGGGTTTGCCAACCGCATCACAGAATAATAGGAGGTTTTATAAGTGAA
>JAZLGK010000130.1:0-3661 GCA_045616265.1 Candidatus Limivicinus sp. | reverse complement strand
TCTACGACTCTTCCTACCGTGCTTTGTAGTTTGCATCCTCCTCAAAGCCAATTTTATCAAGAAAGGCGGCCACTTTCCAGCATACTTTCATTCCTATTTGTGCTGGACGCGAAGCGACCAGAATGGGTATTAGTGTGAAAGCTCTTTTCACACTATCTGGATTAAATAAGTAATCATCTTGCCATTCCTTTGCTTCGCGTGATAAGCTGCAGCAGTTTCATTACTATTTGTGCCGACGCGAAGCGGCGGAATGGATGATTAATATGGATTATTTTGAACCGAAAATGGAACTGAATGAAATAAACCGTATGAGTATGCTGGCTTTAGCTCACATAGGGGACGGCGTATATGAACTCCTTACAAGAACCATGCTTTGTAAAGAGGGATATCAGTCTGCAACAAAACTGCATTTTAAAACCGTTTCTCTTGTCAACGCCAAAGCGCAGGCGGAGGCAGTTGAAAAGCTGATGCCGATCCTTACGGAAGATGAACTTGCGATCTACAGGCGCGGCAGAAACGCAAAGGTCAATTCCGTTCCTCAGAAGGCGAGCGTCGGAGAGTACCACGCCGCGACCGGGCTGGAAGCTCTTTTCGGCTGGCTTTATCTGCAGGGAAAATCGGAACGGATAAATGAACTGTATTCTGTAATAATGGGTGATCGATATGCCGATTGATGCCGTAACCGTCCACGCCATTACAAAGGAGCTTGCCGAAAAGTGTGCCGGTGCAAAGATTGATAAGATCCAGCAGCCGGAAAGGGATATGTTGCTCTTTCATATCCATGCGGCGGGAGAGAACGGAAAGCTGCTTGTATCTGTCGGAGCCGGAAAGGTCAGAGTACATTTTTCCGCAGCTTCTTTTGAAAACCCGGCGGAGCCGCCGATGTTCTGTATGCTCCTACGAAAGTACCTGACCGGTGCTCGAATCGTTTCGGTGACTCAGCCGGATTATGAAAGACTGATTTTATTTGAATTGGAGACATTTGATGAGCTGGGTGTAAGAGCGCATAAAAAGCTCGTGATCGAGCTGATGGGGAAAAACGCCAATCTTATCCTTGTCGATTCGGATGGGATCATAGTGGACTGCCTGCGAAGAATGAGTTATGCGGGCGAGAATCTTCGGTGTCTTCAGCCGGGGATGCTGTACCGTATGCCGCCGATGCAGTCAAAAGTGCCGTTTTTTCAATCGGATATAAATGAGATCAGAGAAATGTCAGAGAGAGCCGACAGAAGTGTTCCGGCAGACCGATGGCTCATGGACAGCTTTTCCGGGCTTTCTCCGCTTATATGCCGTGAGCTTGCGTTCCGCGCCGGGGATGACTATACAAAGCTTCCCGTTGAAGCGGAAAAGCTGAGAACGCTTGTTTTCGAAGGCTTTTTTTCACCCTGCATCCTCTCGGAGGACGGAAAACCGAAGGATTTTTCTTTCATGAATATCCTTCAGTACGGTCGGAAATACGAAGCGGAGTATTTTGACTCCTTTTCTCTGATGCTCGACAGGTTTTACACCGAACGGGATCGGATCGATCAGCAGCACCGCCGCAGTCAGGAGCTTCGGCACAGGATCAAAACCATCCGGGACAGAGTGCAGAGAAAGCTCTTTTTACAATGGGAGGAGCTTAAAAAAAGTGAGGACAGAGAAACCGTCCGCCGCGAGGCAGAGCTGATAACAGCCAACATATACCGTATAAGAAAAGGGCAGAGAGTTCTTAAATGTGAGAATTATTATGAAGAGAATTCTCCGCTGACAGAGATCGCTCTTGACCCGCTGAAAACTCCGCAGCAGAATGCCGCGGCTAAATTCAAAGAGTACAGCAAGCTGAAGGGTGCTTATCAGCATCTCAGTGTGCTGATCATACACAATGAGCAGCAGCTTGATTATCTCAACAGTGTTCTGAACGAAATAGAACTGTGTGAAAACGCACGGGATATTTCCGATATCAAAGCGGAGCTTGCCGAATCGGGCTATATTAAAAGAAGCAGAGACGGCAAGAACAAAAAGACAAAGCTCCAGGCACCGCTTAGATTTCTTTCCGACGACGGCTATGAGATCCTTGTCGGTAAGAATAACACGCAAAATGATGAGCTCACCTTAAAGACCG
The DNA here is from genome assembly GCA_045616265.1 of Candidatus Limivicinus sp. Classification (GTDB taxonomy): domain Bacteria; phylum Bacillota; class Clostridia; order Oscillospirales; family Oscillospiraceae; genus Limivicinus. The sequence goes on along the minus strand of JAZLGK010000130.1, from coordinate 1,560 downwards.
CCAGAAGGACCGATCTTTGGCTCCATGCTCAGAAGGTACACGGAAGCCATGTGATCATCCGCTGTGACGGAACCCGTCCGCCGGATCGAACCATAGAGCAGGCGGCCGAGCTTGCGGCGTACTATTCACAGAACCGCGAAGGCGGAAAGACAGCGGTCGACTGCACCATGGTACGAAATGTCCGAAAACCTTCGGGTGCCCTTCCGGGAAAGGTCGTCTATACAGACTTTTCTACGCTGATTGTTGAGCCTTTGCTCTCTGCGCAGAAAAAATAGTTTTTCCGCAGCAGAACATTTATTCTCTTTATATCGTCTCTGCAGTATAAGCAGCATAAAAATTTCAAAAAATATGTTGCAAAATAATTACAAAAGAGATACAATACAAATGCGGGAATCTGACATAGATAGGGAGAAATGATTATGAAAAAAAGAATGATAAGCGTACTGTTGCTTGCGGTATTGGTTTTTTCGTTTATGACCGCAGCCTTTGCTGACAATATCCCCGCCAGCGCAACGGAAACGGTTGTGGCGGCCAAAGGGGATACTCTGTATTCTCTTTGCCTCAAAAACGGGTTCAGCTACTCTACGTATAAAGATCTGCTGATAAAGCTGAATAATGCCAAAGATGAAAACAGCCTGATAAAGCTCTATGTCGGCAAGAAGGTCGTTCTTCCGACTTCCAAGGAAGCGGCGGACGAGCTGTGCAGCCTTCTGAATGTGAATGCTGCAAAAAAGAGCGAAAAAAAACAGCAGTCCAAGCCTTTCTCTGTTGTGGGAGATGCATCGAAGATACCCGCCGGGGATACGGTAAAGTACTATATCATCAGCTACACGATGCAGCAGGGTGAAACGGTTTCCGACCTTCTCAAGCGATGGGACATGAGCTTGAAGACATATTCCCAGCAGATCCTGGATCTGAACGGTCTTTCGGATTTCAATCATATCGCGGCCGGAAGAAGTCTCTATTTCCCGGTTGAGAAGATAGAATTAACAAACGATAAGACCTTTACCGTTATGGAGCGCACCGTCAAAACGGGTGATACGGCCTATTCGATCTGCAAAGCTTACGGAATGGATTATAATAAAGCTTTACCGACACTTCAGCTCTTGAACTCCAAGGTCGATTTCACAAAAATCAAGGTCGGGCAGAAGCTCCTGATCCCGGTCGGCGGCGCTGTGCTTTCCGCATCGCAGGAAGTTGTGCAGGAAAGTGAAGAAGTCTACAAAGGTTACGGTGTGGTCGTTTCCTGCGGGGATATGATCCGCATCCGTCGTGAGAATATAAGGCAGGATCTCGGGCTTACCATAGGGGCGGGTGCCATTTCGGCAGATTATACTCCGAAAGCCGGTGACTATGTTTACTTTATCTGCAATACGAAAGACAATACTCTTTCCTATATAAAGTATATTTACAATGTTTTTTCCGAGTAAATAAGATATATATACACCGGAACCTTTACCGACAGGTATCCGGGGATTCTTATCGCTCAGCTTGACAAAAAGGGGGCTGCAGCATTATCGCCGTAATGCTGCAGCCCCTGTTTTTGGCGCTTTAGCTTGA
>JAZLGK010000129.1:0-9060 GCA_045616265.1 Candidatus Limivicinus sp. | reverse complement strand
GCAAGAGCAGATACCGAGAAAAATTGGGTTATGACGATGGCACTTTTTTGCAGGAATACTTTGTGTATTGCAAGAAAAAGTGACGAAGTCAGAGCACAATTTTTCCGGCAGATGCCGAAGGTGAATTAATCAGCGCTTACTAAAAATGTTTGTTTTTAATCAGACATGAGTATCAGGCGTCAGAGCGAGCAGAAATCAAAATATTATAGCAAGTCAGCTTGACATACGTACTCACTCGGTGCATGATATTATAAAATGATCTTATGTACGCTATGGGAGTGAGTTAACGGAGGTATAATATGGATACGGTCAGACAGAAACTGAAAAACCTGCGCTTATTTCTGAAAAGAGATGCAAGGCTTAATAAACGTCTGAAAGAAGACTATATCGACAACGGTATTGCGACTCTGCCGTGCAAGGTCGCAGGGATGGATGATATCGTCAGCCGTTTCAGTGTGCCTGGGTACGAAACACTTTCACCGGAGTTTTCGGACTACATAGAAGCATCGGCGGAATTTATTCCGGCAGAATACCCGATCGTCCTTGAAATATCCGGCTGCCGCTTTTCGGAAGAAGAACAAAAGATCATCCGCCGCACGATACGCGAAGACTATACCTATGAATTAGGTGCTGTTCAGCGGGAGAACAGGAAACAGATGATCATTGCCCTGCTGATGCTCGTCGGGATGGTCATCACCGGCTTTCTTGCTTTCGGAGTGCAGGGAATTGCAGACACAGCCATTGAGATCATATATATCTTTTTCTGGTTTTTTGCCGATCTGGTCGCCTGCTACTTCTGCCTCGACGGGTTTGAAAACCGGAAGAAACGGTTGCTCGCAGGGCGGCTTGCCGATATGACCGTCTACTTTTCGGAAAAATATGACGACAGCGCGGTAACCGATGAAGACGCACAGTCTGTCTACGAGGAACTGGAGAAAATGGTGGAGCAGGATCGTGAAGAGTTGATGTAATATACAAAAAGTGAGAGCATTTCTGTGCTCTTGCTTTTTTATTGCCTTCCATCGCTCTTTATGCGTTCACCCTGAATGAGTCTGTCATGTTTTGTCCCGAAAAATTTCTGGATTACTGCCCGGCTGTCTGATAAAATAAAATAGTAGTAATCAACTGCCGGAGCGAAAGAAACGATGAATACAGAACGTATTATGAAAAAACAGCGAAGCATTCATATTGCAATTATCATCGTCATGGCAATCGGCGTACTGATCGCCATGTACACGGCGTTTGTTTTCAACATTTCACGCGGCGCCTATGTGATGGCAAATTCCGTGCTCGGAATTGCCATGCTTGCATTTGATCTGGCTTTGATGTCGGGTATTGCATTCAGCGATTATCAGGATACACAGATTACCCGGATCTTCACGCTGATGACGGTTACTGCTTTTTTCACGACCTGCTGTTCTCTTTTTACCTATGAAGCATACGCCCTTGCAAAATATTCCGGGTTCGTCCGTATTACATATATGCTCTCGTATTGTGCCGCTTCGATCTATTACGGCTTTTTCTGGAGATACATTTGTGTGCTGGACGGCAGAAAAGAAAAGTCAAAGGCATTGGATCGTGCTATGTGAAGCACTCTGATTCTGTATAACCTGCTGATCATTGCGGATATTTTCCTGGGTGTATCCTGTAAGACGGAAGCGGGTATTGTGTCCTTTTCCCTTGGGGGTGAAATTTTTGGCTGTCTGGTTTGGGCGATACTGTATGTTGTACCGTTTGTCTACCTTTTCCGTGCCGACTTATCCAAAAAGGAAAAGCGGTCACTTATCTTCTGCCTGGCGATCCCGATAACCATCACGTTCGTATCTTATTTTTCCAAGGGCTTCGGTACATCCCCGCCTCTCAGCTGCGTTTATGATTTCTCTGTGGTGCTTTCCCTGTATCTTGCGTTTTTCAACGTGTATCAGGAGCGGGGACGGAGGCTTCTTATTCAGGGGGAGGAACTTACGCAAAGCAAACTGAACACCACGATCTTACAGGCAAACCCGCACTTTGTTTATAACACGCTCGGTTCCATTGAATATTTCTGCGATACTGACCCCGCAGCGGCGAAAAAAATGCTGGAGGATTTTACGAAATACCTGCGTTCCAATTCAGCCAACCTCACAAACCGGCCGATGATCCCGTTTCGGGAGGAGCTTGAAAATCTGAATGCCTATCTGCGTATTGAGATGATCCGTTTTCCGAATCTGATTGTGGAATACGACATCGACGCGGAGGATTTTCTTGTCCCCTGCCTTTCGATACAGCCGCTTGTTGAAAATGCGATCAAACACGGGATCGGAAAGCGCGACGGAGAAGGTACGGTCATTGTAAAAACCACTGGAACGCCCGACTTCTGGCAGATTTCCATTATAGATGACGGCGTTGGATATTCGGGTACGCCGCAGGACGGCAGAGTGCATATCGGCATCGAAAACGTCCGGCAGCGCCTTGCACTCCTCTGCGGTGGCACACTCACGGTAACAGGCACAGAGGGACAGGGTACTGTCGCCGAGATCCGCATACCAAAAGAAAGCGAGGAGAACTCCGATGATAGCTCTTTGTGTTGACGATGAACCGATCATGCTGACGCTTTTACAAAAAGCGGTAGAAGCCTCCCCGGATATTGATGAGGTGGCTGCTTTCGGAAAAGCGGGTGACGCACTTGCATGGGCGGAAACTCACCATTTTGATGCAGCGTTTCTGGATGTGGAGCTTCACGGGATCAACGGCACGGAGATCGCCCGCCGTCTACGGGAAAAGTCCCCGTATCTGCCGATCATTTTCTGCACAGGTTATTCCGAATACGCGCTGGATGCCTACCGTCTTCATGCGGACGGCTACTTGCTCAAGCCAATCCACGCAGAGGATGTGCAAAACGAGCTTGACCGGCTGAACGGAAAGAGCCGCACAAAGCCGCTGCTTTATATTTCGGATCACGGAATGTCCTTCAAGGATAAAAACGGCGAAGCCTTCGCCTTCCGTCGTGGCCGCACCTATGATCTTGTACGCTTTCTGTTGGAAGCGAACGGTACGCCTTTATCAAAAGAGGAGCTTTGTGATATGCTGTTTGATCCCGCTTCCGGATTTTCCGAAAAGAACAGCAACTACTTTTCCAAATTGGCAGGCGATCTGTCCGCTACGCTTGCGCTTCACGGCGCGGGCGAGGTGCTAATCAAAGCGGCAAACAGATACGCGCTGGATATGAAGAGAATTGAGGTCACCCGGTAGGATGGGTGACCTTTATTTGTCATGTTTTGTCCCGACACAAATCAGAGATGATATGGTAAAATACATTATACTTTCTTTCACGCTACAGTATGCCGAAAAGGCTTTGTACCTTTTGAATGAAACAGGGGGATGGAGATGGAGATCAGCAAACAGTTACCGAGTAAAAAAGTGCCGAATCTGCGTGATTTAGGCGGCATGACCGGCGCGGACGGGAAAAAGATCCGCGAGGGTCGTCTGATCCGAAGCGCACAGCTCTACAACGCAACAAAAAAAGATCTGGCGCTGCTGGAGTCGCTGCATATCCGGAAAATCTTTGATTTTCGGAATGCACAGGAAGCAAAGGAGAAACCCGACCCGAGTCTTCCCGGCTGTGAGTACACAAATCTGTCGATCCTGGAAGGTTCAAGCGCGGTCAGCTGGGAAACAAAGCGAACCGAGCCCGTCCCTAAAGAACCGGAAGAAGCAAAAGGCGCTCCGAAATCCGGCGTCGAGCAGGTGTGCGAGGTCTATCGGGACTTTATTCGCAAGCCGGCGTCCAGAGAGCAGTATTCCCGTTTCCTGCGGGGAATTCTGGATACAGAGGACGGCGCGGTGCTGTGGCACTGCACGCTCGGAAAGGATCGCTGCGGATGGGGTGCGGTGCTGGTGGAGTCTGTGCTTGGCGTGAGCCGGGAAGACATCATGGCGGATTATTTATACAGCAACGTATGCCTCAAGCATGAGATTGCAGGAATGATGCCGATCCTGAAAAAGCTGCTGGAAAAAATGCATATGGTAAATGCCGGAACCGCCGTGGTGGAAGCCAGAGAGGAATATCTTGCGGCGGCTTTCGATGAGGCAGAGAAGCTCTACGGCTCCATGGATGCGTTTCTGGAAAAGGGGCTCGGTATCGATGAGGCCATGCGTGAACAGCTCAGAGCCAGATATCTGGTATAAACAGTTGATTAAAGGTTTTTAGAAAGACAAGGAAAACAAAATGGAAAAGCTCACGAAAGAAGAACTGGAAAACTTGCTGAATGGTGAAGCTCTGAGCGATGAGGAACTGGAGAAAATCAGCGGCGGCAACACTGAAGATCAAGAAAAGTGTATACAGGATAACAATTGTAGAGGATTAAGCTCATATTTTGAAAGAAAGGTCTGTATCATGCACTGTCTGAATCAGTAATGAGCTGAGGGTATCTCATGCCGAAAGAAGTGTATTTTGACGGCGCCAAAATGAACTGATCATAAGATCAGCAAAAAATAAGGAGAATCTATCATGAAAGTTGATAAGATCATCAAAAACGCAAATGTTTTTACCTCCGCAGCCGTAAACTACCACGCCTCCGCTTTCGCCGTGAAAGACGGCAAATTCGTCTATGTCGGTGACGAGGCAGGTCTCAAGGACTTCGAGGGCGAAGTCGTCGATCTCGGCGGGAAGTTCGTCATGCCCGGCATTATTGATTCCCATGTACATATGGCGATCAATACGGCTTTTGAGTACACCCCCGAGATCGTGCCAATCACCTGCGACAGCAAGCAGGAATGTCTGGACTTTATCCGCAAGCATATCGAAGCCAATCCCGGCAGAAGTATCTATAAGTTCATGCTCGGCTTTTTCTATCTCCACGGCGAAAAGCTGACCTGCTGGGATCTGGATACGGTCAGCACGGAGGCGCAGATCGTCATTATCGAATCCGTCGGTCACAGCGGATGGGTCAACTCCAAGGTACTGCGAGATTTTGGCGTGACGGATGATGTGGAGGATATTTCCAAAGGTCTGAGCCGCTATGACCGCGACGAAAACGGCAGACTTACCGGCTTCGCTACGGAAGGCGCGTTCCAGCCCTTCAACTTCGGTCACGCCAGGGATATTACCGACGAACAGATCCGTGCATCCCTGCAGCGTTACCTGGATTACAACAGAAGAATGGGCATTACCGCTGTGTATGAAGCGGGATCACCTGCATCCGTCCGACATCATGACCGTGTCCTGAAGGTCCTCTGCGAGATGGACAGGGAAGGAAAGCTGCCCTTTATTGTGGAAAGCAGCTATATGCTCATGGATCCCCGCCAGATCCCGGACTGCATTGATGCACTCAAGGAGATGGATCGGAAATATCATACCGAGCACGTGCGCTGCCGCATCATGAAGATGATGGTGGACGGCATCGAAAGCGGACGGCATCGAAAGCGGACGTTCCGCTGCTGTCATCGACCCCTATGACGACGGCAGCTGCGGCGGCAGAATTACCGATGAAGTGACGCTTTCCAAGCTGCTTGTCCGTCTGAACAGGGAAGGCATCGACTTCCACGCGCACACCGTCGGCGAGCTGGCTGTCAAGACGGTGCTTGACGCTGTGGAGCTTGCCCAGAAGGAGATCGGCGGAAAGCTGCTCATCAATGTTACCTGCGCACACCTTGGCATCGTCCGCGACGAGGATATCCTGCGTCTGGCGCCGCTCGGCGTGATAGCCAACTACACCCCGTCCTGGCACGGCGGTAATGCGTTCCCGGGCGGCGTCCGCGCGGCGGTCGAGTGTCTGGGCGAGAAGCGCGGCAGAAATCTCAACAAGAGCGGCATGATGTGGCGCAACGGTACGCTGGTCACCTTCTCCAGCGATAACATTGCGTTCGGGGATTTCTATGGCTGGAGTCCGTTCCATGGAATGGAAGTCGGCATTCTTCGCAAGGATCTGGATCTGGCGGCTGTGCCCGGCGATTATTCTACCGTGGAATTCTATCCTCCCGAGAGCGAGTGCATGACCATTGAGCAGATGATCCTGGGCTACACCATCAACGGCGCAAAGCAGCTTCACCTTGAGAAGACCAAGGGCTCCATCGAGGTCGGCAAGAACGCGGATTATCTCGTCCTGAAAGAAAACCTGTTGACGATTCCCGCCGAGGGTATGAAGAATATCGTCCCCGAGGAAGTATACTTTAACGGTGTCAGAATGAATTAACAAATCAAGTGATGAAAAGGGAAACGGTATGCTTATGCCGTTTCCCTTTCAGCGAAGTTCAAACAGGAGAAAAGAATATGAAAAAATGGATTACGATTGATGCGTTTATTGTCGTATTCTTCAGCGCCATGGGATACGCCTTCGGGTACTCGATTCCGGCGATGCTGAATGTGTCCGGCTGGCTTTGCCTGATTTTATGTATCGCCGGCGGCATGGTAATGGAGGAAATCGCAAGCAAGATCATATACAGCAGGTTTACACAGGAAAAGGTATGGAGAAAGCTCCTTGTCTTTGCCGCTTTTGTTGTTATTTTTCTGATTGGAAACGCCATTTCAACAAAGCATCTGGATGAATCCCTGATAGGGGGACTGAAAGAAGAATGGGGTTTCGTTATCCTCTTTGCCGTCCTCGGTCTTGTGACCGGCCTTGTGAAGAGCCACCGTAAGACCGTAAAGGTGAAGGCAAAATACGGGGAAGGCGAGGAAGGCTTCCGCTTCAATGCGGCGGAAAAGGAGTACATCAAAGAGCTGAATCAGAAGAATGCTGAGATCCCCGGCGAATACGATTCTGCACTGGCTGCGAAAACAAGAACCGGCGTTTATATCGGCGAAAAAGAAGATTCTGTTCTTTTGTTCAAAGGCATTCCCTATGCAAAAGCACCGGTCGGCGCTCTTCGCTGGAAAGCACCTGAAAAGCTGCCAGACAGCGATAAGGTTTTCGAAGCAAAGCATTTCGGCGCTTCGTCGATTCAGGTCAATTATGAGGGAAATCCCCTGAGCGGTCATCAGCAGAGCGAGGATTGCCTTACCCTGAATGTCTGCACGGCAGAGCTTGATCCCGAAGAGAAAAAGCCTGTGGTCGTCTATTTTCACGGCGGCGACTTCACCTTCGGCGGTTCTGCCGATCCTCTGTGGGGAATGGATAATCTTGTGAAAGAGCATCCGGACGTTGTTGCCGTCAGCTTCAATTACCGTTTGGGGCTTTTGGGATTCATTGATTTCTCTGCGATCCCCGGCGGAGAGGACTACCCCGACGCGGCAAATCTGGGTCTTCTCGACCAGATCGCCGCGCTGGAATGGGTGAAAGAAAACATTTCTGCTTTCGGCGGCGACGCGCAGAGGATCACCGTCATGGGCGACGGTGCCGGCGGTACCTCCATCAGTCTGCTGGCAGCCTGCGAGCGCGCCAAGGGCCTGTTCAAAAAAGCGATCCTGTTCTCCGGCACTCCCTATGATGCGGTATTGAACAGCTCGGATTCCGCACTTGTGGCTTCCGAGCTGCTGAAAGCCTCCGGCGCAACCTCCATGAAGGAGCTGCTTGCACTGCCCGAGAGCAAACTCAGTGAGCTGACGCAGCAGCTCAAAGCCTGTCTGGCAACACCGCGCTGCGACGGGAAGCTGATCCCGGCGGACATTTTTGAGGCATACAAAAACGGAGCGGCAAAGGACATTCCGTTTATCCTGTCTACCTCCCGGAATATGGCAAGCGTTTACGGTGCCTCCATCGGACGCGGCTTCTCCGAAACGATCATTACGAGGCAGATCGAGAAGATCATGAAGCAGCAAAAGCCGGAAAGCGTGCAGGCTCTGAGAAAACTGATCGACGATGAAGCACAGAGAATCGGAAAGGCAAAGGCCGAGGCGGAATTTGCAAATCTTTGGATGGATAACGTGAGCCTCTGTTACGTTTCCGGAAGGCTGCGTCAGGGCGGAGGCGATGCCCGTCTGCTGTACTGGGATGTTGATGCCGTGATCAAAGACCTCGGTGTCGGTGATGTGAGCCTTGTCAGCACCGTTCTGGGCAATTCCGCGGCTGCGGAAGCCTACGGAAATGTCGTAAACGAAACGATCCGTGAGATTCTCCAGACACTCATGTTAAAAGTTGTTCACGGTGAAGAGCCAGTGCTTTACAACAATGAGGTCGATGGCGTAAGAGCGATCCAATGGGAGAACTACCCGAGCGTCCTTGCCGTCAGCAAGAAGAAAATACAGCTCCAGACCGTGGAAGATACTCTGAAAGATGCAAAAGAGCTGCTTCAGGCGGCAGGGCTCGAAGGATAAGCTGCAAAAGGGAGCTTAATAAATGTTGTACCATAAAAAAGTTTTGGGAAACGGCTTGTTACAGTTCAAAGCCTTTTCCCCTGCTTAAAAAGAAACACGGAGAAATACAACATTTCCCCGTGTTTCTTTTTAAGACCGCTATTTCCGCAATACCGGTCTTTTCAATCAAATTTCAATGGCAGGTATCTCCGTGTCCAGAAGCTCCGCCAGCGCGTCGGCGATCAGCTGATGATCGCGCTGATGAGCCATACCCGAGCTTTCCACATAGCCGATCAATCGGCCGTTACGACAGCGCAGCGGGAAACAGCCGCCGCACAATGCGTAATCGTTTTCAATTTCATATTCTTTTTCGCAGGAAATATTTCCTTCAGCAAGCTCCATGAGTGTTCGCAGTGAGCTCATACCGCTTAAACGGGCCGTGTTCAGTTTCTTGTCCATCCACCAATCGTTATAGGAATCGGTACCCTCCATCAGATAGGAGAATGCCGTATGACCGCCCAGTATGATGCGGATGGCGACAGGTTCGCGGTATTTTTCGCGGGCGAGACGTTCCATTATAAGCCCCAACTGCAGTGCGTCCTCCGCATTAAAGCTGTCTGTACGCAGGAGATCTTCCTGTCTGCGTATGGGTTCTAACCATTCCTTTTCGTAATGCTCAAATTGCATAGGTTCAACTCTCCGTTCCCTAAGCTGAGGAGAGCTGTACGAACCCGTTTGTCACGGCACAGGGCATCCGCATACTACGTTTTGCTCAATCGCAATGCGACAAGCATTCCTCAATCGCAAAGCCTTGTCTGCAAAAGCCCTGAGCCGTGACAAATCTTCGA
>JAZLGK010000128.1:0-5568 GCA_045616265.1 Candidatus Limivicinus sp. | reverse complement strand
TTTTTTAAATTTTTACATTTTTTCAGTGCTTTTCTTTGCTTTCACCTTGCCATCGTTGCCTGCTTTTTGTATTTTCTGCTATTGACCGAAACTCAAGTTATTTTCCCGCAAGGAATGAACCTGACAAATTTTACGTAAAGGGAAGGCATATAATACCCTCATGGAAATCATCTATGTTGACAGCATATTTCTGCTCAATCTGGTGATAGATTACCTGCTGTTGAGCTGTACGGCGGCGGTATGCGGACTGAGCACGAAAAGGCAGCGATATTTGTCGGGCGCGCTCATCGGGGCGGCGTACTCCGTGGCTGTATACATACCCGGATGGAGAGTTTTATCCTCTCCCGTAATGAAACTTGTCTCGGCACTTTTTATGGCGCTGGCGGCTTACGGCGGAGAAAAATCGGTGCTTCGCTGCACCTTAACGTTTCTTGCTGTGTCGGCGGCTTTCGGCGGCTTTGCCTACTGCATTACGCTCACCGGGAAAAGACCTGCTTTCGATATGCGCACACTTATCCTTTCTTTTTCCCTCTGCTATGCTCTGCTGATGCTGGTATTCAAATTCAAAGCGGCGCACAGTGAAAGAGGCTTTGCGGAGGTGGAAATTGAACTCGGCGAAAGAAGAGTTCACTTCCGCGCCATGCTGGACACCGGCAACGAGCTGTGCGATCCTATCTCGGGACAGCGTGTCATGGTAGTCTGTCCTCATGCGGTAAAGGGACTTTTCCCGGAGAATACGGAGCTTCCTTTTGCCGATGCGGTTGCATTTCTTGAAAAAGCCGGAAAGCTGCCGATGCTGGAAGGGCGCGTGCGGCTCATACCGTATTCCGCTGTTGGCTCTTCGGGAATGCTCCCCGCGTTCAAGGCGGACAGAGTGACGGTAGACGGCGAGAAACGGGAATTAATGACCGCCATATCCGAAAAAGTATGGGGTGACGGCTTTGAAGGAATTGTTTGAAAGGTGGGAAAACTATGCTTTGCAAACCGCAGATCATTTTTATAAGAGAGCAGATTTTTGAGATTTTAGGGATCAAGCCGCCTTCGGTTTTTTACATAGGCGGCAGCGACACTCTCCCCGCGCCGCTGGAAAAAGACGAGGAGGAGAGGGCGATCCTCGGACTCGACAGCGGGGAGGAAGCGGCCAAAAAGCTGCTGATCGAGCATAATCTGCGGCTGGTCGTATATATCTCCAAGCGCTTTGAAAATACCGGCGTAAATATTGAGGACTTGATCTCCATCGGCACCATCGGACTTATCAAGGCGGTGAACACCTTCAACTCCGGCAAGAACATCAAGCTTGCCACTTACGCCTCGCGGTGCATTGAAAACGAGATACTGATGTATCTGCGCAAAATAAACTCCCAGCGCACGGAGGTGAGCTTTGACGAGCCGCTCAACACCGACTGGGACGGGAACGAGCTTCTGCTGTCGGATATCCTCGGCACGGACGACGATGAAGTGGCGCGGCCATTGGAGGACGACGCGGAGCGAAAGATGCTCATGGACGCCATCGAGACGTTGAAACCGAGAGAGAAAACCATCATCCTCATGCGCTTCGGTCTACCGAACGGGCGGGAGTACACGCAGAAGGAGGTAGCCGATATCATGGGTATCTCCCAAAGCTACATCAGCCGCCTCGAAAAGCGCATCATCGACCGGCTGCGCAAGGAAATGCTGAAGCTGCAGCAGGTATGATACATAAATGAGGAAGAATTATGGATAAAATTCCGTCACACCGCAGATGGCGGGGAGTGAGCGACACGCTCACGGACTTCATCCGGTGGCTGAGAACATGGAAAAAGATGCTGGTATTTCTGCTGAGCAGGCCGCGGCAGACAGTGCAGGGGCTTGTAAGTTACGGACTTGCGGAAGCTTTCTTCTCTCTGCCCACAGCGGTGGACAGCTATATCGGGAATGCCGCCGGTGCAAAGCTCCGGGAAAAGCACGGGGAAATAAGCGCGTATCTGCAAGATTGCTTTGCCTGCGCCGCGGCGGTATTCCGTGGCTCCGAAAAGGGCGTATACATAGAAGGCGAGTGCGCGGAAATCATATTGCACGGCTTTCCGGGGCTGAAAGCAGTCTCTCTTCCGACAGCGCTCCTGCTTTTCGCCGGGGAAGAGAAAAAGCTCCCGACGATCGGCCGATGCTGCATGATCTGTGCGCCGCAATACGAAAAATACGCTCCGTCCCCTGTTTTTCTGCTGAAAAACGAGAGTGGAGCGATCATAGATTGTATACGTTTTCTTGAAAAGCATACCGGCGAGAGATTCGACTGGGATGTTTTTACCGCCTATCTGAGCAACATGACCGGCGAGAAAAGTAAATCCCCCGGCGAAGCAATAGAGCTTCTGACGGGGCGGTATTTGTAAGTGGTTGCAATCAACCTGCCTACAGTGTATAATGCAGGAAAGCGGAGAGGATTTCATCGAGTTTGACTCCCTCATAAACATCCGCCCATGGCAGGGAAATCGCAGCAGAGGTGTTTCTGACCCGGAAATTCGCCGACAGATCGTTGAGGTGGTCAATCAATGGATCAAATAAGTTATCAGCATGAAGACCTTGCAAACGGCCGCTGGGCGGAGCTGAGCTTTGCCGAACAGATGGGCAATGTGGGCAGTGAGATTTCCAGGGCTGTCCGGTGGCAGTCCAAGGGAAAACACGAGCGTGTGGAACAGTGTGTTTTCCGCGCCTTGGAGCTGCTGGACTTGACGATCAACGCAACAGACAAAAACGCTTTTCCGAAGCTGAAAGAGCTTTGCCGTGCGCGGGAAGAGCTCTGTGACTTCTTTCTGGGGGATAACGAGCTGCAATCCAAACCGGAGCAGATCATGAAGTATTATGATGCTTTTGCCTTAGCTGCCCGATGCCGTCAGCACAATGAAGCTTCTCTTTCCTAAAGGAAGGGCAACAAAAAGGGGCTGTAAAAAAGTCCGTAAAGATGGCAGCAAGTCTGAAAAAACAGATTTGCTGCCATTATTCATTGCGAGACTTTTTTCAGCCCCTTTTCATACTGACTTTGCGCCTTCAAAATCGGGCAGCAGCGGAATGACACGCCAGCCGGGAAGAAGCGGAATATCTGCCGAGAGCTTTTCGGAAAAGTCAGCTTCGTCCGACGCACACATAAGTGTTGAGCCCGCCCCGGAGATGCACATTGCCTTGCCGCCGCAGTCATTCACAAGCTCCTTTGCCTTTTCCCAGCCCTCTATGAGCGGGAGTCTGTACGGCTGATGCACTCTGTCCTCCATACCGACGCCGAGCATAGCGCAGTCTCCGCTGCCGAGTGCGTTAAGAACAAGCGCGGCGCGGGAGACATTGAATACCGCATCCGCACGGGAAACGGAGGCGGGAAGTACGCTTCTGGCAAGCGCGGTTGACAGCTCAAAGGGCGGCACCAGCGCGGCAAAACTAAGCTTATCACTCAAAGGAAAATGCACCGTCACAGGGTCGCTTCCCACCATTGTGGAGGCCGTCAGCCCGCCTAAAAGCGCGGGAGCCACGTTATCCGGGTGCCCTTCAACGGCGGTTGCGACCTCAAGCATCTCCATATCACTCAGTTTCAGGTCATACATGGCGTTCGCGGCGATAACTCCGCCCACAATGAGCGCCGAGGATGAGCCGAGTCCTCTTGACACCGGGATATCGGTGCGCCCGAAGCGGATATGAACGCCTTTTTCTTTTACATTGCCCTTTTCCAGAGCCGCGGCATAGGCTCTGTATGCAAGGTTTTCCGCATTGCGGAATCTTTCGTCACAGCCGCTGATTTCTATATTTTCCCCGGGGGTAAATTCTATCTCGTTATATAGCTGCCACGCAATACCGAAGCAGTCAAAGCCCGGGCCTAAATTTGCAGAGCTTGCGGGAACACGGACGATCATCAGCCTATACCCCCTTCAAGGATTTTTGATACATATTCGACCACCGAGTCTTTCTCAATAACGTCCTTATGCAAAACCTTTCTGCTTCGAAGTCCCGCAAGATTTGCGGGAACGGAAACACCCGTCAGCTTTTCGAGCTTCTCCATCTGCTCAAATTCATCGCCGGTGCAGTCCCCGCCTATAGCGCGCAGAACCGCCGCCGGGAATTTATAGGGTGAGGCGGTAGAGAGCACAACGCATTTTCTCCCGCTCCCACCCAGCTTTTCAAGCACCGCAAAGGCAACGGAGGTATGCGGGTCTATGAGATAATGCCGGTCGCGCCATATTTTGCCGCAGACGGCGTCACACTCCACCTGTGTGGAGAAACCGGCGGAAAACACCGAGCGGATATTTTCATGCGTGGCTTCATCGACAGAGTACACACCGTCCTTTGAAAGCGCGTCCATCCAACTCTTCACCTTTGCGCCGTCACAGCCGCACGCAAGGAAAAGGAGGCGTTCAAGATTTGAGGATACCAGAATATCCATGGACGGCGAATCGGTACGGATGAATGGGCGGCGGGTATCATAAACGCCCGTATTGATAAAATCGGCAAGGATGTTGTTTTCGTTGGCGGCGACTACAAGCCGACCCACGGGAAGCCCTAAAAGCTTTGCGTAATAGCCAGCCAGAATATCGCCGAAGTTGCCTGTCGGGACGATAAAATCTATCTCATCGCCGAGGGAAATTTCTCCCGTTTCCATAAGCTGCGCATAAGCGGAAAAATAATAGAAGATCTGCGGGGCGAGGCGGCCGATATTTATGGAGTTTGCGGAGGAAAGCCGTCTGCCGCTGTTTTTGCCGGAGAGCGCGGAAAACGCCGCTTTCACGCCGCGCTGACAGTCATCAAAATTGCCTTTGAGGGCGCAGACCTTTACATTATTTCCCTCCTGCGTCGCCATCTGGGCACGCTGCACCGGAGACACGCCGCCGTCGGGGTAGAATACGACGATCCCGGTTCCCGGAACATCATGGAAGCCCTCCAGCGCCGCCTTGCCGGTATCGCCGGAGGTGGCGGTCAGAATAAGTATTTCATCCTTCAGCCCCGTCTGTTCACGGGCTTTTGTGATGAGGTGCGGGAGCATGGAAAGCGCCACATCCTTGAATGCGGAGGTGGGACCGTGATAAAGCTCCATCACAAAATCGTCACCGCAGCGGACAACGGGAGATATGCGGTCATTTTCAAATTTACCGGCGTAGGCTCTCTTTACAAGACCGCCCATATCCTCAAACCCGGGCAGAACGTGGTGAAGGATCATCTCCATCATGCCGGGTTCATCAAGAGAAAGGCACTTTTTCCAGTCAAAGGGGCGCTCGGAAAGGGTGGGATCAACAAACAATCCGCCGTCGGCGGCAAGTCCCTGCAATACCGCCTCAAGGTCGGAAACATATATATCGGAACGAGTGCTTTTATAGTACATTTTTTTCTCCTGAGTTGTTTTCATTTTTTATCGGAT
Organism: Candidatus Limivicinus sp.; assembly: GCA_045616265.1. GTDB lineage: Bacteria > Bacillota > Clostridia > Oscillospirales > Oscillospiraceae > Limivicinus. The sequence continues at coordinate 197 of JAZLGK010000128.1, read as the reverse complement.
AACCTTTCCGAACCAGTGTGCGCACCGGCTCGCAATGACACTACGGAACGTTGTACTTTTAAGGCAACACCGCACAATACGTCTGCGGCAGCTGACGGATAAAATGTGCTCAGATTTTGTCATTTTTTCTTGCAATACACAAAGTATTCCTGCGAAAAAATGCCTTCATCAGAACCCATTTTCTCTCGCCATCTGCT
>JAZLGK010000127.1:0-2987 GCA_045616265.1 Candidatus Limivicinus sp. | reverse complement strand
GCGACGCGGCATGTTTAAACGCCATCCTGCAGGCATTTCCGGAAAGGATCGTCTACGTATCCTGCGATCCGGCCTCCCTGGCCAGAGACCTTAAGATCCTCGCTGCCGGCGGCTATGAATTAAAAAAGCTCTGCCCCGTGGACATGTTCCCGCACACCGTACACGTGGAGACGGTATGCTTATTGTCCAAACTTTCTGATGCAAAGCATCATGTGGAAGTAGAGCTCAATCTGGACGAAATGGATCTGACCTCTGCTGAGAGCAAAGCGACATATGATGAGATCCGGGAGTATGTGATGGCACAGACCAGGTTGCATGTAACGAATTTGAATATTGCGCAGATTAAGCGGAAATGCGGGATCATCGAACGTGAGAATTATAATCTGCCTAAGTCAGAGGATTCCAAACAGCCGAACTGTACAAAGGAAAAAGAAGATGCAATCATGGAAGCGTTCAAGCACTTTGGGATGATCTAATAGAAGGCGAACAATGGAGCAGCTTATTTCTTGCGAATACAATATGGATAGTGCCTGTGTCGAGCTTTGCTATACAGGTGGATCAAAGATCGAGATCGATACGATAGGCATTGAAAATCAATTTGCCGATAATCGATTTCAGCGCAGCGAGCTGGACTGGTTGATCTATAATAAGCCGCTGGAATATGCACAGCTTGTTTTGAGCGAGGATTTACAGACATATCTAAAAGGCAAACCAGAACATAGAATATCAGACTAAACGAGCACGGCGGTGGGGAGAAATCTCTGTCGCCGTTTTCTATTTGTCACAAATTTGTTAAAGCTCTTGACACGTGACCGTTTGGTCACTATAATATAGCGTGTCCAAACGGTCACACTATATGGAGGTTGCAATGGAAAATACTACGAAGGAAAGAATTCTTGATGCTGCGCTTGTCAGCTTTGTAGAAAACGGTTACAAAGGAACGAATCTGAGAGACTTTGCCGCAGGAATGGGGCTAAGTAAATCGGCACTATACCGTCATTATGAGAGCAAGGAAGCCATTTGGAATGCTCTGCTCGACAAAATGGAAGCTTATTATAGTGAACGCTTCGGCTCACCTGAGCATCTGCCGCAGATTCCATCATCCTGTGAAGAGTTTTTTTCTCTCGTGATGCACATGGTTGATTTCACGATCCATGATGAGAAAGTCATTCTGACCCGAAAACTGCTTTTAACAGAGCAATTCCATGATGACCGGGTAAAAAGTCTGTCAAACGAGCATTTTATGAACGGTACCAAAGCGATATTTAAGGGCATTTTTGAAAAGATGATAGATGCCGGTCTGTTGATAGCAGAAGACCCGGATATGCTTGCGCTGGCTTTTACCGCTCCTGTCACATCACTCATTCATTACTGTGACCGTGAGCCGGAAAAAGAGCTGGAGATCATGCGGCAGGTTGAAGCGTTTGTGAAGCATTTTATCAAGATTTATATGGAATAACTAATCGAAATGATTGACTGACAATATGCGGGGAAAGCAAAGATGAATCAGAGTAATATAGCAGGGATTATTCTATGCCTGATGGGGATGCGGTTGTGTGCTTTTCCATTGGTTATATGGGAAATATCCGAAAAATGGAAATCAAAAAACGCCTCAACACCTTCTGCAAAATACATTACAACCATACGTATCGTGGGCGGAACATTTATAGGATTTGGAATTCTGCTTGCCTTAGGAGTAATTGATTAGTATGAAGATTAAGCAACATGCAGAAAAGAGTAGGAAAATAAAATGATCAAAGCGATAGTGTATAAGTCCCAAACCGGACACGCAAAACAATATGCGGAAATTCTTGGTGAAAAAACGAATATGCCCGTTTACGAATTAAATACGGCCACGAAGGAATTGCCAAGAGAAACTGAAATCGTCTATTTCGGCTGGCTTATGGCGGGTACCGTTCAAGGGTATAAAAAGGCAGAAAAGCTTTTTGCCGTCAAAGCCGTATGCGGCGTTGGTATGTCTGGCGATGATTCTCAGCTTGCTGATATGAAAAAAGCAAATCAGATTCCCGACATGATGCCCGTTTTTTATTTGCAGGGAGGCTTTGAACTCGACAAGCTTCACGGCATCCATAAGCTGATGATGAAAATGATGAAATCGACCGTTGGGAAAGGGCTTGCCGACAAGGAGAATAGAACGCCGGAGGAAGATGCTATGCTTGATCTTCTGCTCCACGGCGGCAATCTGGTATCAGCCGATAATCTGACCCAACTATTGACTTGGTACGATGAACAACAATTTGTCGAATGCAGGGCATGAGTATATTTCTGACTTGCAGAACATCATGCTGATGTAAAGATTGATGTAAGATACGGAGAACATAGCATGGACAATATATCAGACTTTTTATCTGCGGCATTGCCGTGGATTAGCATAGGGCTATTACTTGCCATATTCTTTGCGCAGAACGCCCGAAGGAAAAAAGATAGTAAAAAGAAAGAAAACTACGGTACCGAAGGAATGACCCTTGGAATGTGCTTCGGCGTGGCAATCGGCACGTCATTCGGCAACAATACCGGCATCGGGCTTTCACTTGGAATGCTGGCAGGACTTGTTATCGGTTCCTGCATTGAGAAAACTGATGACGGAGAATGATATGAAAAAGGTCATATTAGCAACAGAAAGACTGATCTTGCGTCCGTGGAATGAAACGGACGCGGAAAGTTTATATGAATATGCAAAGGATGGCCGAGTAGGTCCCATCGCCGGATGGCCGCCGCATACAAGCGTTGAAAACAGCTGTGCGGTCATTAAAAATGTTTTATCCGCTCCCGAGACTTATGCCGTTTGTCTGAAAGATGATAACAGAGCCATCGGCAGTATCGGGCTGATGATTGGTAAACAGAGTAATCTTGACATTTCCGAAAATGAGGGTGAGATCGGTTACTGGATCGGCGTTCCCTTTTGGGGGCAGGGGCTCATTCCCGAAGCCGTCCGCGAGCTGACGCGTCACGCTTTCGTGGATCTG
>JAZLGK010000126.1:0-8160 GCA_045616265.1 Candidatus Limivicinus sp. | reverse complement strand
GTAGGGAACGGTCTTGACCGTTCCGAAAACTCCGGGGCTGCGGCTTGTCTGCGGAACGCTCAAGAGCGTTCCCTACGGTGCGGTGGAGAAAAATCAATAATCAGACACTTAAAAATCCGCGATTTTTCAAGTTCTTTTGAGTTTTACAAGTGACTATTTCAGAATATATTAACGGAGAAAAGAATGGAAAACATTGTTAAAACAAAAAGCATGGATTTTTCTATTCGGAATATTTAAATGACAAAGAATACAAATCATTATATTCCGACTGCACGGAGATCAAAAAAATTCTTTCTTCCACAACAATCACCGCGCAGGAAAACATCAACAAATAATAATAACATGAGGAAGTGCAATAAATAGAAAGTCGGAATCAATTCCACTTTCCACTTTTCACTTTCCACTTTCAAATGGAGAAACTATGGCACATAAACGAGACTACAAACCCGAAGATATACTTTTCCCAAATCAGGTGATCACCGAGTCGGAGCTTGTCAATGAGATGCAGACAAGCTACATCGACTATGCCATGTCGGTCATTGTCGGCAGAGCCCTGCCCGACGTCAGAGACGGACTCAAGCCCGTACATCGGCGCATCCTCTACGCCATGTACGAGGACGGTCTCACCTCCGACAAGCCTTTTAAAAAGTCCGCCACCTGCGTCGGCGACGTGCTGGGTCGCTACCATCCGCACGGCGACGCATCGGTCTATGACGCGCTGGTGAGACTTGCGCAGGACTTTTCTCTGAGATACACCCTTGTTGACGGTCACGGCAACTTCGGCGACGTGGACGGAAACCCGCCCGCCGCCTACCGTTATACCGAGGCGAGAATGTCACGGCTTTCCAACGAGATGCTGCGCGACATCGACAAGGATACCGTCAACTGGGACCCCAACTTTGACGAGTCGAGGAAGGAACCGAGAGTTCTGCCTTCACGCTTCCCCAACCTGCTTGTCAACGGCTCTTCCGGCATCGCCGTCGGCATGGCGACCAATATCCCGCCTCACAATCTCCGCGAGGTCATCGACGCCTGCGTCTGCGTGCTGGATAACCCGGAGGCGGAGCTAAGTGACCTCATGGAACACATAAAAGGTCCCGACTTCCCCACGCGCGGCATCATCATGGGCAGGAGCGGCATCCGCGCCGCCTACGCCACGGGCCGAGGCAAGGTGCTTGTCAGAGCAAAGACCGAGTTTGAGGAATACGGCAAGGATAAGCGCATAAGGATCATCGTCAATGAGCTGCCCTATCAGGTCAACAAAAAGATGCTCATTAAAAACATGGCCGATCAGGTCAGAGACAAACGCCTGGAGGGTATTGCAGACCTCAGAGACGAGTCCGACCGCAACGGTATGCGCATCGTCATTGAACTCAAGCGCGACGCTAACCCGCAGGTGGTTTTAAACCGCCTCTTTGCTCAGACCCAGCTTCAGACGACCTTCTCCATCAATATGCTGGCTCTCGTCAACGACCAGACCCAGCCGAAGATCCTTTCACTGAGACACATTCTGGATGAATACCTCACATTCCAGAAGGAGATCATCGTCCGCCGCACGAAATTTGACCTCCGGAAGGCCGAGGAGCGCGCCCACCTGCTGGAAGGTCTGCTGATCGCGCAGGACAACATCGACGAGGTCATCCATATCATCCGCACGAGCTACGACGATGCCAAACTGCGCCTTATGGAGCGCTTTAATCTCTCCGAAGTGCAGGCACAGGCGATATGCGATATGCGCCTTATCTCCCTGCAGGGACTCAACCGCGAAAAGCTGGAGGCGGAGTATAAGGAGATCGAAGCAAAGATAGAATACTACAGAGAGCTGCTGGCTGACGAGGAAAAGATCAAGGGCGTTCTCAAGGATGAACTTATTGCCATAAGAGATAAATTCGGCGATGAGAGAAAGACGGAAATTCAGGAGGTTGCCGACGAGATAGACATAGAGGATCTTATCGAAGAGGAGCAGTGCGTCTTTACCCTCACCAACGGCGGCTACATCAAGCGCATCCCCGTCACCGAGTATAAGGCACAGGGTCGCGGCGGCAAGGGTATCCGCGCCATGACCACAAAGGACGAGGACTTTGTAGAGACCGTGTTCACCGCCTCCACGCATGACAATATCCTGTTCTTTACCTCTCTGGGACGCGCATTTATAAAGAAGGGCTACACCATCCCCGAGGCGAGCCGTACAGCGAGAGGCACGAATATCGTCAACATATTGCAGATAGAAAACGCCGCAGAGGAAAAAATAAGCGCCATGATCCGCGCCCGCGCTCTCGATGAGGACAGCTACCTCATGTTCGTCACCCGTTTCGGAACGGTAAAGCGTATGCGCCAGATCGAGCTTAAAAATATCCGCTCCAGCGGTATCCGCGCTTTGAATCTGGACGAGGGCGACGAGCTTATGAGCGTCTTTGCCACCAAGGGCGGCGAGGAGATCATGGTCGCCTCAAGAAACGGCATGGCGGTCTGCTTCAATGAGGATGATGTGCGTCCCATGGGCAGAACGGCAGTCGGTGTGCGCGGCATAAAGCTCAGGGAGGGCGACAGAGTTGTCGGCGCGGGCAGTACCGCGAGCGGAAGCCAGATCCTCACGATCACCGAAAAGGGCTACGGCAAGAGGACGAATACCGACGAGTACGCTGTGCGCGGGCGCGGCGGCATAGGTATCAAAAACTACAATGTTACCGATAAGACCGGACCTGTTGCGGATGTAAAGATCGTCACCGGCAATGAGGACATTCTCCTTATATCCGACGACGGCACCATAATCCGCACTCCCGTTGACACCATATCTCTCCAGTCACGCGCCGCACAGGGCGTGAGGGTCATGCGGCTTTCGGAGGGCAGCAGAGTTATCTGTATCGAGACGACGGAGAAGGAAGAACAGGAATAATGCGGAATGCGGAATTCGGAATAAATGAAAGTGGTGGGCTTATGAACAACAAAAAGAAAAATGATCCGAAGAGTGCAATCATCGTATTCGTTATTGCGATCGCCGCTGCCATGTTCGGCGCCGTGGAGGACGGGAATTATATCGTCCCGGCTGTTGTGCTGGGGATCGCCGTGGTGATCGCCTGCGTATCGGCCGCGTCCAAAAAGAAGAAGACCGAGGATAAGACCCTCAAGCGCATGAGCGAGCATGAGGTCAAAACTCCGGCGTTCTCCGCTCAGAGTGATACCGCCGAGGCTCTCCGCTGCACCTGTGCCCACGGCAAGCAGCGCTATCTCGACCAGGCCGCCATGTTCTACAAAAACGGCCTCATCGACCGTGCGGAATATAACGCCATGTGCGAGCGATACAATAAGCTGGAGCTGCCGGAAGAACTGTAAACAAAGTGAAAAGTGAAGAGTGGAAAGTGGAATTATACTCAATAGGCAGAACATTGTAAAAACATATTTTACAGAATGAAAAATTCAGGCTGTTTTTGAAAAACAGAAGAAGTAAAATATTCATTTCACTTTCCACTTTCTGCGGAAAGGCAAAATAATGAAGTCAGTACAAGTTTACACCGACGGGGCGTGCTCCGGCAATCCCGGACCCGGGGGCTGGGGAGCGATCCTGAGCTATAACGGGCATGAAAAGGAGCTTTCCGGCGGGGAAAAGAATACGACCAATAACCGCATGGAATTAACGGCGGTCATTTCCGCGCTGGAAGCGCTGAAAGAGCCCTGCGAGGTGGAGCTGTATTCCGACTCGAAGTATGTCATCGATGCGCTGAGTAAGGGCTGGGCAAGGTCGTGGAAAGCAAAAAACTGGATAAAATCCGACAAAAAGCCCGCGCTCAATCCTGACCTCTGGGAAAAGCTGCTTTCCCTTACGGATATTCACACCGTACATTACCACTGGGTAAAGCGCCACGCGTAAAATGACTATAATAACCGCTGCGATAAGCTGGCGGTTGCTGAGAGAGACAGACAATCATAAAAGTGGAAAGTGAAAAGTGGAAAGTGAAATTAAATTTCTAATTATCCAACTTTTCAAAAGAATTTTCCGGTTTTTGGTTACATATAGATGTGTTTTACAAAATACGGACTATTGAGTATATTTCCACTTTCCACTTTCCACTTTTCACTTTCCACTTTAAAAGAACGAGGCAGAAATGAAAATAGATTACACAAAGTCCCCGATCAAAATTTTTGTAAGCTACATTTCGACGCAGAAGAGGCTGTTCATAATCGATATGCTCTGTGCGGTGCTGGTGGCGGCGGTCGATCTGGTGTTCCCCTACGTCTCACGCATGAGCATGAACACTCTCCTGCCGAATAAGCTCTTTTCCGCGTTCTTTGCCGTCATGGCGATCATGGTGCTGGCATACGTGCTGAAAGCCGCGCTCTATTACGTCATCACCGTGGTCGGACACCGTATGGGTGTGCTGGTGGAGGCGAAAATGCGCGAGGATGTGTTCACTCATATCCAGTCGCTCTCCTGCTCGTTTTTTGACAACAACCGCACCGGCGTTTTACTGAGCCATATCACCTCCGACCTCTTTGAGGTGACGGAGCTTTCTCACCACGGTCCGGAAAATCTGCTCATCTGCACCCTCACGATCGTCGGCGCTCTTGTCGTTATGTTTTTCCTCGACTGGCGGCTGGCACTCGCACTGACCGTCGTTCTGCCGCTGTGCCTGTGGTTCACCGTGTCTCAGCGTGTGAAGATGAAAAATGCCAATGTGGAGGTCAAGAAAAAGACCGCGGAGATCTATGCGGCGATAGAGTCGAGCATCTCCGGCGCACGCACGGCAAAGGCCTTTGCCAACGAGGACAGGGAAAAGGAAAAATTCGATAAGGCAAACGATATGTTCAAGGGCGCGAAGGTCGAATATTACCGCACCATGGGGCTTTATATGTCCGGCATGGAGTTTACGATGGGTATTCTGCCCGTCGTGGTCATCGCCTTCGGCGGCTTTTTAATTATGCGCGGCACGCTGAATTATATTGATCTTATCACCTTTACCCTGTATGTTTCTACCTTCACCTCTCCGGTGCGCCGTCTTGTGCAGTTCATGGAGACCTATATGCAGGGCATGGCGGGCTTTGAGCGGTTTCTGGATATCATGCGCACCGAGCCTGAGATCAAGGACGCGCCGGACGCGAAGGAGCTGAAGGACGTAAAGGGAGAGATCGAATACAGAAACGTTTCCTTCGCCTACTCCAACGGCGTGCAGGTGCTGGAAAATATCAACGTGAAGATCCCGGCGGGCGAGTGCTACGCGCTGGTCGGTCCCTCCGGCGGCGGAAAGACCACCTTCTCCCAGCTTTTGCCGCGCTTTTACGAGCTCACCGGCGGCAGCATCACTGTGGACGGGCAGGATATCCGCTCCGTGACGCAGAAAAGTCTGCGCGAAAATATCGGGCTTATCCAGCAGGATGTTTTCATGTTCGCAGGGACGATAAGGGAGAATATCCGCTATGGCAGACCGGACGCTACCGATGAGGAGGTCATGGAGGCCGCCAGACGCGCCGAAATCCACGACGAAATACTTCTCTTCCCCAACGGCTACGATACATACATCGGCGAGCGCGGCGTGATGCTCTCCGGCGGGCAGAAACAGCGCCTTTCCATCGCCCGTGTCTTTCTGAAAAATCCGAAGATACTGATTTTAGATGAGGCGACCTCCGCCCTTGACACCGTGACCGAGCAGAAAATACAGTCCTCCCTCGACAGCCTTGCCGAAGGGCGCACCACGATCATCATCGCCCACCGCCTGTCCACGATCAAAAACGCGGATGTGATCGCGGTCATCGAAAAGGAAAAGATCATCGAGCAGGGCAGCCACAAAGAGCTTATAAAAAAAGGCGGAAAGTATGCGGAGCTTTGCAGAGCACAGGAGATAGCAAACTGAGGGGCAATGCCGTCGGTTTAACAAAAAAACCGTAGGGAAGGGTCTTGACCGTTCCGAGACAGGCTGCAATGCGGTTTTTCGGAACAGGCAAGCCTGTTCCCTACTATAGAAAAAGATGACATCGGGACTGAAGGGGAGATTCCTTTGGAAAAAAAGTCAAAGTACATAGATATAGCCTTTGCCGTATTTTTTGTCTTTGTGACAGCTCTGTTTATCTGGAAGGCACCTTACGGCTTTCATTTCTTTGATGAGGCGAACTGGATCGCGCTCTCCGACAGGCTTATGAAAGGGGATGCCCTTTTATATGATGACTGGACGCTGACTCAGATAACACTGGTGATACTTTACCCGCTTGTGAAGCTGTACCATGTGTTTTCTGCGGGAAACGAGGGAATCATCCTCACATTCAGATATATATTTATATTTTTCCACGCTCTGAACACGGTGCTGCTCTATCTGATGATCCGGAGAAGATCGCCCCTGGCCGCGCTTTGCGTGACGATGCTGTATTTTCCGTATTCACACCTGTATATAGAAGCGCTGTCCTATTATATGATGGCGCTGGATTTCCTGCTGCTGAGCTGCACGATGCTTGTGACAGGGAAGCACGAAAAACGGGAGCTGTTTTTCTCAGGCGTGTTGCTGGCGCTTGCGGTGCTGGAATGTCCGTATTTCGCGGTGATCTATATTGCGTATTTTATTGCCTGCCTTGTCTGTGCCGTCCGTAAGAAAAGACCGCTTACGGTACTCCGATGGAAGAGCTTCGGTCTGATCACGGCGGGCTGCGGAGTGCCTGCGCTGATGTTTCTGCTGTTTGCATTGAGCAGCGCAGACGTGGGTAAGCTGATCAGGACCCTGCCGTATATGCTGGGCGATGAGGCACACAGTGTCGGAGACAGCGGCGGCAAGCTGATAAAGTTTATAATAGACATTGTCCGGAATATAAAGCTCACGGAATTACTCATTTTCCTGCCGGTGATCGCTTTTGCATTTGACAGAAAAAGAAAAAAAATATACGCGTCCCTGCTGTTGTTGCTGACGTTCTGTGCGATCGGTGCAAATTTTTTGAGTTCGAGAGTGCAGGGAATGGCAGTGCTCAGTCCGAAGCTGATGATGCCGCTTTCCCTTGCGGCTTTGGGAGCTTATGAGATGTGCGAAAAAAAGGACAGAGAACTGTTCTTCCTTATGTATATTCCGGGCTGGGTGATGGTGGTGAGTCTGTATCTGGCATCGGATCTGGGCTATTCGGTCGTCATTACGCCGCTTATGGTATGTGCCTGCGCGGGAGCATGGTTTTTGCTGGAACTGACGGAAGAGTGTATTGCAGACGCAAATCCAGTCCCTAAGCGCTGCATCATTGCTTTACTGGCATCGGTGCTGCTTTTTCAGACAGGCTATGAGCTGTGGTACAGGAAAAACTACTGCTTTTCCGAGCCTTCGGGGACAGCCTTGATGTACGGCAGCATAAACTACGGCATAGGCAAGGGCGAAAAAACCACCGAGATGGTGGCAGACTATGAGCAGGACGGGCTGTGGGCGGCTACCGAAAAGGTGAGAAACGCCCCGGGAGATTATGTGCTGTATTTTTCGGATGACTGCTGGCCCTATCTCGAGGACACAAAAAAATGCGCCTCCTTTGCCATATGGATACAGACGAAAAAAAATGCCGAGTCGGAAGCGGAGCGGCTTCTGGATTACTGGGAAAAGTTTCCGGAAAAGCTGCCTGACGCGATCTATGTCTCAAAGGGAGCGGTCAATGTTGAAAAAATACTGAAAATGGTGAACACGGAAAATTTTCCTGTTGAAGAAAACGAGCGCGGCTATCAGATGGTAAGACCGCAGTAACGGAGGAAAACCATGCTTGACATCAGAAAAGGCGGACACAGGGACATTGAGCGCTACTACTCCATTATGGAGATCGACTTTGACAGCGAGGAGCTTTTTTCCAAGCTTGCCATTCACAAAGCCGTGATGAAAGGCGAGATGGAGCTGATCGTTTTCTTTGACGATGAATCGAAGATGGAGCTGGGCTATGCGCTGGTCGGCATCCGAAATCTTTACGGTTATGTTTTATTAAAATATTTCGGTATTCTCCCCTGGTACAGAGGACACGGTGTTGGGATCGAGGCCATGCGGCTTATAAACAAACGCTATGCCGACACGCAGGGCATCGTTGCCGAAATAACCGATTTTCCCGACCCGGACGAAAACCGGCAGAAAAAGCTTTTCAGATTCTTTAACCGTTTCGGGTACAGCGAGATCGAAAGCAATTTCCGTATTGCCGGTACGACGGCTCACGTGATGGTCAAGCCCT
>JAZLGK010000125.1:0-2971 GCA_045616265.1 Candidatus Limivicinus sp. | reverse complement strand
GTGCAGCGCGGCGGCAAAGCTGGCAGCCGCGAACCACTTCATCACCCGTCTCCCCGGCGGCTACGACACCGAGCTTTCCAACAACGGCGCCAACCTCTCCCAGGGTCAGCGCCAGCTCATCGCCATCGCCCGGGCCGCTGTGGCCGATCCCCCCGTAATGATCCTGGATGAGGCCACCTCCTCCATCGACACCCGTACCGAGGCCATCGTCCAGCGGGGCATGGATAAGCTCATGGAGGGCCGCACCGTGTTCGTCATCGCCCACCGTCTTTCCACCGTCATGAACTCCGACGTGATCATGGTGCTGGATCACGGCGAGATCATCGAGCGCGGCAGCCACGAAAAGCTCATCGCCGACAAGGGCACCTACTATCAGCTCTACACCGGCGCCTTCGAGCTGGAATAAACGCAGAATGCGCAAAAGGGCGCGGTCATAAGGGCAGGCAAGATAGGGATATGAAAATGCAGAGAAGCATTGACTCAATGTCATTAAGATAACGGCATTGATAGGGGACGGGAAGGCAGAGGAAATGAGCACATCGGTAACGGTGTGCTCATTTTCATGAGAAAAGGCATAGCAAGGAGGCAGACGGTAGTCTGCCGAAAAAACACTATCCAAAACGGGAAGATTATGCTACTCTATAGAGGAAGCAGAAGGTTGGTCTTTGTACCGGCTTTCGGGCATTGCTTCGGCCCGGGCGAACAGGAAGAATCAATCTCGAGAGCAAAGCTTCAAGCTTAGGTGGAGATACATTCCCCGGGAAGAAATTGCGGCAAATATGTACAGCGGCGGAGAAGTTGACCGAATAGGAATACTTTGCGCTGCGCTTCTGGATGACTACAGATGAGGTAATCAATTCAGAGAAGTTGTACATAGTGAGTTTAGCAAAGCTTTCCCGGTAGATGTGCTCCACCTTTTTTGCATGGAAATGGATGAGCCCGGTGGTATATTTGAGATGGCGGAAAGAAGTTTCAATTCCCCAGCGTCTGGCATAGAGGCGCTTGAGTTCAATGGGTGGGAATGCGTCGGCAGGCAGATTGGTAACGACGGTTTCGAAGTAATCCTCGGAGAGCTTGAAGCGAACGATACGGAAAGAAAGCTTATAGGAAACAAGCGGATCGTGCTTGCGGTTGCCGGAGGGGAGAAAATCAAAGGTCGCGGTCGGTGAAATCCATCTGTAATGATTCGGATTGGCTGAACATAAGGCTTTCACATCTTTGGTCTGCCTGCGGGTAAGGGAAAGCTCAACAGGGAGATCAAATTCATCAGCCTTTGGAAGATCAAAGCCGGAAAACATACATCTGGAGCCGGTTTTTATACGGATGAGGTATTTCCAACCCTTTTCCTGCAAATGCGCCATGTTGTTGTATCCCTCATAGCCTCGGTCGGCAAGAAGAATAGCGAATGCGATTGCTGATCGGTCGATCATTTCTGTCAAAGCTTTGTGCTCATTCTTCTTGTGAGATTTTTGAATCATGGCATCTGTATAAATCCGGTTTTCCAGATCGTATAAAGCATTCAGATGGAGCAAGCTGTAGGGATGCTGTCCGTTGGTTCCGGGATAGTAGGACTCCTCACCGTTAGGATCGGCAAAGATTTGGAGAGCTGACCCATCTACGGCCAAAAGTCTGTAGCTACGAAATGTTTTCTTAGCCGGACTCTCTTGCGCAAAACGCCGAAACAGATATTCCATAGCATCCGGCTTTAGCTTGGCTCGTTGCCGGACAAACGCCGATGTGCTGGCGATGGTGGGATTGAATTTGAAATAATCCATTAAACCGCTGGCGGTGCTGCCTCCGCTCAAGCTGAGTAAAACAGATATAACCGAGGCAAAATCCAGCTTCCGATTGCGGGTAAAGTCTTTTCCTGGAGACTGTGTGAATTGCTCCTTGTTTCGAGCCATGTCTCGGATTGTCGTTTTCAATAGCTTTTTCAGTTTCGCTGTTTGTGAGCTCATCGTGCATCCTCCTTGTAATGAACTGGGATCGCTTTTCATTACAGGGGCCGTTTTCAGCATAGCTTTGCTGAACCCGCCCGCACATTTTTCCACTCTTGTCAAGCTTTTTCTTCTTTTTTATCAAAAGAAAAATACCCCATACCTTTCTCAGTATGAGGTATTCCTCCTGTAATCTTATCTTAATGACATTGAGTCAACGCTTCCCTGCATTTTTAAATCCCTATCCTGCACGCCCGTAAGGGCGTGCATTTTTATTATAAAACTTCTTTCACCGTGAGACATTCGCCGTCCACGGTGAATTTTATTTCCATTCCCGCGAACTCGAGAGCATATATCCGCTCACTGTCGTTCTGGTAGCGGGGTCTGGGGTCGTTTTCAAGCACCCCGGTCAGGGCCGGGAGCTTATCCGCCGGGACTTTTTCCGCCGTGCCCGGCGCGAACTCCACCGTAAGAGTTTTCCCCGGGTCGGGCGCAAAGCCGGAAAGAGCCCCCGGATGACAGTCCGCATAGGGAATGTAGGGCTTTATGTCATAGATGGGCGTGCCGTCCATGAGGTCCGCGCCCTTCACCACAAGCACCGTGCCGAGACCGTCTCTCTCCTCGATCCCCTTAAGCTCCACGCAGGAGAGCCCCAGAGCGTTGGGCCGGAAGGGTGAACGGGTGGCAAACACGCCCATGCGCTCGTTTCCGCCCAGTCTCGGCGGGCGCACCGTGGGCGACCAGGTATCCCGCACAGCCTCCGAAAACTGCCATATCAGCCAGATATGGGAGAATCCCTCCAGACCCCGGAGCGCGTCCGCCTTCCGGTATTCCGGCTCGAACACCACCAGCGCCGTGAGCTCGGGAACGATCCCCGCCTGCCGGGGTATGCCGAACTTGGCCGGGAAGTCGCTCCTTATTCTGGCGACTGTTTTCAGTGTATATTCTCTGCTCATATGACCTCCAGCGCGTTCAGCATGGCAACAGACACGCCGTTGACCGTCATGTGGAAAAAGATGGGTGTCCACACGGTA
>JAZLGK010000124.1:0-3926 GCA_045616265.1 Candidatus Limivicinus sp. | reverse complement strand
AGCCAAATCGAAGATTTGGACGCTCACTTATGATGAAGGCATTTTTTCGCAGGAATACTTTGTGTATTGCAAGAAAAAATGACAAAATCTGAGCACATTTTATCCGTCAGCTGCCGCAGACGTATTGTGCGGTGTTGCCTTTGATTTATACAGTGTGAAAGCTCCTTTCACACGATTTCTCCTTATGCTTTTTTCCCGGCGAGAGACTTGCGGTACTTTTCGCTCTCCCAGTTGGCTATAAACTTCTTTGCCGCCTCACCCATTGTGGAGACGGTGTAACCGGCTTTTTTGATGTTTTTCATGACGAAATACACGGCAGTGAGAGTTTCGGTCAGGGTCATGGCTTTCTTTTCGTCCATTTTCATGAGCATCTGCCCGGTGACGGAGCTGGCAACGGCCTGTCCTTCGGCGATCTCTTCGGCATCCATAAAGAAGGTATCGGCGAGGAAAACCATCTGGTCGGGATAGAGAGGCTGGGTCATGAGGAATTCTTCGCTGTACTCCCCGGAGGCCAGAGCTTTCGCAAGATATTCGGTATCGGCGGCGATCATGCCGGCGGCCATATTCTTTATCTTCACTTCGGGGAAGGAGGTTCCGGTGAGAGAGAACATACGGGCAAGGCGCTCGTTGGCGTCGGTATGGATGGCAAGCGCCTTGTCGGGGTCGTCATCGTGAACGATGATGCCGTGATTCTGCATGAGAATGACGGAGGGGACTTTGCCGGTCTCTTTTTCGACGCGGCGAAGCTCATTGCGGATGGCGAAGGTCAGATTGGCGCCGGGATCGGTATAGGGAACCCAGCCCCAGGAATAAGCGGCGCCCTGAAAAGCCTGCTCCGCGATGGCGCGGCAGGCGGTGGAGCAGCAGGCGAGGTTGGCGTATACGCTGTGCGTATGCACGACAAAGGTGCTGAGAATGGAGTGGAAGCCCGCCTCCACGGAGGGGCGCAGATCGGCAAGACCGTCGATATGGCGGATGTTCGCCTTGGCGCGGGAGGAACCGGCCTTTTCCACGTCCTCAAAATCAGAGGGTTCGGAAGTGAGATAAAAATTGCGGAGGTCTGCGCCGTCCAATACGGCATAGGCCTTGTCGATCTCGATATCCTTCAGGCAGAAGCCGGAGGCTTTGATCGCCATCAGACCGCCGGGGAGCTTGACGGAGGTATTGCCGCCGCCGCCCTGCACGTAATCGGAACGTCCGCCCGCCGCCTTGGACACGCGGGAAAAATCAGATAAAAGCTGCTTATTTTCTTTAAAAAACATGGTATTTACTCCTTTATCTCAGAGAAAGTACATCTTTCTCGTACTTTTTGACCTCGCCGAGCATATCGGTGGGTATGCCCTTTGTCATGCAGTAGTAATCCCACACAGCACCGAGAGGCAGTGTTCTGCGCTCTTCCATGAGGGCGAGACGGGAGGTGTGGTCGCGGTCATACTCCGCCTGACGGATGGCGGCGGGGGCAAGGCAAGCGCTGAGAATGGCTTTTCTTGCGTTTCTCATGCCGATCGCCCAGGCGGCGACGCGGTTGATGGAAGCGTCAAAATAGTCAAGAGCGATGAATGTGCGGCTTTCAAAACCGTTGAGAATGACCTCGTCCATGATCTTCTGCAGCTCGTCGTCCAGAATGATCACATGGTCGCTGTCCCAACGCACGGGGCGGGAGACATGCAGAATAATGCTGTCAAGGAACTGCAGAACGGCGGAGAGCTTGGCGGAGATGACCTCGGTGGGATGGAAGTGACCGGCGTCCAGCGTGTAGCAAAGGCCGTTCTTCACCGCGTAGCCGTAGGAATACTCATGGCTGGCAACCGTATAGCTCTCAACGCCCACGCCGAAGAGCTTGGACTCAATGCCGCAGGGGACGAGCTTTTTATCGATGTCATCCGCAAAAATCTCATCGAGGGATGCGGTCATCAGGTCGCGGTGCTTTTTGGTGTCGGCGGGAATATCCTTATAGCCGTCGGGCATCCAGTAGTTGATGGCGCAGGGCTGACCTAACTGTTTTGCAAACTCCAGACCGATCTCGCGGCAGCGCTTGCCGTGCTCGATCCAGAATTTACGGGTATCGGGGTCGTAGCTGGACAGGGAGAAATCGCCGTCCATTTTCGGGTGGGAAAAATAAGTGGGGTTGAAGTCAAGACCCATGCCCTGCTCCTTGGCAAAGTCCACCCAGTTCTGGAATTCGGCGATGGTGTACTCGTCACGGTCTACTTTTTTGCCGTTTTTTTCAGCGTAGCAGGCGTGCATATTGAGCTTGGTCGCGCCGGGAATGAGCTTTTTGGCAAAAGCGATGTCAGAGCGGAGCTCTTCGGCGGTTCTGGCTCGACCGGGGTAGTTGCCGGTGGTCTGGATGCCTCCGGTGAGGCTGTCGGAACCGTCAAAGCCGATAACGTCGTCGCCCTGCCAGCAGTGCATGGAAACGGGGATCGCGTCGGCTTTTTTTATCGCCGCTTCCACATCCACGCCGTTTTCCGCATAGACAGCTTTTGCGTACTCGTAGCCTTTCAGAATCAAATCTTCTTTCATAGATACTCTCCTTTATTATCACAAATCAAATAATTTTTTCGGTATTGTAGGGAACGCTCAAGAGCGTTCCGCCGACAAGCAGCAAGCCGGTTTGTTCCGGAACGGTCACAAGACCGTTCCCTACCGTGCGGGATTACAAATAATCTGTAGGGAATGGGCTTGCCCATTCCGCAGACAAGCAACAACCGCTGAATTTTCGGAACGGTCAAGACCGTTCCCTACCGTGGGTTGATTGATTTGAATCAGGGGTCAAAGAAAAACACCTGCTCCATCAGCGGCTGCGCGCCGGTGACGGGATCCATGTCCATCTTCATTACGTCCTTCATGTACTCGTTCCACTTATCGACGACCGGGCTTTCCGCCTGCACTCTGGCGGCCTCGGATACACTGTCGCACTCATAGTAGCCGAAAAGGTCATTGCCGACATTCCAGATCGTATAATTGCGGATCCCTGCTTTGGCGAGAACCTCCTTCATCTCCGGCCAGATGTTATCGTGGCGGTATTTGTATTCCTCTAATTTCCCGGGCAGAACCGTTGCCTTCCATGCGTAGCGTTCCATAGCTTCCTCCTTGATTTCATTTTTATATGTTTTTTTATTTTAGCATACTCCTGACGTTTAGGAAAGTCAATCTGCATACTTTTCCTTATGCAGGCTTTTTTTGCCCCGCTTCACCGTATTCGCGTTTCATTGCCTGCGCAGAGACGACCCACTGCTTTCCGAATTTACAGACATCGCACCCGCTGACAAGTTTTCCGCAGGCGACCGCTTTTCTGAGAGTACTTTCGTTCAGTCCCCACAGCTCTGCCGCATCGGCAAAAGAAAGGAGCCCGTCAAACGGTGTGCTGATCTGTTCCCCATGCTCCCACAGCTCATCGCAGGAAAGATCAAGCTCGTCATTCCAGACGATGCCGTATCCTCCCATGTCAACAAAAACCTGCGAAAATTCCTCCGGTCTGTTTTTCAGATAAGCAAATACGGGCAGCTTTTCAAACAGAGGCGTTACATCGTATACTTTTGTAACTCCCTCACAGAACTGAACACTCAGTTTAAATTCGTCAAGAGCGCTTATGCTTTTGATCTTGTGAAACATTTTTCCCTTCACCTTACGTATTTTTTACTATTATATCACGATACCGTGAAACTGACAAGGTGCTTCCTGCAAGAGTACTTTGCCGCAGTGAAAAGGTCTGTCATTGCGAGACAGTGCGCACACTGTCGTGGCAATCCGTTTCCTTTTATGCCGAGATTTGCAATTTTTCTAAGGCAATACCGCATAATGCGGCAAGAGCAGATGGCGAGAGAAAATGGGTTCAGCTTTGCATAAGTTCGCGTAAGCCAAATCGAAGATTTGGACGCTCACTTATGATGAAGGCATTTTTTCGCAGGAATACTTTGTGT
>JAZLGK010000123.1:0-24195 GCA_045616265.1 Candidatus Limivicinus sp. | reverse complement strand
AGTCGGGCAATTAACCACGGCGTTATGTCCCAATCACAGTAGGGAACGGTCTTGACCGTTCCGAAAACTCCGGGGCTGCGGCTTGTCTGCGGAACGCTCAAGAGCGTTCCCTACGGTGCGGTGGAGTTCCCTACGGTGCGGGGGAGAAAAATCAATAATCAGACACTTAAAAATCCTTGATTTTTCAAGTTCTTTTGAGTTTTACAAGTGACTAATGTATTAATTGTAAAGGAGGATTCAAATGGAAGAGAGAGTCCCCGCGGTTGCGATGCGGAATATATCCAAGCGTTTCGGGTCTGTTCTTGCCAACGATAAGTGCTGGCTCAATATATATCGGGGCGAGATCCTTGCCATGCTGGGCGAAAACGGCAGCGGCAAGACCACCCTTATGAATATGCTCTCCGGCGTATATTTCCCCGACGAGGGCACCATCGCCATTGACGGCAAAGAGGTTATCATCCGCTCCCCCAAGGATGCCTTTGATCTCGGCATCGGCATGATACACCAGCATTTCAAGCTGGTTGATGTCTTCACCGCCGCGCAGAATATCGTTTTAGGTCTGCCCGGAAAGCTCGACCTTGCGGAAGCTTCAAAGAAGATACGCGAGATATGCGACCGCTACGGTTTTGTCGTAGACCCCGACCAGAAGGTATATGAGATGTCCGTTTCGCAGAAGCAGACGGTTGAGATCATCAAGGTACTCTACCGCGGCGCGGACATCCTCATTCTTGACGAGCCTACCGCTGTTCTTACTCCGCAGGAGACAGACAAGCTTTTTGCGGTTCTCCGCAATATGCGCGATGACGGCAAGGCGGTCGTCATCATCACCCATAAGATGCACGAGGTGCAGTCTCTCTCTGACCGTGTAGCGGTACTGCGCAAGGGACATTTCACCGGCGATATGCTCACAAAGGATACGACCGTGCAGGAAATGACCAATATGATGGTCGGCCGTCCCGTGGTGCTCAATATCGACCGCCCCGAGCCGGAGGAGCCCAAGCCGCGTATCGAGGTAAAAAATCTGACCGTGCGCGACATTGACGGTATCGCCAAGCTGGACGATGTGTCCTTTACCGCCTATTCCGGAGAGATTTTAGGGATTGCCGGTATCTCCGGCTGCGGTCAGAAGGAGCTTTTAGAGGCTATCGCAGGGCTTCAGAAGACCGAATCGGGCAGCATCTCCTATATCGAGAATGACGGGAGGAGAGAGGAACTGATCGGCAAGGATCCGCTTGCCATCAAGAATATGGGCGTTGCGCTCTCCTTTGTTCCCGAGGACAGACTCGGTATGGGTCTGGTCGCAAACATGGACCTTATCGACAATATGATGCTCCGTTCCTACCGTCAGGGCTCCGGTCTCTTCACAAACCGCAAACCGCCCAACAAGCTGGCACACCAGATGGTGGACTCCCTTGAAATCGGCACCCCCAGTGTGGAAACACCCGTGCGCCGTCTCTCCGGCGGCAACGTGCAGAAAGTGCTGGTTGGCCGTGAAATATCCAACGCTCCCACCGTCCTTCTCACTGCCTATGCCACCCGCGGACTGGATATCAACTCTTCCTATACGATCTATGACCTCGTTACCCAGCAGAAGATGCGCGGCGTTGCGGTCATCTATGTCGGCGAAGACCTTGATGTTCTGCTGGAGCTGTGCGACAGAATTCTTGTCCTTTGCGGCGGCAAGGTCAGCGGCATTGTTGACGGGAGAAAGACGGACAAGCGCGAGGTCGGCGCCATGATGACAAAACTGGGAGGTATGCAGGAATGATACATATTTCCAAGCGCGGCGATCTGAGCCGCGGCAGGATCCTCGGAATAAGATTTCTTGCGATTCTTGTGGGCATAATTCTCTGCTCTGTCCTCACGGTCGTTACCACCGGCATTGCTCCTCTTGAAATGGGCAAGGCGGTCGTTACCGGCTCCTTCGGTACGGCAAGAAAGACCTGGATCTTCCTCCAGAAAACCTCGATCCTCCTTATGATCTCTCTGGCCGTCACCCCGGCTTTTAAGATGCACTGCTGGAATCTGGGCGCGGAAGGGCAGGTGCTGGCCGGAGCGATGGCTTCCGCCGCCTGCATGGTTCTGATGGCGGACGGTTTTTCCAACGCGGTCGTCATAATCTGCATGATCCTCGCCTCTGTCCTTGCCGGTGCGCTCTGGGCGGCCATCCCCGCCTTTTTCAAAGCGAGATTCAACACGAATGAGACTCTTTTCACGCTGATGATGAACTATGTGGCAACCCAGATCGTCGCCTATTTCTGCGTCAAGTGGGAAAACCCGAAGGGCTCCTGTCAGATCGGCGTTATCAATCAGAAAAGCAATATAGGCTGGTTCCCCCAGCTTGTCAACCGTTATCTGCTTGTCATTGTCGTCGTTGTCGTTATGACGGTTCTGATGTACTTTTACCTCCGCTATTCAAAGCACGGCTTTGAGCTGGCAGTAGTCGGTGAGAGCGAGCGCACCGCGCGCTATGTCGGCATCAAGGTGGAAAAGGTTATTGTCCGCACGATGCTCCTCTCCGGTGCTGTCTGCGGTATAGCGGGTCTGCTGCTGGTTGGCTCCATCAACCACACCGTTTCTACGACCCTTGCCGGCGGTCAGGGCTTCACCGCCGTCATGGTCTCGTGGCTGGCGCATTTCAACCCCATCACCATGGTGCTGTCTTCCGGACTTCTTGTTTTCCTCGGAAGCGGCGCCAACGAGCTTGCCACTTCCTGCGGTTTGAACGCATCCTTCGGTGACATCCTCACCGCTGTTCTCATTTTCTGTATCATCGGCAGTGAGTTTTTCATCAATTATCAGATACATTTTGCAAAAAAGCACAAGGAGGAAAAGGACGATGTTTGATATAGTTTCCTTTATCCCCAGAGCTGTCATGCAGGCCGTCCCGCTTATGTACGGCTGCACCGGTGAAACGATCACCGAAAAGAGCGGAAACCTCAACCTTGGCACGGCCGGCATCATGTATGTCGGCGGCATCTGCGGCGTGATCGGTGCGTTCCTGTACGAAAATTCCGGCGCAGAAATGAATAATTTCCTTACGATCATGGTCCCTCTGCTCTCCTGCCTGCTGGGCTCTCTGCTCATGGGGCTTCTGTACTGCTTCCTCACGGTAACGCTCCGCGCCAATCAGAACGTTACCGGTCTTGCCCTCACCACCTTCGGCGTCGGCATCGGCAACTTCTTCGGCGGGTCTTTGATCAAGCTCGTGGATACGGACATCCCTTCCATTGTTCTGACAAAGACAAGCCTTGTATTCTCTAAAAAGCTCCCCTTTGCCGACAACTGCGGCTGGTTCGGAAAGATCTTCCTCTCGTACAGCTTCCTCGCGTATGTGGCGATCCTTCTGGCCATCGCCGCCTCCCTCTTCCTCAACCGTACCCGCACGGGTCTGCATCTGCGCTCCGTGGGCGAAAATCCCGGTACCGCCGATTCGGCGGGCATCAATGTCACACGCTATAAGTATATGGCTACCTGCCTCGGCTCCATGGTCGCCGGACTCGGCGGACTTTACTATGTCATGGACTACGCCTCCGGTGTCTGGTCGAATAACGCCTTCGGTGACAGAGGCTGGCTTGCAATTGCCCTTGTTATTTTCACGGTCTGGAAGCCCGCTCTTTCGATCCTCGCGTCCATTTTATTCGGCGGACTGTATATCCTCAATGTGTACATCCCCACCGGCACGGACCTTGCCGTCAAGGAGATCTACAAGATGGCGCCCTATGTTGTCACCATCGTTGTTCTGGTCATTTCCTCCATGCGCTCCAAGCGTGAAAACCAGCCCCCCGCCTCTCTGGGACTTCCGTATTTCAGAGAAGAGAGATAAAAATCACAATATCGGATCGGAGACCTTTTTCGGTCTCCGATTTTTTATAGTCGTGCACGGCATTGTGTACCGCCATAGACAAAGCTTATTTTTGTGCCTGCACAACGCCGCGAAGAGAGGCCTGAAGGACACGGATAATAGATTCCTGTGCAAACTCCCTGTTTTTACATTTTTGATTGCGGATCCAGGATATTATCATTCCTGATACGGCTTCACAATAAAACTCTGCAATGAACTGCCGATATTCCTTCGGCAGCTGTACGCTGTACTTTTCCTCCATCCCGCAAAGCACCATATCGGCAATCCCCATGAAGTCGGAAAAGAAAAAACGATGAAGCTCTTCTCTTCCGACCGAATCCAGTGCGCAGTTTATAATGTGCCGGTTGGATTCTATATAATCCATGACAAAGGATACCGCACCGCGATAATCTGCCAACAGGTCGAAATGCTTCAGAATTTCAACAGACTCCTGTTCAAGCATCCAGTGCAGAAGGAAATTAATGTTTTCAAAATGATAGTAAAAGGTCTTCCTGTTGACCCCGCAATCGGCAATGAGCTCGGAAACAGTAATTTTGGAAAACAGCTTTTGAGTCATGATGTGACGCAGAGATGCTGCCAAAGCGCGTTTTGTTTGCAGTGATGTTACTTCATGCTTCATAATGACCGACCTCCTGCCATTTATTATACAGTTGTCCGTAAATAGCGCAAGGGACAACCAGGAGGATTTGGCGGTCAATTCCGGGCGACTGAGTAAAAATCCCACGAAAAAGAAGATTTGACCGTTTCTGTAAGCCCTCTCTTCAATTATATTATTAATTAACATTTTTTCAACAATTATAAAGGTAAAAAGAAATATACTAAAGTTTCAGAAAACATCATGAGGTAAATTTAATGGCATCCTTCGTCAGCTTCGATAAGGTTTGCAGAACCTACGACATGGGACAGATAAAAATAGAGGCACTGAAAAACGCCTCTTTCGATATAGAAAAGGGCGAAATATGCGTTATCGTCGGCGCGTCCGGTGCGGGAAAGACCACGCTTCTCAATATTCTCGGCGGCATGGATGTGCTCACTTCCGGGCACGCCGTGATTGACGGCAATGACATCGCCCAATATTCCAAGCGTGCTCTGACAAAATACCGCCGGCACGATGTGGGCTTTGTCTTCCAGTTTTATAATCTCCTGCCCAATATGACGGCGCTGGAAAATGTGCAGATCGCCAGCCAGCTCTGCGCCGACCCGCTCCCCGCCGAGCAGGTGCTCAAAGCCGTAGGACTGGAGGACAGAATGGCGAATTTCCCCGCCCAGCTCTCCGGCGGTGAGCAGCAGCGTGTCGCCATTGCGAGGGCGCTTGCGAAAAACCCCAAGCTTTTGCTCTGCGATGAGCCGACCGGTGCTTTGGATTATAATACCGGTAAGCAGATCTTAAAGCTTCTGCAGGATCAGTCCCGGCAAAACGGCATGACCGTCGTTATCATCACCCATAACTCCGCGCTGACCGCTATGGCGGACCGGGTAATCCGGCTTCGGAGCGGAGAGATCATCAGCAAGACCGTCAACGAGCACCCCACACCGGTGGAAGAGATCGAGTGGTGATGCTGTGATAAATCACAGCATCCTATAACAAGCCGTCAGGCTCGCCGCAAAGCGGCAACCGCCTGACATGGCAAGAATCCCCCAAGCGGTCGGGGGAATTGCCGTGGCTTTTGATGATGGAATACCGCATGGGGGATTATAATGCTAAAACTGACTTTCCGGGAGATCCGCACAAGCTTTGCGAGATTTCTGGCTATATTTGCAATTATCGGTCTGGGCGCGGGATTTTTCTGCGGTTTGAAGCTCACGAAAACAAGTATGCTCCACACGCTCGACATCTACGCCGATGAGCACCGGATGTTCGACTATGACCTTGTCTCCACCGTCGGCTTCGACGAGGACGACACGGCGGCCTTTGAAGAGGACAGCGCCGTGGAATGCGCAGAGGGCAGCAAGCAGGCGGACGCGATCTTTGACCTGCCCGGCGGGAGCTTTGTCCTTCACGCGATCGGTGTACCCGAAAAGCTCAATCTGCCCACGGTCACGGCGGGCAGACTTCCCGAGAAGGAAAACGAGTGCGCGCTGGACGCGTGGTATTTTGACGAGGACATCATCGGTCAGACGATAAGCTTAAATAAGGATAACGACGAGGATGATCTTGAAAATTTCAAGGAGCGTCGCTTCACCGTCACGGGGCTTTGCAAATCGCCTCTGTATATAAATTATGAGCGCGGCGGCACAAGTCTCGGCAGCGGCAGCATCACCGGCTTTGTATATCTCGCGGAGAGCGCCTTCGATACCGACTATTATACCCATATGTATATTACCCTCTCGGGGGCCTCCGGGCAGGTATATTCCGACGAGTATGAAGACTTTGTCGAAGCGGCGGAGGATCCTGTCACCGCTCTTTGTGAGGAAAGAGCGGATGCGCGCTATCACAAGCTGAAAGACGACGCCGAGGAGGAGCTTGCGGACGCCCGCAGAAAACTTGACGACGCGCATAAGGATATAGAGGATGCCAAAGTCAAAATAGAAGACGGCAAGCGCGATGTGGAAGACGGCAAACAGAAGATCGCGGACGGCGAAGAGGAATACAACGACGCGGTAGAGGACTTTAAGTTCTATAAAGGCGTAATGAATACCCTGATGCTCAGCTCCAATGTCAACGATTTCGCCAAGAAGCAGAAAGAGCTTGACGACGCCTGGGAGGAGATCGAGGAGCACAAGCAGGAGCTCGCGGACGCGGAACAGGATATTCTGGACGGAGAGGCGGAGCTTAAAGACGCCGAACAGAAGCTTGCGGACGCCGAGGAGGATTATGCCGACGGCGAAAAAGAGCTTGCCGACCTGGAATACCCCGACTGCTATGTACTTGACCGCCGGACGAATGTGGGCTATGTGTGCTTTGAAAGCGACTCGGAGATCGTCAACGGCGTTGCAAAGGTCTTTCCGCTGTTCTTCTTCCTCGTGGCGGCGCTTGTGTGCATCACGACCATGACGCGCATGGTGGACGAACAGCGCACGCAGTTAGGTGTGCTCAAGGCGACCGGCTATTCCGACGGCGCCATCATGAGCAAGTTTCTCATTTATTCCGCGCTTGCCTCCGTTCTCGGCTGTGCGGCGGGTATTGCCCTCGGCGCATGGGCTTTGCCGAAGCTTGTATGGCAGGCGTACAACATCATGTACGGTTTTACGGATATTCTGAATGCTTTTGACTGGCCGCTTGCGGTCACTTCCTCTGCGGCATATCTTGTCTGTGCTCTTCTGGCGACATGGTTTGCCTGCCGGAATGAATTATCCGAGACGGCAGCCTCTCTGATCCGTCCCCGCGCCCCGAAAGCCGGAAAGCGTATCCTGCTGGAGCGTGTAGGCTTTCTCTGGCGCAGAATACCGTTTCTGCATAAGGTTTCCATACGGAATATCCTCCGCTACAAGCAGAGGATGCTGATCATGATCCTCGGCATCGGCGGCTGTACCGCTCTGCTGATCACCGGCTACGGCATACGCGACTCCATACAGGACGTAGTGGAGTATCAGTTTGACGATATCTCTCATTACGACTGCTCCGTGAATTTCAAAGACCCCATGTCCGACGGCGACCGTGCGGACTTCCGGGAGCGCTTTGCGGACGATGTTTCGGGTCTCCTCTTTATGCACGATGTGGTCAAGGACTGCTCCTTTGAGGATATAACGAAGACCGCTCATGTGATGGTCGTTGAAAACGACACGGTCGGGGATTACATGGAGTTTAAGAATAACGGTGAGGAAATAAGCTATCCCGGGAAGGACGAATGTATTATTTCCGTCGGTCTTTCGCAGGCACTCGGTATCGGCGAAGGTGATACGCTGCGCGTCTATGATGACGAAAACGGCGAGATGGATTTAACGGTCACGGGCGTTTTTAACAACTACGTCTATAATTATGTCTTTGTCACCCGCGAGACCTTTGTCTCCCAAACCGGGAACGAGCCCGAGATGAAATGCGCATGGCTCCGCATCCGGGAGGACAGAGATATCCATGCCGCCGTTGCTCTGCTCAACGGAGATGACGATGTAGCGAGCAGTCAGCTCACGGAAGATTTAAAAGAGCGCATGGGCACGATGATGAGCGCGCTCGATTATATCGTGGTGGTGGTCGTGGTGTGCGCCGGTGCGCTGGCGTTCATCGTTCTCTATAACCTCACGAATATCTCCATCACCGAGCGTATACGGGAGATCGCCACGGTCAAGGTGCTGGGCTTTTATGACGGTGAGACGGCAAGCTATGTCTTCCGGGAAAATATCGCTCTCACGGTGATCGGTGCGCTGGTGGGTATACCTCTGGGCTTTGCGCTGCACCGCTTTGTCATGGATCAGATACGGATCGACCTTGTGCACTTCGACACCCGCGTGCTCCCCGTGAGCATTGGTATCTCTCTGGGGCTGACGATGCTGTTCGCACTGATCGTCGATCTGGCTCTGAATCCCAAGCTCAAAAAGATCGACATGGC
This sequence comes from Candidatus Limivicinus sp., assembly GCA_045616265.1. Classification (GTDB taxonomy): domain Bacteria; phylum Bacillota; class Clostridia; order Oscillospirales; family Oscillospiraceae; genus Limivicinus. The sequence goes on along the minus strand of JAZLGK010000123.1, from coordinate 15,843 downwards.
ACAGGCGCTGAAATCCATAGAATAAACCGAGGTGTACGCAATGGTATATGAGCTGTGCGACACCTCCAGAGTGGCGGCGCTTTTTGAAGGCTGGCAGGAGAGCATGATCCTCTCTTGTCTGCAAAAGGTCATGGGGAAGCTGTTTGTCACAAACCGGAACGCCCCGAAGTCGGCTCTCGCGTTTGTCGGCTGCTTCGGGTTTTATGCAGGGACGCCGGACAGGGAGCTTGTCCGGAATAAGCCGGACGGCCTCACGATCATGGTTCCCCAAAACGAGGGTTGGGCGGAGCGGATAGAGGATGTTTTCCCTTCTGCCAGAAAAGTGACCCGATACGCCATTAAAAAAGACACAAAATTCGATAAGGACGCTTTGCTGAAAAATATCAGCGAGCTTCCCGCCGGGTACGAGCCGGCAAAGATCGATGCAGAGCTTTATGACCAATGCCTGCTCCGTCCGGCAGCGGCGGATTTTGTTTCCTCTTTTGATAACAAAGAGCATTTTCTGAAAATGGGGCGGGGTGTGGTCATCCTGAAGAACGGGGAGATCGTTTCGGGCGCTTCCTCCTATTCCCGCTATAACGAGGGCATTGAGATCGAAGTGGACACCGTAAAAGAAGAACGAAGAAAGCATCTGGCTCTCGCCGCCTGCTCCGCGCTGATCCTGCACTGTCTGGAAGAAGGACTCTATCCGAGCTGGGATGCGCAGAACATGGCTTCCGTTCACCTTGCGGAAAAGCTCGGCTATGAGCTTGACCGGGAATATACAGTGTATGAAGTCATGGGAGAGACAAAAAACAATAAGCAGCTGTAATTAAGCAGGATGCGAAAAAACAAGCCCGGGGATGTTGTCCGAAAGCATCCCCGTTTTTTTGATAATTGTAGTTGACAAATGTAGTCTCCTGTGGTATTCTAAACGCAGATGACACGTGTAGTCTATGCGTGGAGGTAAAAATAATGGATGAAATAAGCGAAAAGATCAGCGATTCGGAGCTGGAGATCATGCAGCTTCTCTGGCACAGCCCCAAGGCTCTGCCGCTGAGCGAAATTCGGAGAAGCCTGCAGCAGTCCGTGGGCTGGGAAGCCACAACGATCAAAACACTATTGCAGAGGCTTGTTTCCAAAAAAGCCGTTTTACAGGAAAAGCGCGAGTTTTTTTACTATTCTCCCCTTGTCAGTGAGGAAAACTACAATAGCTGGGCGACTGCAAAGCTTGTCAAACGCCTTTATCACGGGAGTGCTCGGGAGCTTGTTGCGGCACTGGTTAACTCCGACGGGCTGACAAAGGGCGACATTGATGAGCTGCGGGAAATGTTTAAGGCGGAGGATGAGGTATGAAAACGCTTCTTACCCTGTCCGTCGGCGGTTCGGTTTTAGGCGTGATATTGATGATAATGCGTAAATGTACAGGGGGAAAGCTGTCCAGCCGGTTTTATTACCGGGCGTGGCTGCTTGTACTGCTGCGCTTTATCCTTCCGCTGCAGGGACTTTTTCAGTTGAGAACACCTGCGCCGGAGATCGTCCCGTCTGCAATATATTCTCCGGCTCCTACACCTCAGGTGAAAATATCTGTCGTTCCCGCTTTTGCCGAAGCGGTACCATCGGAAAACAGGGCGCCGCTTACATCGGAAACAGAAAAGAAAAATCCTTCGGCAATGAAGGCTTCGGACATTCTGCCGATAATATGGCTTGCCGGCGCAGTAACTGCGTTTATGATACCCGCTTTTTCTTATTTCCGGTTTTCCAAAGCAATACGAAAAACTCTCATCAGAGCAAGGGCGGAGGACTTTGCGGTCTATGACGCATTGACCGAAAGACGCAGACCGAAGCTTGCAAGAAGCAAAACGGTACATACGCCCATGACTTTCTCTCTTGTCTCTCCCGTGCTTGTTTTGCCGGACGCTGAATATGCCGAAAATACCTTAAAATATATCCTCACCCATGAGCTGACCCATTTCCGCCGCCGGGATATTGCGCGAAAATGGTTCACCCTGCTTGTTTTTTCCGTGCACTGGTTTGACCCGTTTGTATATCTTTTTAAAAGAGAGCTTGACACACTGTGTGAGCTGAGCTGTGACGAGACACTCATCCGCAAAATGGGTCGGGAAGAAAAACGGGAATACGGCGAAACACTTTTAACAGTGGCGGAAAACGCCGTTGAGCTTCCGCCGGTATTGGCAACGGGAATAGTGGAAAGCAGGAAAAATCTCAAAGAAAGGCTTACACAGATCATGAAGTACAGAAAGAAAGGCAAAATCGCGGTAATTGCCGCTGCTTTGGCGGCGCTGATCCTTGCAGGCTGCGGCGCGGCATTGGGACCGGCAAAGGATGCAAAGCCGAAGGTCGCGAAAGTATCCGATGTTGACGCTCTTTTAGCCGCCATCGCACCGAATACCGAAATCTATCTTGCCCCGGGTGCATACAACCTCACGGAGGCAAAAAATTACGGAAAACAAAAGGCGGGTAAATATCTCAAATGGAACAGCTTCGGCCTTGAGGGCGAGTATGAGCTTGAGATAACCGGCGTTGAAAATCTGAAAATCCTCGGCAGCACAGCGGAGGGCGGCAGCTCGGAGATCGTCACCGTCCCGAGAACTGCAAATGTTCTGAAATTCAGTCATTGCACCGGAACGGTTCTGGAATGTCTGGCTGTCGGACATACCGAAGCGGCGGAGGCATGTCAGGGCGGGGTTATCTATCTGGACAACTGCGTTAACACCTCCGTCAATGACTGTCTGCTCTACGGCTGCGGTACGATCGGCGTGTGGGGCAGCGGCTGTGATACAGTCAATATCAAAGACGCCCACATTCATCACTGCTCCGGATGCGGGGTAAACTTCCATCAGAGTAAGAATATAGAAATGGCCCGCTGCCGTGTCTATGACTGCGGAAAGGCAGAACAGTATATGAACGCAAATTATCTTTTCTGCTTCAGCGACGCGGAAAATGTGTCCGTTACCGACTGTGAGGTCTATGACAACTATGCACAGGGCATTGTATACACGGTTGGAACAGGAAACGCAAGGTTTGACCGGCTGAACGTACACGACAACCATCTGAAATTGTTTTTCGGAGGCTCAGGTTCGGCGGAAATAAGCGAACTTCGCTTTGAAGACAATATAATAGATATGTGGACTCAACGGGGAGAGATCGAAGGCTATACCATGGATGGCAAGAGCATCGAGGAAAACGAGCTGAACGAAAAATATAAACCTCAACTCTCCTCCGCCGGTGTTGGAGCTATCGAAGCAGAAGCCGTAACCGCCGACAGATCGGGTCTGAATGAGAAGCACGTCAGCACAGCCGATGAATTTATAGCGGCGATCGCTTCCGACACGGTTATTTATATTGACGTGCCTCAGATCAATCTTATGGATGCCGCATCCTACGGCGCTGATGCGGCGGAGCAGTTTACTATACCCGATTTCAGCGGGAAAAGCTGTGAATGGCGAAATGTTTTTGACGGAAGTGAGCTGTGCATCGGGCACGTAAAAAACCTTCATATCGTTGGCGGTGAGATCGTCACTGAGCCGAGATACGCCAATGTCCTGAGCTTTTACGGCTGTGGACATATCTCGCTTGAAAGCGTGAAGTTAGGGCATACGAAAGAGCAGGGACAGTGCGCCGGAGGAGTCGTATATCTCTGTGACAGTGAGAATATCCTTGTCGAGAGCTGTGACCTTTACGGCTGCGGCATACTGGGTATCCAAACCCGGAATGTCAGAAACCTGCACGTTCAGAACACACTGATCCACGACTGCAATCTCGGTGCGGCACAGCTCACCGATTCACAGGACGTGACCTTTTTAGGATGCACGGTTAAAAATTGCCCTGATGCGCACTTTGCGCTTCAAAACTGCGAGGGTTTTTCATGGAATAAAAAGCTCATGGACTCCAACTGTGCGTTCAATGTGAGCGAATGACCGAATTCAGCCGGTCACGATATTGAAAAAACGACCCCCGGGGGTGCTTTTCCCTTGGCATCCCCGGGGGGTTATCTGTTCTTTTACTCTCCGATCTCCACATCCAGCCCGAGCTCTTTGGGCAGAAAGCGCGGGCAGGTGTTTTCCGGGGAGGTGATGACCGAAGCGGCGAGGCGGGTACCGATCTTTACGGCCTCGCCCAGAGATTTTCCGTAGGTGAGTCCGACGGAAACGCCCGCACAGAAAGCATCCCCCGCGCCGGTGGTGTCCCGGACGACGATCTTTTCGGCAGGGCAGCAGCCTTTATCTCCATCCATTGATGCGTAAACCGAACCGTCGCCTCCCAATGTCACGACCATTGCGGGAATCTCGGCGTTTTTCACCTTTTCACTGAGCTTGTCACATAATTCTTCCGTAGACAGACCGCCGAAGCTATCCACAAACAGCAGTTCCGCTTCCTCAAGATTGCACACAAAACAGGAAAGAGACTTGATCAGATCGCGACGCTGAATGGCAATGCTCATGTTGGCGACCACACCGTAGACCTTCTTGCCGTATTTTTCGGCAAAGCGGAATACGCTCTCAACGATCTTTTCGCCGAGACAGATCTCCATAACGATGCTGTCACAGTCGGCAAATATTTCGTCGCCCTTTTCCTCGATAAGTCTGAGCATCTCGCTTGAGTCGGGACGTTTGGAGATGGAGGCGACGATATCGCCCGTCTCGTCAAACACCGCAAGCCACACGCCCATGCCGTCCTTCGTCCTCAGAACATAGTCCGTGCTGACCTTATGGCAGTTAAGCTTTTTTATAACATCCTCGCCCTGTGCGGTATCGTCCACCAGAGAGACGAATTTCGGGCGCAGCTCAATGTTTGCGATGTCCTCCGCCACATTGCGTCCCACGCCGCCGTGTACGGTGATTACACCGCCGGAATTTCGCCCTCCGGGTATGTATTTTTCATGCGGAAAACCCTTGATGTCCACAAAAACATTGCCAATTACCACGATAGCCATAGTTTTTTCTCCTGTTTCTCTCTATTTAATTCAGAAGCAGAGCCTCGTATTCCCGTATTTCCTTCTGCCGCGCTTTCCAGTCCGGCATGATCGCGCTCAGCTCCGCTTTGAAGCGGGGGGAGTGATCGGGATGGATGAAGTGGCAGAGCTCATGCAGCACCACATATTCAATGCACCTTTCCGGCACATGGATCAGCGCCGAATTAAAGGTAAGGACGCCGCGGGTAGGCTGACAACTCCCCCAGCGGCTTTTCATTTTGCGGAATTTTATTTCCGGCAAGGGAATGCCGCGCCTTTCAAAAACCGGGTACAGCTCCGCAAAGGCATGGCTGACAGCCTCGATGCACTGTTCTTTCAGCCACTTTTCCCGCTTTTTTTCGTCGGCAAACCGGTCGGGGATCTCCTCTCCCAACACAAGCAAAGTCCCCGGCGTGATTTTTTTCTGCTTTTTCTCCGCCCGTTCTATGGCTTCGAGAATAAACTCCGCCTTGGAACGGAGGAAAGAGTCGATCATTCTTTCCGGCATGAGCCGCGGCGCGGAAACGAATACGCTCCCGTCGGGCTTTATGCGCAGATTGAGATTTTTGATCTTCTTTCGCTCTAACTCATAGGGGACGGCGCGCCCGTTCAGAATAAGCTCTCTTTTCATCAAATTTCCAAAAGCTCGCCCCGGAAGACCACGGCGGTCGGCCCTGTCAGGAGAATGTTTCTGACCCCTCCGTTTTCCGCGTCAAGAGTTATCTCAAGTCTTCCGCCGGGCATATGTATGCGGACATTTTCCCCGGAAACCACTCCCAGCAGAGTGAGGGCGGCAGCAGCGGAGCCGCAGCCGGTTCCGCAGGCAAGCGTAAAATCCTCCACGCCGCGCTCGAAGGTCACGGCTTTCAGCTCGTTATCGTCAAGCTTTTTTACGAAGGTGACATTTGCGCCCTTGGGGAATTCCTTCGCCCGGCGGAGCTTTCTGCCAAGCTCCCGCAGAGCATCCGTATCCATTTCGTCCCAGCCGTCCAGCCGGACGACGGCATGGGGGATGCTGGGATCACCCAGCTCCGCATAAGCACAGTCCCATATGGTTCCGTCGAGCTCCACGGCTCTGTGCAGATCGATGACAGACGGATCGTTAAGCCTCACCTGATAGCGCCTTTCGTCGATCCGTTTGCCGACGATCATTCCGGCGGTCGTCTCGACGTGCTGGATGTCTCCCGCGAGTCCTTTGTCATGACCGTAGCGGCAGATGCATCTCGCACCGTTGCCGCACATCTCGCCGAGGCTTCCGTCGTTATTAAAAAAGAGCATGGCATAATCGGCGGAGGCGCTGTCGGTGACGACCATCAACCCGTCCGCACCGATACCCGTATGGTACGCACACAGCTTTACCGCAAGAGCAGGAAGCTTATCTGCGGGAATACTTCCGTTTCGGTTATCGATAATGATAAAATCGTTTCCGGCGCCGTGCATTTTCGTAAAAAGCATATTAATCATCCATTCCGCCGCTTCGCGTCGGCACAAATAGTAATGAAACTGCTGCAACTTATCACGCGAAGCAAAGGAATGACAAGATGATTATTAATTCAATCAATATAATGTGAAAGGAACTTTCACACTATATCTCCCGCCCGGGAACAGGGATACCATGATTATATTGAAACCTTCAGGAAAAAACAAGGCTTATTGTAGATTATTTGAATTTTTGTGTTATAATGGACAAAAAGATGTGTTTATTCTATTATGGGACGGTGCAGTATGAAAAAACTTACCGCTTTATTCCTTATTCTGTTTATAACAGCGCAGCTTTGTACTGCCGTATACGGAGAAGAGCTTCCTGTCGGAACAAAATTTTCGGACATGGAATATTCCCGACCCAATATTGAGAAACTGCTTAATTCCGCCGCCGCAGTGATGGAGACCGTAATTGCAAACGAAGAATCCGCCGAGACTGTTAAGGCGCTTCTGGAAACATTTCTGGATGAGTACAATTCCTTTTACACCATGCAGACATTATCTCAGATACGGTATTTTCAGGATATGAGCGACGATTTCTATTATACCGAATATACCGCCTGCAGTGAAATGAGCGGCATGGTGGAAATGGCGGCGGAAAATGTCTATATTGCCTGTGCAAACTGCAGCTATGCCCGGGAGCTTGAGGCAAAATACTTCTGGGACGGATTCTCGGATGATTACGGCGGGGATGCCGCCGGACGCTATAACGACACGGTAGTGGAGCTTAAAACCCGGGAGAGGGAGCTTGTCAACCGTTTTTATGAACTCTCTTCCTCACCTGTTGTGAAACTGAACGGGAAAGACGAAGATCTGTACTCCTTTTTGGCGGTTGCAGACGATACCGACTATTCTGCCGCGCTGATGGAATATTACCGGCAATACAACGAAAGATACGCGGAGATCTTCGTCGAGCTTGTAAAGCTTCGCCATACTCTTGCATCGGAAATGGGCTATGCGGATGTATGGGAGATGCAGTGCGACACCTTTGACCGGGATTTTTCAAAGGAGCAGGCCACTGCTTTTCTGAATGACACTATAGTGAAAATAGTCCCGGTATTTACGCAGATGCTTGAAAGCGGCAAAGCTGTTGACGGGCTTTTTCTTGATGAAAAAACGCTTATGGAGATCATGGACGCAGTGATGTCGGATGTGGGCAGCTATACCGATGAAGCGTATCGGTATATGAAGGAATTCGGGCTGTTTGATGTTTCCGATTCGGAAAACAAGGCCCGGATATCTTTCACCTCTTATTTAAACCTCTATGAGGAGCCGTTTGCCTATGTCGCCTGCAATTCGACCGAGACGGACATATTCAGCTTCAGTCATGAATTCGGCCATTTTGCACAGATGTACGCAAGTTTTAACGGTCTTACCTCCCTGGATCTTTCGGAAGTTTATTCTCAGGCCATGGAGATGCTTCTGGTCAGCAGAGCGAACGAGGTGCTCGAAGAGGAGTATGCGGAGCTTTTGAGAGTATACAAACTGAACGATATCCTCGGTACATATATCCAGCAGGGTATGCTCGCCCGCTTTGAGGAGATCGTGTATTCCGTTGATCCGGAGCTGCTGAATGCGGAAACTCTCAATTTCTTATGCCATGCGTGCGCGGAGCAGTTCGGGATAACCGGGTACAGCGACGATGAATACTGCGCCCTGCTGTGGTGTGATGCAGCACATCTCTATGAAAATCCGTTTTATGTGATCTCCTATCCGGTCTCGGTGGATGCAGCCATGCAGCTCTATGAGGCAGAGCTTGAATCGGCCGGTCTGGGGGTGGAAATATATGACGCAATGCTGCCGTTCGAAAATATGCAGTTGGTCGAAGCTCTGGAGAAGGCGGGCTTTTCAAGTCCCTTTGAAAGTGGCCGCCTTGACGCTGCAGCAAATATTCTGAGGGAGGTTCTGATCAACGGGCCGGCAGATAGAGCCGCTTGAGTGTTTTGAATTTTTTTGAAATTTTTCTGTAGTTTTTGCGAGTTTTTCTATTGACATTCTGCAAAAAGAGGCTATAATGATTAAGCCTGTAAATTTCAGACAGGCTTCCTTGCTCCCGGTTTCGGGGGCCATCAGACCAGAAGGAGGTGCAACTATGGCAAAAGCAAGTGAGAAGTACGAAGTAATGTACATCATCAATCCCAACCTCACTGAGGAAGAAACCGCAGCGATCGTTGAGAAGTTCAAGGCACTTGTTGAGGCAAACGGTACTCTTGATGAGATGGAGGAGATGGGTAAGCGCAAACTCGCTTATGAAATCAACTACATTTCCGAAGGCTACTATGTCCTCATGAAGTTCACAAGCGGAGCTGAATTCCCCGCAGAGCTCGACCGTGTTCTCGGCATTACCGACGGCATTCTGCGTCGCCTTATCACCATGCGTGCAGAGTAAGGAGACAGGATATGCTCAATCACATTGTCATCATGGGTCGTCTGACCCGTGACCCCGAAGTGAGATACACCCAGTCACAGCTTCCGGTCGCATCTTTCACTGTTGCCGTTGACCGTGATTTCGGCGGAAGAGACGGCGGCGAGAGACAGACCGATTTCATCAACTGCGTTGCGTGGCGTTCCACAGCAGATTTTGTCAGCAAGTATTTCCACAAAGGCAGCATGGCTGTTGTTTCCGGCCGTCTCCAGATACGTCAGTATCAGGATCGCGAGGGCAACAACCGTTCCGCCTCGGAGATCGTCGTTGACAACATCTATTTCGGCGAGAGCAAACGCGACAGCAGCAATTACGGCAGCTACAACGCCAACAGTTACGGCAGTCAGCCCACCTACCAGCAGCCTTCCTACGGCAGCGACAGCGCTCCCGGCAGCTCTGCCCCGACAGGTGGCTTTTCTGAGATGGATGACGGCGACGGCGAACTGCCTTTCTAAAATAATTATAGGAGGATACAGCTTTGGCTTTTGATAAGAATGCTCCCAAGAACCGCAAGCGCAGAAAAGTTTGCCAGTTCTGTGTTGATAAGGCAACCTCTATCGACTATAAGGACACCGCAAAGCTCCGCCGCTACGTCTCCGAGCGCAGCAAGATCCTGCCTCGCCGCACCACCGGTGTTTGCGCTATGCATCAGCGTGAGCTCACCGAGGCTATCAAGAGAGCCCGTCAGATCGCTCTCATGCCTTACGTGACCGATTAATTACGCATAAAGCAAATATAAAGACCACATTCGGAAATTTCCGAACGTGGTCTTTTTTTGTTCGATTACCCGGCAAAGGTGAAGCGGTAGCCGGTCATTTCTTCGCCGACGGTGAGATAAAGCTGCCGGTAAGAGAGGTCATAGATGGAGGTATGCGTCGTGATCCAGATACTGTTGTGACCCTTGGAACGGTCTCTGTCGCGGTAGAGCTCGATCAGTTTGCCCATGGCGGTATAATCCTCTATCGGGCTGGAGTTTGTCACTTCTCCGCCCACCAGCTCCGAATACCACGGCTCTTCAAGGTAGATGTTATACATCCTCGAATAGTTCAGATCATACATCAGCTTGAGCATACCGAGGAAGGTGTCCGTGCCCTTAAATTCATCGACCGCAAGATTATATCTTTCAAGACCCGCGCCATGCGGCGTGATGCCGCTCGCGTTGGGCTTGCCGTCATGGTTTATTTCGACCTTTCCTTCTTCGTTGAGCTTAAACCCGGGAAGATTGAGATAGAAGTTCGTCATGATCGGACGGCCGGCGATTTCATCCTCGCTCGTCTTGTCGGCGCACTGCACAACGAGCTTATTGTCGATCATCTCGATGATATAGGTGTGAAATTCATCCCCGAGCATCCAATGCGTTTCAAAATCGAGCTTCTTGAGTCCGTCATTCAGCCGGATGCTTACATGCTCCTGAAGATACCGGACAGCCTCTTCCGCCGATGCGAAATGATCCAGCACATACCGGACGAGCATTCCGCTGTCGATCGTGGTTTCCACCTCGCCGGTGGGCATGATAAGCGTATTGGGTACTTCGAGGTCATGACCCGGAACGACATTGACGTTGATGAATACTCCATATTCATTCACACCGTCAACGATCGCAAAGGGGATGATGTCGAGCTTATCGTTTATACTCTTGTCGTCGATCGCCGTCTTGCAGATGGCGGAAACGGCGCCGGCAACACCCAGCGTCGCGAACCTGCCGTTATGTGCCCGGGTATGAACAACGACCTCAACACAGTCGTCAAAAAACCAGTCGAGATTGCGGCCGTAGAAATTGCAGTTTCTTATGGAGGAACAACCCGCAGCGGCTACCTCCATCTCTCCGTTTGAAAACGCCTTTTCAGCCAAGGGATAATCTATGGAATCATAAGCGACCTCATAAAGACGGTTTTCGATCTTCTTAAGTCCGTCATATCCGTCGGAAACAACGGTCTTTTCCGCGGTCTGCTCTTCCGCAAACGCCGCTGCTCCCAGTGAAAAAAGAAGGCTGACGGCTAAAATAACGGAAACTATTTTAACAAAAGCTTTCATATGGACTCCTTGTATAAACCATATAGCACAGAAGACCGTCAGAGACGGCCTTCTGTGCTGAAAAGATAGTGTTCTCTTAATAAGCTGTAGAATTATTCGCCGGTGTAGTAATCGTCAACGTTCTCAGCAGTGACGAGCACGAAGGGAACGCTGTATTCCTTCTCGACTGCTTCGCCCTTGGACAGTGCGACAACCGCATTGATACCGGCAGTGATCTGGCCTACGCCGTCCTGCAGAACGGTTGCGAGCATGGTGCCGGCCTTGACCATGGACAGAGGATAGTTGTTGCCGTCAACGCCAACACAGACGATGCCGGGGTAGCCGGAGTCGTTGCAGACGCCCTGTGCACCGGAGGACATATCGTCGTTGTCGCAGATGATGGCTACGAGCTCATCGCCGTACTGGGTGAGGTAGTCTTCAGCGATCTTCATGGCTTCGTCGGAGTTCCAGTTACCGGTGAGCTCACCGACCATCTCGAACTTGTCGAGCTCGTCCATGACGGAGTGCATACCTTCGCCGCGCTGGATCTGAGCGGAGTTGCCCAGAACACCCTGGATGTGGAGGTACTTGCCGCCGTCAGGGCAGTTGTCAACAACGTGCTGAGCAAGCAGAGTGCCGGCGAAAACGTCATCGGAGCCGCAGTAGGTCAGAGCGAGGTCGTCGGTGTTGTTGGTCTTGGAGTTGACAACAACAACGGCGATGCCTTCGTTGGTCAGTGCTTCGACAGCGGGAGCGGAGCCTTCAGCCTCGGCGGGGAGGATGATAACGGCGTCGCAGCCCTTGACGATGCAGTCGTCAGCGAGGTCGCACTGATGGCCGGGGTCGGTCAGGCCGTCAAGAATGCCGGTCCACTCATCGATAACGCCGTCTTCAACGAGCTTATCGAGGGTTTCGGTTGCGTGGGTGTTGATGGGGCCGTGGAAGGTATCGGTGGTGTTCTTGGAGATGTAGCCTACGATGAACTTTCCGTCGCCGTTGACATCACCGGCGCGCTCGGCGGAAGCGGTAATGGCGCACATGGACAGGACCATGCAGAGGGTAAGTGCGATAGCGAGAATCTTTTTCATTTTGGATTTCCTTTCATTTTAATATTATTCACGGCTTTTGCCGCAAATTTACGGAATTAATTGTTACATTTCAATTTCTCGGGGTTGTCATTCCGAACCAAGCTGAACTGTAACCATTGGTCTAAAGTGCTGAATTATTTCTTCTTGTTTATCAGCATATCGAACAGCACCGAGAGAATGATCATGCAGCCCTTGACGATGCTCTGATAGTAGGAGCTGATGCCGATCATGTTCATGCCGTTGTAGATCAAGCCGATGATGATAATGCCCATCAGGGTGCCGGGAATCGTAGCAACGCCGCCGGCAAAGGAGGTACCGCCGATAACACAGGCGGCAATAGCGTCCGTCTCATATCCGACGCCGAGGTTGGACTGCGCCGAGGAGGTCTTGGCGCAGAGAATGATTCCCGCAAGACCTGCGGTAAAACCGGAGATGGTGTAGGTCATGACCTTTGTCCAGAAGACATTGACACCGGAAGCGACAGCGGCTTTTTCGTTTCCGCCGACCGCAAGAATATAGCGCCCCAGCTTCGTCCAGTGCAGCAGGAAATACATAATGATCGCCAGCGTCACCAGAATGATCACGGGAATGGGAACCGCTCCCAGTTTTCCGGTATAGATCGCCTTCGTTGTCGCGTCTGTAATGGAAATAGCCTGAGCATTGCTGATGACCTGCGCCATACCGCGGATGACAAGCTGCATCGAAAGAGTGACAACAAAGGGGAACATATTGAATTTGGAGATCAGAACGCCGTTAATAAGTCCCAAAGTTGTCGTTACCACCAGGGTGAGCAGTGCGGCGGGATAAATCGACCAGCCTCTCTTTATGACGAACTCACCGATCAGAACAGCCGCCAGAGCGAGCTGCGAACCGACCGTCAGGTCAATGCCGCCGGCGGTGATGACAAGGCACATACCGAAAGCGATGGAGCCGTTTATTGCCACCTGCTTGGCGACATTCATCAGATTCCGTCCGCTGCGGAAGTTCGGCTCGGCAATACTCAGCACTACCAGTATGATAAACAGAATAACGCCGATGCCGTATTTACCCATAAAGAGGCGGAAGGAATCCGTTTCAAAAAATCCTTTTTTTGATGATAGTCTCTTTTCCATTGTAATCCCCCTGTTATTTCCCAAATTCTTTTGCAAGAATATCGTCCTGCGTTACTTTGCCGCTGACGATGTCCGCGCGCCGGAATTCACCGTTCAGATGACCTTCGTGGTAGATAAGGACGCGATCCGCCATGCCCATCATCTCGGGAAGCTCCGAGGAGATCATCAGGATCGCCATACCCTGTGCGGCGAATTGGCTCATCAGTGTATGTATCTCGGATTTTGCACCGACATCAACGCCGCGCGTCGGTTCGTCCAGAATAAGGAACTTCGGCGCCGCCATGATCCACTTGGAAAGAACGACCTTCTGCTGGTTGCCGCCGGAGAGAGAATAGGCGCTGTGCTCCATACTGGCCGCCTTGACGGTCAGCTTCTTCGCCACCTCGGCGACTTCCTGCTTCTCCTTTTTCTGGTTGAGCAGCAGACCCGGCTGATGTGCAGGCAGATTCGGCAGAGAAATATTTTCTCTCAGAGAGCGGAACAGGCACAGACCGTAGGATTTTCTGTCCTCATTTACCATGCAGATACCTTTTCGGATGGCATCCTTCGGGTTTTTGTTTTTTATTTCTTTTCCGTTCAGATACATCTTACCCGAGTGGATCGGGTCCAGACCGAAGATCGCACGCACGGTCTCGCTTCGTCCGGAGCCGACAAGTCCGGACAGACCCAGGATTTCGCCGGCATGAACGGTAAAGCTGATATCCTCAAACCCGTTGCCGCTGAGATGCTCCACGCGGAAGACCTCTTCCCCGATGGGGCAATCGACCTTGGGGAAAACATTCTCCACAGTGCGTCCGACCATGAGCTTTATAAGCTCTTCATGGGAAACGCCTTCGATCGGGCGGGATTCGATATAAGTCCCGTCGCGGAAAACAGAGACCTGATCGCAGATATCAAAGATCTCCTCCATACGGTGAGAGATATATATAATGGAAACGCCTTTGGCCTTAAGATCGCGGATGGTTGCAAACAGATGATCCGTCTCATTCGAGTCAAGAGAGGATGTCGGCTCGTCCATGATGATAAGCCTTGCATCACAGGAGACGGCTTTGATGATCTCCGCCATCTGCACCTGTGCAAGCGTCATATCCTTCATCATGGTCTTTGCGTTGAACTTGACATCAAACTGGTCAAGGATCGCCTGGGCTTTTGCGTTCTGTGCCTTTTTATCGAGGAAAATGGACTTGCCTATCATGCTCTCTCTGTGCAGGAACAGGTTTTCCGCCACCGTAAGATAAGGCTCGGGATTCAGCTCCTGATGCACCATGGCAATGCCTCTCTGCATGGCCTCTACAGGACTTTTCACCTCATACGGCTTGCCTTCAAAGTCGATCGTACCGGAATCTCTTTGAAGAAGGCCTATGATGATATTCATCATGGTAGATTTTCCGGCGCCGTTTTCTCCGAGCAGAGCATGAACTTCACCTTTTTTCACATGAAGCTGAACATTTTTCAATGCCTGTGTTCCGCCGAAAGCTTTTGAGACGCCGTCAACATTCAGAATATAATCTTCTCTGTTGATTGTCTCCTCCAAGAAATACACCTCCATTGCTGCAATTTTTCGATCTCTGATAATTACCTGTTTCGTTAATCGACAACGGATAATGATAACAAAATAATTATTAATATTATAATGCAGGAAGAAGTTTTAGTCAATATAATATAATTATTTGTTGCTTTTTATCAAAATTCCGTTTCTGTTTTTGTGCATTATGCAAAAATTCCCTTGATTTCCCAGAGAAGGGAAATCAGGGAATTCTTCGATAGATTTATGCAGATCACACATTCAGAACAAATTTTTCTACCGCATAGGCGACGCCGTCCTCGTCATTACTCAGAGAGATAAACTTTGATACGGCCTTGACGCTTTCGGAAGCGTTGGCGACAGCCACGCTGAGTCCTGCATATTCAAGCATCGGGATATCGTTGTTCGCATCTCCGCAGGCCATGACCTCCTCCCGCTTTACACCCAGATAGTCTGCGATCTTTGCCACTCCCGCGGACTTGTTGATCCCCTTCGGCATAAGCTCCAGGAAATGCGGCTCCGCACGGTAAACGTCGAGTCTCCCCGCAAAGTGAGCGGCGATCTCCTTTTCGGGAGCCTTCAAAGCCTCCGGATCGCCCGCCATCATCATTTTGACGATCGGGAAATCCACATAGGATGCAAGATCTTTGACCTGAGTGATCGTTCGGGCGCAGTTTATCTCCTCGCGGTGCGACCACTGATCCAGCGGGCCTTCCGTCAGTATCTCCGTCTCGCTGTACGTGAGAAGCGGCATATTGTACTTATAGGAAAAGTTCAGCGCTTCGGGAATGTAATCATGGTTGAAGGTAACGAAATCGACGATCTCCTTCGTCTTATAATCGATGATGTGCCCGCCGTTATACGCCATCACGATGCCGCCGACCTTGTCAAGCTCCAGAAAATCGGCAATGGGGGCCACGCCCAGCATGGGTCTGCCGCTGGCGAGAACGATCACGGCACCCTTACGAGCCGCCTGCTGCAAAACATCTTTTGTGTGCTCCGTGACCTCTTTTCTGCTGTTGGTCAGCGTCCCGTCGAGATCCAGAGCGATCATTTTTATTGCCATTCTTTCTACCTCGTTTATCTATTCAAAAACGTCAATTTAGGGCACCTCTAAAAATTCTCCTGTGCTCATCTTGCTTGACCTTTTTCCGTCATATTTCATAAAAATGCTCGGAAATACACAAAGTATTCCCTGCGCTTTTTATTTCATCTGCCGAAAAAATCTCTGCGCAATCTGAACA
>JAZLGK010000122.1:0-3269 GCA_045616265.1 Candidatus Limivicinus sp. | reverse complement strand
GCGTTCCTATGGCAGATAAGGAGCTTTTGGAAAAGAACGCAGAGCTGAGTGCTGAAATTGCGGCACTTCCCAAAGGATATATCTCGCAAAAAAACATCAAGGGCAAGGTCTACTATTATCATCAGTGGTCAGAAAACGGTCAAAAGCAGAGTAAGTATCTGCGAGATGATGAGGTAGAACCACTTGCTGAACAGATAGAAAAGCGAAAAGCGCTTCAGGCAGAGCTTCGCACTTTGCGGAGCAAGCCTGCACGCGCTTCTGTCAAGAGAAGAAACAGGAAACAGAATGAGGAGGTAGGTTTGAAATGCACACTGATGCATAAACGCATTCCAGTGGCAGATATTGAACTGGACGATGCCACCGGGTTTATTCAAAAAGTCGGAAAGCTGTATGAACCGGAGCACCTTCCCATCGGCATACAGGTGCGCGCAGGTGCCGCAGACAGAGCGGCGCTGAATGATTGGTGGACGGACAGATCGATTCCCGCCAGTCGTTCCGGTGTGCGCGAAGCACTGGAAACATTGGAGATCACAAGCACAAAAGTGCTGCTTGTCAAATGCTATGGATTAAGCCTTTCGGATCAGTATTGGATTCGCCCGGAGGGGAAGGAGCTTTCATGGGATGAAATTAACTTCTTCCATAATGATTTCTCCGACGATATCGGTGACGTACTGTTCGGAGCCAATAAAAAAACAAATGTACTGAACTTCAGCTCACCGGATAATACCTCAGACGGCAATCTGAAAAAGAGATGGAAGATCATTGGCGGCAAGCGTTGTCTTGTAAAAGGCGGTTCCAACCCGTACCGTCAGCAGCCCTTTAATGAGGTCATTGCAGACGGCATCATGCAGCGGCTCGGCATTGCGCATATTCCGTATTCGGTTGTATGGAACAACGGCGCTCCCTACAGCCTGTGCGAGGACTTCATTGACGAAAACACAGAACTGATTCCCGCATGGCGTATTTTTAACTCACAGAAGAAAAATAACAGTATGTCGGCGTATCAGCATTTTGTGAAGTGCTGTGAAGACTTGGGGATTCACGGTGCCGTGCCGTACCTTGATCGCATGATCACAATGGACTATATTATTGCCAATGAGGATAGGCATTTCAACAACTTCGGTGTCTTGCGCAATGCGGAAACCTTGGAATGGATCGGATTCGCACCGATCTACGACAGCGGCTCATCCCTCGGCTATGATAAGCTGCCTGCGCAGATTCTCAGAGGTCAGGAGATCACATGCAAGCCCTTCAAGAAGAACCATGAGGAACAGCTCAAGCTGGTATCATCCTTTGCATGGCTTGATCTTGATAAGCTGAATGATGTACAGAGCTTGGTCACAGAGACATTTACTGGTGGAGAAATCGCGGACTATATCGATGAGCAGCGTGTCCGCGCAATCATCGAATCCGTAGAGCGCAGGATCGGGCATCTTGCATTACTAATTCAAACGCAGAATCCGATGCATGAAGACAGCACGGAGGATGATGTGGAAGAAAATATTGCGGAAGACTACCAAAATAATCCGTTGCCGAAAAGCAGCGGTGCACAGCTTATCTAATCCGATTTCGTTCCACTGTTTTGTAAAAAGCGGCACATCTATAAACTCTCGAATCATAAACGGTGGCTCCATTTCTATTCGCTGCAAATACTATATATCCTATATTGTAGGGTGTCAACTTCTGTTTTTTGAAGTTTCTATTGAAAAAGCTGTAAAAGTGTTTATAATAGAATTACTTCGGAAAAGTTCCTTGAAAATGCAAAAACAGCTCAGAAGAGCTCAAAACGGGTAATGGGAGATACGAATGAACTTTCAGGGTGATCGGGTTTTTTGTAAGCCCGTTTCAGCTCTGGTTTCAATAATCATTTATAATAGAAAGGCAGAACCGCCATGGGAAACATCACTCAGCTGTCGCATACCTACAGAAAGATTAAAGTCTCCTTCAAATACGCGCCGGACATTCTTTTCCGCACATTTCTTGTGCGTGCGGATCTTCCTTTGGAAGAGCTCGGCTGCGTAATCTGCACCATGTTCCACGCTGAATATGAGCATTCCTTCCTTTTTGACACACCTCAGGTCAGTTACGTTCCTGCTCCCTTTATGGATGGTTTCGGCGTCTCCGAATATGTGTTGATGGACGGTCATACCATCAGCGACCTGCCGAATAACTTCGGGTTTGAATATGACACCGGCGAGAGCTGGGACTTTAAGTGTCGCATCTATAAAAAAGAAGAGAAGCGCACGGACGTACGGCGTGCGATTCTTCTCGAGGGCGCCGGGGCCGGACTCTGGGAAGATGCCATGATGGAATTTATGGGCTGGCTTTCCGGAGATATCTCCCCGAAAGAGAAGCATGGAGAAGACGATGCCCCATGGAATCTCCATTTCAAAACCTACGGAGAGCTGGACCTGCCGCTGGACCTTGCAAAGGAACAGCAGGCCTTTGATGAGCGGATTGATCGCGATATCAAAGCCTATCGGGGTATGATGGAGGATTGGGAAAAGGATCCGCATTCCCTGGATGCTGATTTTGACGATGACGAAGAGGATGACTTTGATGAAGCGGAAGAGTCGATTACGGAAGTTCTCTTAGCGGCGGCTGTTTATCAGGTTTCACAGATACCTTTCGTCCATGATGCCTATACCCGTCTGCTCAAAAAGCATTCCGGAGATAAGGCGATTGAGTTGATTGTAAATGAACTTGCCCTGCAGCTCGGCGGGCTGATTTCCCAGGAAAGCGAATTCAGCAATGAAGCCTACAGAAAGGCTATTGAAAAACTGAAATAACGGATCCCTCCGGCCTCCCCCGCGGAAAAAAGAAAAACAACACCGGGAAGATCATCATCCTTACCGCCGCAGTCACCACAGCGCTGATGCTTGTCTGCTTATTTCACATACCGGTTTCTTTTTTCAAATTCAGAAGCACTGTCCTCTCACGATCCCGTGAAAAGGCAGTGCTTTCGTTTTCCGCAGGGCTGTGTGCAAGGTTAGTCCGGCGGGGCAGCCCGAAGTCAGTTTTCCACTTGCAGTTTGTAGGATTGTGTGGTATAAAAGTATAGCTTTAGGCGTCGGATAATAAATTTTCATAATTTTTTATAACAATTTGTTTATTCCGGTGCGACCGGTGGGCACATGTTTCAAAGGGTGAAAGTCCCCAATCCGCCCGACAGCGGGAAGAATATAGCCAAGAGCAAGGGTGTCCCAGGTAACTGGGAATCTGAAGGAAGCTGGAGGCAAATCACTGGCCTGACGAACAGAAATCATGAA
>JAZLGK010000121.1:0-3277 GCA_045616265.1 Candidatus Limivicinus sp. | reverse complement strand
TCCACCACTCTGCGTATGGTCGCCGGTCTTGAAGAGATCAGCGAAGGCGAGCTGTATATAAACGGCAAGCTGATGAACGATGTGGCACCCAAAGACCGTGATATCGCCATGGTCTTCCAGAACTACGCTCTCTACCCCCATATGACGGTTTATGAAAATATGGCGTTCTCCCTCAAGCTCCGCAAGGAGAGCAAGGACGTTATCGACAAGAAGGTCCGCGAGGCCGCCGAGATCCTTGATATCACCCAGTACCTTGACAGAAAGCCCAAGGCTCTGTCCGGCGGTCAGAGACAGCGTGTCGCCATTGGCCGCGCAATAGTCCGTGACCCCGCCGTCTTCCTCATGGATGAGCCTCTGTCCAACCTGGACGCTAAGCTCCGTAACCAGATGCGTGCCGAGATCATCAAGCTCCGCAAGAGAATCAACACCACCTTCATCTACGTTACTCACGACCAGACCGAGGCCATGACCCTCGGTGACAGGATCGTCATCATGCGCAACGGCTACATCCAGCAGATCGGCACTCCTCAGGAAGTGTTCAACAATCCCCGCAACCTCTTCGTTGCAGGCTTCATAGGCACTCCTCAGATGAACTTCTTCGATGCAAAGCTCGTCCGCGAGGGCAGCAAGTTCTTCGTCGAGATCGGCGGCATCAAGGTCGAGCTCGATGCCGAGAAGGAAGCAAGACTTCTTGCAAACGATGTCCAGACGCAGGAAGTCACTCTCGGCGTTCGTCCCGAGCATACACTGGTAGGCGACAGCGGCATAGCCGCAACCGTCGATGTCAGCGAAATGATGGGTTCCTCCGTACATCTGCACGTCAACGCGGCAGGCAAGGACGTTATCATCATCGTCCCCACCATCGACATGAAGGGTCACTACGCCATGGGCGATACCGTCCACTTCTCCTTCAACGGCAATGTTGCCCACGTCTTCTCCAAGGAGACAGAAAAGAACCTCGAGTGGTAATTCAATAGGATATATACAAAGCCGGCGCTTTTCCGCCGGCTTTTGTCGTTTAAATGAGAAATAAGCTCATTCCTCATTTGACCTTACCTCAAAACCATGCTATACTGAAAACCGCCGAAAGGGGGAAAAGAGAAATGCCAAAGAAAAAGATCCATCTGGAATTTCTGCGCTTTCTGGCGATACTGTTTGTGATCTTCAACCATACCGGCGAGGGCGGGTATCTCTATTTTTCGACCGTTCCGGACGCAAAGCTTTATCCTCTGTACTTTTTTCTCTCGGTGCTGTGCAAAATCGCTGTGCCTCTGTTCTGGATGGTGTCGGGTGCTCTGCTTTTAGATAAGGACGAGGACATAAAAACCGTCTTCCGTCACCGGTTTCTTCGTATGGGGCTTGTGCTGGCGGTCTTTTCCTTCGGATACTATCTCTATTCCGCCAAAGGCAGCCCGGATTTCCGCTTCAGTCCCGTATATTTTCTCACGCTTCTCTATTCTTCCGACCTTGCTCCGGCTTTCTGGTATCTCTACGCCTACCTCGGGATGCTGATAATTCTTCCGGTGCTCCGGAAAGCCGCCAAAAATCTGACAAATGCAGAGTTTATGTACTTTTTTGCGGCCATGCTGCTTTTTCGCGGCATCGTTCCGGTGGCGGAATACGTGCTGTGGCACGGAGAGCGGTCGATCAATGCAAGCTTTATTGCAAACTTTTTTTCCTATGACGTCGTTTTTTTCCTTATGGGCTACTTTTTAGAATACCGCTTAAGTTCACTCAAGAAGTCAAAAGCGTTTCTCCTTCTCCTGCTCGGTGCGGCTTCATTCGCGCTTATGATGGCGGGAACACAGCTTCGTCTCCATGACGGCGGGCTCATGACCGACGCGGAAGGGGAAAGGTTCTACGCGGGACTGCTGGCTGTCCCCAGTGCTGCGGTCTTTTATTCCGCCCGTCTGCTTTTCAGAAACACAGACGAAAAATCGTCTCTGTCAAAAACGGTCGCTGCGCTCGGCTCGGTGAGCTTCGGTGTGATGCTGCTTGAGCATTTTATAAGGTGCGAGACCGGCTTTGTTCTCCGTACCCTGAACAGTTTCCTGCCTGAATTTTCCTCTGCCGTGCTGTGGACGCTGTTTGTATATCTCTCCGGCGGACTCGTGACATGGTGTCTGAAAAAGATTCCCGGTGTAAAAAAATTTATATGAAGGTCAAAAAAATGCGAATCAAAGACTATATGGCGCTCATAAGCCGCTACCGCACACCCATCATGGGTCTTGCGATCATCAACGTTCTGTTCGGTCATTCCAATATGGTGCTGTGGGGACCGTTCAACTATCTGGTCAATGCGGTGTGGCTCATAGATATTTTTTTCTTTTTCTCGGGACTGGGAGCATACCACTCTCTTACAAAAAACGATAACGTGCCGGAATTTTATCTCCGCCGCGTCAAACGTATCTATCCGGCGTATCTGCCCGCCGTTATCCTGTACCTGCTCATTCTATCGCCGCAGCTTCTGGAAAAAAACGGCGTATTTGAGCTTGTGAAGGTGAGTCTCGGCAATATACTGATGCTGGGATGGGCCGCGGGACTCAATTATCAGTTCAACTGGTATCCGCAGGCCATTATGATCGTATACCTCATCACCCCGGTGATCTTTTTTCTGATCCGCCGCTTTGATGGGAACGGGAAAAAGCTTGCCCTGCTGTTTGTCTTTTTCTGTGTCGGTCAGATCTGCTTTTTAGGCACAAACTACCTTGTCGCGGTGTCGAGGATCCTGAACTTCGTTCTCGGCATGATGGCGGCGGACGCGGCGAAGCGGGACGCGGATATAAAACTCAATATCCCGCTGATGCTCCTTCTGGCCGTCGTCGGACACGCCATGATATTCTTTGCGCAGAGAAAATGCAGCATGGATATTGTATGGGAGTACGGCGTGACCTGGTATCCCTCGATCATCGCCATCCCCGGCACGATGTATATTTTCTGTAAGCTTTTTGAATTTGCGGAAAAGAAAAAATGGCTCGGCTGGTTTATGTGGCTGCACAACATTGCCGGAAAGTATTCCTTCGAAATCTTCATGTTCCATATCGTTTTTTATGAACTTGTAACGGCGCTGCATATACCTCTCAACTCAAACTTCGCTCTCGCTTCCCTGGCTGTTTCGGCAGGCGTCGTTTCCCTCTTTTACGGTATACTCATTGACAAGCTCAGAAAAAAACTTAAGTAAGCGCTGATTAATTCACCTTCGGCATCTGCCGGAAAAATTGTGCTCTGACTTCGTCACTTTTTCTTGCAATACACAAAGTATTCCTGCAAAAAAGTG
>JAZLGK010000120.1:0-7732 GCA_045616265.1 Candidatus Limivicinus sp. | reverse complement strand
CCACCGCACCGTAGGGAACGCTCTTGAGCGTTCCGCAGACAAGCCGCAGCCCCGGAGTTTTCGGAACGGTCAAGACCGTTCCCTACCGTGATTGGGACATAACGCCGTGGTTAATTGCCCGACTTTTACAATCGCCTAATTATCCCTGTTTACTTTATTTCCTGTTCCAGACCGTCGAATTCATCCGTTGAGAAAAGCTCAGCTTAATGTCATGTCTCCGTCCTTCACCCAGCCGAGACGGCGGCAGAGGAGATTGATGAGCGGGCAGAGGACCGCCGGGAGCACAACACAGATCAGGATGAGACCCAGCCAGTCATACGCCGTGGGGCTGATCGCGGCGGCGCCTTTGGCGACAGCCTCCTCCGAAGGAGAAAGCCAGCCTGTCCATACGCCGATAGGCCCGCACAAGCCGCAGGTACCCATGCCGGAATTGATCGCCGCGCCGTTCATCTCCAGCTTAAAAACGCAGGTAGCGATAGGACCGGTGATCGCCGAGCAGACGGTAGGAGCTATCCATATTCTCGGATTCCGGACGATGTTCGGCATCTGGAGCATGGAGGTTCCCAGTCCCTGCGAAACAAGTCCGCCCCAGCGGTTTTCTTTAAAGCTCATGACCGCGAAACCAACCATCTGTGCGCAGCAACCCGCGACGGCGGCGCCGCCTGCAAGACCTGTGAGCTGCAGCACCGAGCAGATCGCCGCTGAAGAAATAGGAAGCGTCAGCGCTATACCGACCAGCACCGATACCGCCGCGCCCATCCAGAACGGACGGAGCTTTGTGGCGTTGTCAATGACGATACTGAATGCGGAGGCGGCGGTGCCGATGGGCGGGGCGATGAGCTTTGCCAAAGCAACGCCGACAATGATCGTAACAGCCGGGGTGACGAGCAGGTCGATCTTGGTCTCCTTGCTCACCGCCTTGCCGCATTCCGCAGCGATGATGGCGATAAACAGCACCGCCAGAGGTCCGCCCGCACCGCCTTCGGCATTAGCCGCCCAACCAACGGCAGCGAGAGAAAACAGCACCATGGGAGGTGCCTGCAAAGCGTAGCCGATCGCCACGGCCATAGCGGGACCCGAAACGGCCATGGCATAGGTGCCGATATCGGTGAAAAACGGCAGATGAAGCTGTGTGCCGAAAGTCTTGATGATCGTGCCGATGAGAAGCGAGCAGAAAAGTCCCTGTGCCATGGCTCCCAGAGCATCGATCCCATAACGCTTGCCGGAAAAAACGATATTTTTTCTTTTCAGAAAAGCGCGAACTTTATTCATACTGATCTCTGCCTTTCTCTTATTTATTTATAGTATAGCATATCCGAAAGATAAAAGAAACACGGAAATTTCACAAAGAAAGCAAGAAAAGATGAATATTTTTCTGCGGATAAGGCAAAACCTACTACCATAGACCGGTCAAGGGGGGAAGGCAGGATGGAAAAAAGCATCACAAAACTTGCGTATCTTGCCGCTGCTGTCGGCGCGGTGTGGCTTTTTGTGCGGTATCTTCTGCCCTGGACAGCCCCGCTGATCGTGGCATTCGTCATGGCGGCGCTGATGGAAGCTCCGGTTCGGATGCTCATGCGGCACCGTTGGAAGCGAGGCGCGGCGGCAGCCGTAATAACCCTTGCTGTTCTGGGCGTGATCGTATATCTGACGGCAAAGCTCACCTCTTTAGGCATACAGACTGCGGCGGATTTTGCAAAAGAAGTCCCGCAGCTCATGGAGAACGTGAGTGCGCTTGCCGAGGCGGCAAGCTCAAAGGCAGAGCGTTTCGCGGCCTCCGCGCCGGAGAGTGTACGGGAATATATCGCTGCGGCGGTGCAGTCCTTCGGGAAAGTGATCTATACCCTCCCGGAGCTTATCAGCCGCAAGGCGCTGGATATTCTGGGAAAAGCCGCCGCCGGGTCGCCGACGATTTTCCTTTTTATTGTGACCGCCGGGATCGGCACCTATTTTTTCTCCGCCGCCTTCCCTACGACTCTTGCCTTTATCCGCGCTCAGCTTCCGAGACAGACTGTGGAAAAGCTGAATTTCGTGCGCTCTGATCTGAGAAAAAGCTTCGGCGGATTTATGAAAGCGCAGCTTATTCTGATGGGCATGACCTTTTTTCAGCTCGTGACCGTCTTCATGCTTTTGAAGATCCGGAACGCGGTGGAGATCGCGGCTGTGACGGCCCTTATAGACGCGCTCCCGGTTTTCGGAACGGGGATCGTTCTTCTTCCTTGGGCGGCCTACTGCGCAGTATCGGGAGATGTGCGCCTTGGGATCGCGCTGATGCTGAGCTGGGCAGTCATAAACTTAGTGAGAAACTGTGCACAGGCAAAGCTTCTGGGCGACCAGATAGGGCTCGATCCCATTTCAAGCCTTCTGGCAATTTATGTCGGCTTTCGGGTTTGGGGCGTCGGCGGTATGCTGGTCTTCCCGATCATTCTGGTCACACTTAAGCAGCTCAACGACGCGGGGGCGATACAGCTTTGGAAACGGGCGTGAAAAATCTTCTATTTCCGCCCTTGTATAACTTAAAAGAGAATGCTATAATGATATTTTAGAAAAATTCCATGGAGGTACATAACATGACAAGAATAGATATATTCTCAGGCTTTCTCGGTGCCGGCAAAACCACACTGATCCGCAAGCTCATCGCCGAAGGTTATAAGGGTGAAAAGCTTGTACTGATTGAAAACGAGTTCGGCGAGATCGCCATTGACGGCGGTTTCCTCAAGGATGCGGGCGTGGAGATCTCCGAAATGAATTCCGGCTGTATCTGCTGCACGCTGGTGGGCGACTTCACCAAGGCGCTCAAGAAGGTCATTGACGAGTTTCAGCCCGACCGCGTGATCATTGAGCCGTCCGGCGTCGGCAAGCTCAGCGACGTCGCCAAGGCTGTCGAGCGCGTCGAAGGTGCGGAGATCGGCGCAAAATGCACGGTCGTGGATGCCGGCAAGTGCAAGATGTATATGCGCAATTTCGGCGAGTTCTTCAACGACCAGGTTGAAAGCGCCGATCTTATCGTTCTTTCGAGAACCGACACCGCCTCTGATGAAAAGCTGAAAACCGCTCTGGGACTTCTCAAAGAGCTCAATCCCACCGCCCGCTTTATTACCACTCCCTGGGATAAGATCGGCGGCGAGGCGATCCGCGAGACCATGGATGAGGATGTTCTCAAGCGTGAAATGGAACACGCGGAGCACGAGGCACAGGAACATCACCATCATCACTACGACGAAAACGGCAACTGCTGCTGCGGCCACCACCACGATGACGATGATGACGAACACGAGTGCTGCCATCACCATCACGAACACGATGACGACGATGACGAACACGAGTGCTGCCATCATGATCACGAGCATCACCATCATCACCACGCCGACGAGGTGTTCACCAGCTGGGGCAGTGAGACGGCGAAGAAATTTACCGCCGAGAGTCTTAAAAAGATCCTCGACGCGCTGAACGATTCCGAAAAATACGGCTTTGTCCTGCGCTCCAAGGGCATTGTGGATGCCAGCGACGGCGAGTGGCTGTACTTTGACTATGTTCCCGAGGAATGCGACATTCGCCGCGGCGCCGCCGCCGTCACCGGACGTTTCTGCGTGATCGGATCAAAGCTGAACGAAAAAGCGCTGAAGGAGCTGTTTGAGCTTGAGTAACAACAACGACATCCCCGTATATCTCTTTACCGGCTTTCTGGAAAGCGGTAAAACAAAATTCATACAGGAGACCTTAGAGGACAAGCGCTTCTGCAAGGGCGAGCGCACCCTGCTTCTGGTCTGTGAGGAGGGCGAAGAGGAATACGCCCCGGATCAGTTCGCCGACAAAAGCGTTTTCATCCGTACCGTTGACGGCCCGGAGCAGCTTACGCCCGAGACCTTGACAAAATTCCTCGCCGAGACCGAGAGTGAGCGCGTTGTCATCGAGTATAACGGTATGTGGATGCTCGATCAGCTGTACAGCGCCATGCCGGAGGGCTGGATGGTATATCAGGAGTTCATGTTCGCCGATGCGGGCACCTTCCTCACCTATAACAGCAATATGCGCAATCTTGTTTACGACAAGCTTAAAAGCGCGGAGCTGGTCGTTTTCAACCGCTTCAAGCCCTCCTATGAGATGATGGATTATCATAAGATCGTCCGTGCCGCCTCCCGCCGCGCGGATATCGCCTACGAATTCGAGGGCGGAAGAGTACAGTATGACGAGATACAGGATCCTCTGCCCTTTGATATCGATGCACCGGTTATTGAAATCGGTGACAGCGACTTTGCCGAGTGGTATCGAGACATCGGCGAAGAACCGAAAAAATATGAGGACAAGACCGTACATTTCAAGTGCCGCGCTCTGAAAAGGAAAAAAATGCAGGCGCACACCTTTATCGTGGGCCGCCATGTGATGACCTGCTGCGTGGAGGATATACAGTTTGCGGGCTTTGTCTGCAACTGGGACGGCGCTGAGACCTTAAAGGATGATACATGGATCAGTCTCACCGCAAAGATCAACTGGAAATTCTCCCGTGCCTACAACCGCAAGGGTCCCGTGCTGACCTATATTTCCCACGAGGAATGCGATCCCCCCGCAGAACCCGTAGCAACCTTTTATTAAATGAGGAATTATGAATTATGAATTAGGAATTATGGTGCTTCGCGTCATTATAATTGTCGGCAAAGCCGACACATTAATTCCTCATTCCTAATTCCTAATTTCTAATTATAAGGAGCTCCAAAGATGAAATATAAGTGCCTTGTTTTTGACCATGACGACACCGTTGTGAACTCCACCGCGACGATACACCATCCCTGCTTTCAGAAGTATCTCGATCTGCGATTTCCCGGAAAGGTCTGCTCTTTTGAGGAATACCTGAAAATGAATTTTGATTTCGGCTTCGTGGAAATGTGCCGAAGCGTATACGGGATGGATGACGGAATGCTTCTGGACGAGACGAAATTCTGGCAGGATTACGTGGAAAACCATATTCCGAGCGCTTATGACGGAATACGGGATATCATGGAGAGACAGACGGCGGAGGGCGGTCTTGTCTGCGTGTCCTCCTGGAGCTTTGACTATAACATTCGGCGCGACTATAAGGCAAACAGTCTGCCGGAACCGGATGCGGTCTTCGGCTGGGAGCTGCCGACGGAAAAACGCAAGCCCGCCCCCTATTCTCTGCAGGAGATCATGCGCCGGTTTGATCTGGAGCCGTCGGATATCCTGATGCTGGACGACCTGAAGCCGGGATATGATATGGCAACGGCGGCCGGTACGAATTTTGCCGCAGTTGGCTGGAGCAATGATATCCCCGAAATTGAGGGTTTTATGCGCTCAAATTGTGCATTATATTTCAAAACCGTGCAGGAGCTTGCGGATTTCCTGTTTTAAAAAACAAAGTTGTACGATCATTAATGGTTTACTCACATTTTTGTTGACAACCGGCGGAATTCTGTATTATACTCACATTCATACAGTGCATCACTGTAAATCGTAAAAGAAAGAAGAAAAAACTATGGAAAAACGTTACGGTTTGCCGACTGCCATAGCGATGGTCATTGGTATCGTTATCGGTTCCGGTGTCTTCATCAAGGGCGGTAAGGTTCTGGCACTGACCAAGGGCAATATGCTTCAGGGCGTTCTGGTCGTCGGTATTGTCGGTCTGATCTGCATTATCTGCTCCCTCGTCTTTGCTCAGCTCGGCTCAAAGTATGAAAAAGTAAACGGCGTTGTCGACTATGCGGAGGTCGCTCTCGGCCCCACATATTCCTATTATGTGGGCTGGTTTATGACCACGATCTATTATCCCTGCCTTGCCGCGATGCTCGCGTTTTTCTCCGCTGTCTTTTTCCTTGCGCTCTTTGATATCCCCGCGCTCGACTTCTTTGTGACCGGCACCGTCCGTTCCGAAGCTCTCGGTCTGGGCGCCGGCTTCCTTATGATCGGCTACGGCATCAATGCCATCTCCCCCAAGCTTGCCGGTAAGCTGCAGGTCAGCATGACCGTTCTCAAGCTCATCCCCCTGTGCCTGATGGCTGTTGTGGGCATCATTGTGGGCTTGAGCACCGGTAATACCCAGGCGGTCCTTAACTATGTCAATACTCCCGAATATGCGGAAGCCGTTGCCGGTACGACCGCGTTTCAGGGTGTGTTCTCCGGTGTTGCCTCCTTCGCCTTCGCTTATGAGGGCTGGATAATTGCCACCTCCATCAACTCCGAGCTTAAAGACGCAAAGAAAAATCTGCCTCTGGCTCTGATTTTCGGCGCTCTGTTCTGCACCGTTCTCTACTGCCTGTACATCTTCGCCATGAGCTCTGTCGGCGATGTCGAGACTATCATCGGCACATGGCCTCTCGGTGAAAAGCTCCCGAAGATCGCATTCTCCAACATCTTCGGCAACACCATAGGCACAATAGTCTATGCCTTCATCTCCGTCGGCTGCCTTGGCGTTATGAACGGGCTCATCATGGGTTCTTCCCGCGGTATGTACTCCGTTTCCACCCGCGGCATGGGTCCCCGCCCTGAGTTCTACGGCAACATTGATGAACAGAACGGCTTCACCATCAAGTCCACCATCATCGGCATGATGTTCGCCGGCTTCTGGTACGCATGGACCGCTGTCATGTGGATGTACGGTCCCGACTTCATGGGCGGTCTGCACAACTGCATGTGGCTGGCATGGGAGCCGGACGAGATATCCATCGTCAACCTCTACGCCATGTATATCCCCATGTTCATCGCGCTTATCGTCAAGGGTGACAAGAACGAAGGCACCTTCAAACGTTACATCCTGCCGATACTCGGCATCCTGTGCTGCTGCTTCATGGTCTACTGCTGCTGGATCGGCAAGGGCTACCAGCAGGTGTTGGGTTACCTGATTTTCTTCGCCGTTGTAATGTTCATCGGCTATCTCTTCAAAGGCAAAAAGAAAGCCTGAAAATGATTATAATAAAAAGATACCGCGGCATTCATTGTGCTGCGGTATCTTTTTTGCGTAATGCATCTGTCTTTTCGATCAAAGCTCCGTATAAAGTGAAGCTCATGATTCTCATTAAAAAGTAGACAAAGTCACCTTTTTAGGCCTTGAAGAAACACCAGTCCACAAACACATCGCACCAGGCATAGCCGTTCTTATTCCCGTTGTAGTATCCGGCATTGGCAAGGTCACGGGCGTACTTGGTATAATTTGCACCGCCCGGATTGGCAGAAGGACTGTCGAGAGCACTGTTTGAAGCCTTCTCGACATATCCGACTTCCGCAAGTGCGATGGCTACAACATCACTCGCTCTGCCCATGATCGTCCGCTCCTTTCTCGGCACGGTTGTGGAGCTGCTCAAGCACATCCTTCACAGCTCCGGGAACAGGCAGTCCGAGATGGGCGGCGTTCTCCAGAAGGGACACGCCCTCATTGGAGATGTAGAAAAAGATTGCTGCCGTCCGCAGAACAGAGCCGGTGCCGATTACATTGGTATCGAGGATATTGGCAATGCCTACAAGAAGAAAGATGAGTACCTTTCGGCAGATGCCTCTGAACCCCACAGAGCTTGAGAGCGTTTTATCCGAGACGGCACACATGAAGCCTGTGATGTAGTCAATAACTACAAAGGCAACAAGGGCATAAATCAAACCGTCACATCCTCCGAGAAACCAGCCGAGCCATCCGCCCAGCGCCGCAAATACTGCCTGAACCACATTCCAGAATTCTTTCATTTTGTTTTCCTCCTAAAAAATTATAAAAACCATAAAGGCTTGTCCG
>JAZLGK010000119.1:0-3649 GCA_045616265.1 Candidatus Limivicinus sp. | reverse complement strand
CTGCGGCAGCTGACGGATAAAATGTGCTCAGATTTTGTCATTTTTTCTTGCAATACACAAAGTATTCCTGCGAAAAAATGCCTTCATCAGAACCCATTTTCTCTCGCCATCTGCTCTTGCCGCATTATGCGGTATTGCCCTTGTTTTACAAAAATACAATGTATTTTGTATCATACTCACATTTTTACGTGGAAAAAATGTTTTTCGGAGTTTATACGTTGCTGAAATCTATTTGAATCCACTGATTATCGGAAACCAATACTCCCTCCGTAAGCTTTATCTGCAGAATGATCGTATTTTCATCCTCAAAATTATTATGACTGTTATCTATCCACGCGGCAAAGTATTTTCTCATTTTATCCGCTGTCTCTTTATTCTCTTTTTTGCCGAAATACCCCAGGTTAAGCCCTTTGCCCTTTGCGGTAAACCAATCGCCGGAAATTGCCACATTCGGATTTTTTTCGATCTGCTTCATTTTATTTGACAATGCGTGCGTTAAAACATAAAAAGTGCCGTTCTCGTAATATGCGTCAACAGTACGGACAGATGGCATATTGTTTTCACAGGTTGCCAAGGCTATAAGAGTATCCTTTGAAAAACGCTCCGTCAGGATTTTTTCAATTTCCGCAGTTAGTTTTTCCATAACTTTTCTCCTTGCTGATCTGTTCACGGAATTAACATTCTGAATGCAGTATAACACCTTTTTCGAAACTTACAAGGTTTTAACTTCATATTCTCTCCTTGACCTATTTTTCACAGTGGAATATAATAGAAAAAATAACAGATTATAATAGGAAAGGGCGGTGATACTAAGCTCTGATAGAAAGAATTAGAAGATTTCCGAGGGAAAATTGCGTCAGGCAAGGCGGAGGTCGCAGAGCATAATGGAGATATATGGTCAAGACCCACAACGAAGCATGACATAATTCTCACAGGAAGGATTCAATTATTTGTATTAGAGGTTAGTATGATAGAATGAGGCAATTCAGTGTTACGGGCATGAGCTGTGCGGCGTGCTCGGCGCGGGTGGAAAAGGCGGTTTCAAAGCTTCCGGGCGTTAATGAGTGCGCGGTGAGTCTGCTTACCAATTCCATGGGCGTTGAGGGCACGGCGAGCGACGGGGAGATCATTGCCGCAGTCGAGGCCGCCGGTTACGGTGCAAGCGTCAAGGGCGCGGAACAGAAGAACATCTCCGGTGACGCCGCTTCTCTGGAAGATAAAGCTACGCCGGCGCTGAAAAAACGGCTTTTTACCTCCCTCGGCTTTCTTGTTGTCCTCATGTATCTCTCGATGGGGCATACGATGTGGGGCTGGCCTCTGCCGGAATTTTTTGAGGGCAACTGCATTGCGATCGCTCTGTCGGAGCTTCTTCTCACCGTCACCGTGATGATAATCAACGGCAAATTCTTCACAAGCGGCTATAAGGCGCTTTTCAGGGGCGCGTCGAATATGGACACGCTGGTCGCGCTCGGCTCCTCCGCCGCGTTCATTTACAGCACCTTTGTACTCTTTGCCATGACCGCCGCCGATGAAGCGGGACAGATGAAATATCTGCACGATCTCTACTTTGAATCCGCCGCGATGATCCTGACGCTTATCACCGTCGGCAAGATGCTGGAAGCACGCTCCAAGGGCAAAACGACTGACGCGCTCAAAGGACTTATGAATATGGCTCCCAAGACCGCGACGGTTCTGCGAAACGGAAAGGAGCAGGTCATCCCGGTGGCATCGGTCATGCAGGGAGATATCTTTGCTGTCCGTCCCGGCGAGAGCATCCCCGTTGACGGGGTTGTTCTGGACGGCGGGACGGCGGTGGACGAGTCCGCCCTCACCGGCGAGAGCATCCCCGTAGACAAGAGCGTTGGCGACAGCGTCTCTGCCGCGACGATCAATCAGGTCGGCTTCATCCGCTGCCGCGCCGTGCGCGTGGGAGAGGATACGACGCTTTCCCGGATCATCCGCATGGTGAGCGACGCCGCCGCCACAAAAGCTCCGATAGCAAAAACAGCGGATAAGGTCTCCGGGATTTTCGTGCCGGCAGTCATGTCGATTGCGGCTGTTACAATGATCGTATGGCTTCTCTTAGGGAAGGATCTCGGCTTTGCCATCGGGCGCGGAATTTCGGTGCTTGTTATCAGCTGTCCCTGCGCTTTAGGACTTGCAACGCCGGTTGCCATCATGGTTGGCAGCGGAATGGGCGCAAAAAACGGTATTCTTTTCAAAACCGCCGCCTCCCTTGAAAACACCGGACGGACGGAGATCGTTGTGCTCGACAAGACCGGCACCGTCACCTCCGGTCAGCCGAGAGTCACGGACATTGTTCCCGATGACAGCAGCAGCGCCGGTGAGCTCATGAGATGCGCCGCCGCGCTTGAGAGTATGAGCGAACACCCGCTTGCAAAGGCGATCATGCTTTATGCGGACGAAAACGGCGTTTCTTTCTCCCCGGCCAGCGAATTTCACGCGCTCCCGGGCAACGGGCTTGAAGGCAGCATCGGAAGCGTCATGCTCTCCGGGGGAAGTCTCAGCTTTATAAAAAGCAGACTGAGTGTAAACAAAAAATGCGAAAGCATCGCTGCAGACTTGGCTTCTCAGGGCAAAACGCCGCTGTTATTCGCCGCCGACGACAGGCTTTTAGGTATCATCGCCGTGGCGGATACGATAAAGCCCGACAGCCGCGATGCAGTCAGTGAGCTGAAAAACATGGGGCTTC
This sequence comes from Candidatus Limivicinus sp., assembly GCA_045616265.1. Classification (GTDB taxonomy): domain Bacteria; phylum Bacillota; class Clostridia; order Oscillospirales; family Oscillospiraceae; genus Limivicinus. Next base: position 936 of record JAZLGK010000119.1, on the reverse strand, counting down.
GCGTCGTCATGCTGACCGGCGACAATAAGCGCACAGCCGAGGCGATAGGCGCAGAGGCCGGGATCGACGAGGTGATCGCCGGAGTCCTCCCGGACGGCAAGGAGAGCGTAATAAGGAAGCTTTCCGCCGAGGGGAAAACCGCCATGATCGGCGACGGAATAAACGACGCGCCCGCGCTCACCCGGGCAGATGTGGGTATCGCCATCGGTGCGGGGGCTGACATCGCTATTGATGCGGCGGATGTTGTGCTGATGCACGGAAGTCTCCGAGACGCTGCCGCGGCAATACGTCTCAGCCGCGCCACGCTGAGAAATATAAAGCAAAACCTTTTCTGGGCGTTTTTCTACAACAGCGTCGGCATCCCCATCGCGGCGGGTGTGCTGTCGGGCGTGGGCGTCACATTGAGTCCCATGATCGGCGCGGCGGCCATGAGCCTTTCCAGCTTCTTTGTCGTATCCAACGCCCTGCGGCTCAATCTTTTCGATATGCGCGACACGAAAAACGATAAACCAATAAAAGTTCATCATAAAAAGGAGAAGAAAGCTATGGAAAAAACCATGAAAATCGACGGCATGATGTGTCCTCACTGCGAAGCCAGAGTGAAAAAATGTCTGGAAGCCATCGAGGGTGTAGAGGTCATCGAGGTCAGCCATGAGAAAAACCACGCGGTCGTGAAGGTCACCGATGTCAGCGACGAGACCCTGAAAGCTGCCGTGGAAGCGCAGGATTACAAGGTGCTCGGGATAGAGTAAAAAAATACTCCGCGGGAGATTTCAATGCTCCTGCGGAGTATAATTGGCGCTTTAGCTTGACAAAACCCCTGGTTCTGCCAGGGGTGGGAAAAAAAGCCTTGTCAAATAAAACCTCCCGGTATAGAGTGATGTGGGTTTGCCAACCGCATCACAGAATAATAGGAGGTTTTATAAGTGAAAAATG
>JAZLGK010000118.1:0-14630 GCA_045616265.1 Candidatus Limivicinus sp. | reverse complement strand
AAGACGTCCCCCCCTCCGCGGCGATCAATGAAGCGGTCGAGCTGGATAAGGGGTATGATGACCCGGATACCGTGGCCTTTGTCAACGGCGTACTGGGCGGCTTTATGAAGGGTGAATTTCCGAAGAATACGGAGATCGCTGACGATCCGTTCGGCAGATGAGCATGGAAAACCCGGTTCTTACCGTCACCGAGCTCAACACGGCGGTAAAGCTGCTTATTGAGGGCCGGCCGGAGTTTGACTATGTATGTGTGCGCGGCGAACTTTCCAATTATAAGGTCTATCCCTCGGGGCATCATTACTTCACTCTCAAAGACAGTGAGAGCAGTCTCCGCTGTGTGCTTTTTCGCGGCAATGCGTCAAAACTGAGGTTTCGACCCGAGAACGGCATGGCTGTGCTTTGCAGCGGTAAGCTCAGTGTATATACGCGTGACGGGGCGTATCAGCTGATCTGCACCGGTATCCTCCCGGAGGGTACGGGGGATCTGCAGCTTGCCTTTGAACAGCTTAAGAAAAAGCTTGACGGGGAGGGACTTTTTGACCGAAGCCATAAAAAGCCCTTGCCGATGGTCCCGGAGAGAATAGCGATCATTACCTCCGAAGCCGGAGCGGCGGTGCATGACATGATAAAAATACTGTCAAGACGCTGGCCGATGAGCAAGGTGCTTCTGCTGCCGGTGCGTGTGCAGGGAGTCGAGGCGCCGCCCGAGATCGTCGGTGCGATACGCTATGCCAATAAGTATAAGATAGCGGATGTTATCATCACAGGCCGCGGCGGCGGGTCGATCGAAGATTTATGGGCATTCAATGACGAGCGTGTGGCGAGAGCCATATATGCTTCCGAGATCCCAGTGATCTCCGCCGTGGGACATGAGCCGGATGTTACGATCTCCGACTATGTGGCGGATGCAAGGGCCTCGACGCCCTCCAATGCCGCCGAGATCGCCGTACCTGACTGTGCAGAGCAGACGGAACTGATCGAAGGATACAGTGTGCGTTTTTCTCAGGCAATGCATAAACGTCTTTCTTTTCTGCGCGGAAGACTCGATGCTCTGAGTAATGCAAGAGTCATGCGTGATCCTGCTGCCTCGGTTGATTTCAGAAGGATGGAGCTGGACAGGCTGAGAGATGCTCTGACAGCCGTGCAGGAGAGACAGCTAAACGCAAAGAAACAGAGCTTTATACGGCTTACGGCTTCTCTGGACGCCATGAGTCCGCTGAAAGTCCTCTCCCGCGGCTACAGCACTGCGTCGGATGAAGGCGGAGAGCTCATAAAAAGCGTGTCACAGCTTAAACCCGGGGACAGGATCTCCGTGAGAGTCAGTGACGGAACAGCGGGATGCACGGTAGAGAGTGTATCCGCAATAAAAAAGAGGTAGTTATGGCAGCAAAAAAACTTAACTTTGAACAGTCCATGGCGCGGCTTGAGGAGATCGTGCAGCATCTCGAGTCCGGAGATATGCCGCTGAATGATACTCTCGCTCTTTTTGAGGAAGGGACGGCGCTGATCTCCCAGTGCACCAAAATGCTCGACGAAGCGGAACAGAAGGTCGTAAAACTGAAAAAAGGAACGGACGGCAGCCCGATAGAGCTGCCGTTTGAGGATAAAGAAGGTTGAAACAAGTTTCAACTTTCCATATTAAAAGCCGCTTTTCTCTCGCCGATGACGCGGCAAGAGAAAAGCATGGCACAATTTATGACCATCCCTTTTCGTGGTCATTTTGTGCCTTGAAACAGAGTGGAAAGGGATGGCCATAACTATGATAAGTGCGGATGAGTATAAAAAAATGATCGAGGAGGAGCTCGATAAGTGCGCTGCGGGTGTTTTGAAAATGCCGCAGAAGGGACTGGCAGAGTCCATGCGGTATAGTCTCTTGGCCGGCGGAAAGCGCATCCGGCCGATGCTCATGCTGGAATTCTGCCGCATTTGCGGCGGCGATATAAAAAAAGCACTTCCAGCGGCCTGCGGGATCGAGATGCTGCATACATACAGTCTCATACATGATGATCTGCCCTGCATGGATAATGACGATCTGCGCCGCGGCAAACCTACAAACCATGTGGTGTACGGCGAATGCACCGCGACTTTGGCGGGCGACGCTCTGCAGGCGGAGGCATTCGGCAGTATTCTCCGCTCCGAGCTGCCTGCGGAAAACCGCGCAAAATGCGCTGAGATTCTTGCAGACGCCGTGGGCATTGACGGAATGTGCGGCGGTCAGTATCTCGATATGCTCTGGGAGGGAAGAGACCTCAGCGAGCAGGAGCTGACGGAGATCAACAGCCGGAAAACAGGAGCTCTTTTAGTTGCGGCTTGTCAGATGGGCGTTGCGGCGGCTGGCGGTACGGAGCTTATGATGGAGGCGGCGGGGCATTACGGCGCAGCGATCGGCATGGCGTTCCAGATAAGGGATGATATGCTGGATGTTACGAGTACGGCGGAAGAGCTTGGAAAGCCCATCGGCTCCGATGCGCAGGAGCACAAGAACACATACGCGGTACTTATGGGACTGGACGGCTGCAAAAAGACCGTCGATAAGCTGACGGAGTTTGCCAAGACCGTCCTTTCGGAGGCTTTTGAGGATACGCAGTTCCTTTGCGAGCTGGCGGATTCTTTGGCAAACAGAAAAAACTGATTCGAGGAAAACATGAAAAAAATCAGACTGGATCAGCTCGTTTTCGATAAGGGCTTTACAGACAGCCGGGAGAGGGCCAAAACCACGATCATGAGTGGGCTTGTTTTCGTAAACGGTCAGCGTGCGGACAAGCCGGGAATGCCGGTCAGTGAGGACGCCGAGATCGAGGTGCGCGGAAACGCTCTGCCCTTTGTAAGCCGCGGCGGCTATAAGCTCGATAAGGCGCTCAAAGTCTTTCCCGTCGATCCCGCAGGGAAGACCTGCATCGACTGCGGCGCCTCCACCGGCGGATTTACGGATGTGCTTTTACAGCACGGAGCAAAAAAAGTTTACGCCGTGGATGTGGGTTACGGACAGCTTGCATGGAAACTCCGGAGCGATGAACGGGTCGTGAATCTGGAACGTACCAATTTAAGATATGTGTCTGAGGAGCAGATCCCGGAAAAGCTTGATCTGGCGGTCATGGATGTGTCCTTTATCTCCGTTCGTCTTGTTCTTCCGACCGTAAAAAATCTTCTGAAAGAGGATGCGGATATCATCTGCCTTATCAAGCCCCAGTTTGAGGCCGGGCGCGAAGAAGTCGGCAAAAAAGGTGTCGTCCGGGATGAAAAGGTGCATGAAAGCGTTGTACGCGGCATACTGGATTTTGCTCCGGAGATCGGCCTTACGGTCATGGGACTGGACTTTTCGCCCATAAAAGGGCCGGAGGGCAATATCGAATATATCTGTTGGATGAAAAACCGCGTCGGAGAAGGCGCGGAGATCGATGTCTCCGCTGTGGTGGAGGCATCTCATAAGGCACTCTGATAAAAGAATTATAATAACAGTTTCGGGGGATCGCTATGATCGCTGTATGTCCCAATCCCTTTCGGGATATTGATCTGGAAGCAACAAAAGAGGCTGTGAGCATTCTCGGCAGTGAGGGCTTTGAAACTGCCGTCTGCCCTGTTTTTACCGAGTCCGGAGAGGCGCAGCTCCCGGCGGGAATAGAGTACGGGGATATTTCCGCCGCTGCCGGGGACTGTTCTCTGGCTATCGTCATCGGCGGCGACGGGACGATCCTGGCCGTCGCGAGAAAGACACATGACTTCGAGATCCCTCTGCTGGGCGTCAATCTCGGCACAAAGGGCTTTATGGCGCATCTGGAGAGAAATGAACTGGAACTGATCGTCAAAGCCGCAAAAGGCGAAGTGAAATACAGCCGGAGAATGAAGCTGGATATTCAGGTATTGCGTGCGGGGGAGATCATATGTTCCGACTGTGCTCTCAATGACGCGGTCATTCACGGCTACGGCGACTGCATCAATATTATGGCATCCTTTAACGGGGATGTTATTACCGCCTTTTCCGGAGACGGTGTGATCGCTTCCACCCCTACGGGTTCTACCGGCTATTCCATGTCTGCCGGCGGTCCGATCGTTGAGCCGGACGCGGAAAATATCATCATAAGCTCGATCTGTCCCCATGCTCTGGGAGCGAGATCCTTTGTGCTGGCTCCCGACAAGGAGATCGAGATCAAGACCGAGCGCCTTCACGGACGCAGAGCCTATCTTTCCGTGGACGGAAATCCTGTATGCGACATTCTTAACGGGGATATACTGAAGGTGAAGCGCTCGGCACACTATACGGTGATGGCAGACCTCGGCAATAAGAGCTTTTTTGAAATCGCATATAATAAACTCATATGAGTTTTAATGAGAACATATTGTTGGCGATTGTAAAAGTCGAATTATTCAATTCAAATCCGTTTTTGAGGCAGCTTTGCCGCCTCAAAAACACCCTGAGGCGAGCAAAGTGAGCCCTCGCGCCGACCAAATGAGCGTTAAGCGAATGCGTGGGCACCCGCAGGTGCCATGCAAGCGAGCAACCGCCGCAGGCGGCTCTTGGCGAGTCGCAATAAGCGCGAGTTCTCAATTGTAAAACGGAGTTTTACAATTGCCTAAGAACATATTGAAAAAGGAGAACGGCGAATGAAACCGGGAAGACAGAGCGTTATTCTTGATATCATCAATCAACAGGATATTGAGACGCAGAATCAGCTTTTGGAGGCACTGGCTGCGAGAGGCATAAGAAGCACACAGGCTACGCTTTCCAGAGACATCAAGGATATGAGACTTGTCAAGGAACTGGGGGAGAGCGGAAAATACAGGTATACAGCGCCCGAAAAAAACGAAGCCGAGGATCTCAGTCCGCGCCTTCGAAAAATCTTCCGGGAGAGTCTGGTCTCCTATGACGTGGCGCAGAATATCGTTGTTCTGAAAACTCTGCCGGGCCTGGCAAACGCCTGCTGCTCCGCTCTGGACAACATGGAGGTCGAAGGGCTGGTCGGAACGCTTGCCGGTGATGATACCGGTTTTCTTGCCATGCGCAATAACGAAATGGCGCAGAGACTTTACCGCGAGATAGAGGAACTTTTTTGATTTAGCCGGGGGGCTTGTCCCATGTTAAACGAACTTCATATAGAAAACATAGCCGTTATTGAAAAAGCCGATATAGAGTTTTCCGCGGGACTCAATATTCTCACCGGCGAGACCGGTGCGGGTAAATCCATTATCATCGACTCAATCGGCGCCGTACTGGGCGAGAGAGTGAGCAAGGAGCTTGTGCGGCGCGGGGCGGACAAGGGGACGGTCACCGCCGTTTTCGATGCCGAGGGCTGTGAAAAATGGCTTAATGAGAATGAAATAGACTGTGACGGTGAGCTTATCATCCAGCGCCGGATTGCCTCCGACGGCAAGAGCGCCTGCCGCATCTGCGGCTCTCCCGCGACTGCCGCCCAGCTTAAGGAGCTTGCGGCTTTACTGGTGGACATCCACGGGCAGAATGACGGACGGCAGCTCATGGACGAGAAGCGCCACCTTTTCTATCTGGACAGTTTTGCTGTTATTTCGGAGCAATATGCTCTCTACCGTGCGGAATACGAAAAATACCGGTCGATCCGGAAAGAAATAGACTCCCTCAGCATGGACAATGCGGAGAAGGAGAGACTGAGAGACAGCCTTGCTTATCAGATCGAAGAGTTGGAGCGGGCGGATGTAAAGGTCGGCGAGTCGGACGCGCTCTCCGCAAGGCGGGATCTGCTCCATAATTCGGAAAAACTGACCGAAGCACTGGAAGCCGCGATCGGAGCACTCTGCGGCGGGGAGGACAATGCTCTTTCCCTTACGCAGAACGCCGCCTATTATGCCGGCAGAGCTTCCGCCTTTGCCCCTGAGCTGGAAAAAACCGTGTCGGGACTTAACGATGCCGCCTTCACTCTGTCAGACGCCTCCGAAACACTGAAGGACTTTATGGAAAGTCTCGACTTTTCCCCGGATGAATACGACAATATCGAAAGCCGTCTCTCTCAGATCGGCAAGCTCGAAAGAAAATACGGGAGACTTGCCGACGAGCTGAGCGAATATCTCGATAAATGCCGTCGGAAGCTCGATGACATAGAATATGCCGACGACAGGATAGTGAAGCTCGAAAGAGACCTGGCCGCTCAGAAGCAGATTTGTTTGAAGGAGGGGAAAAAGCTCTCCGAAAGAAGAAAAAAAGCGGCGGCGGAGCTTGAAAAGAGAATAGTAAATGAGCTGAAGGACCTGAGTATGCCGTCGGTGAGATTTTCTGTCGAATTCACTCCGATCGACAATGAGACCGGCTTTGACAGAACGGGTATCGACTCCGTGCGCTTTCTGATGTCCGCCAACGCGGGAGAGGAGCCGGGGAGAATCAGCAAAATAGCCTCCGGCGGTGAGCTGAGCCGCATCATGCTGGCCATGAAAAACGTGTTCGCCGAAAACGACCCCGTCGGCACCATGATCTTTGACGAGATCGATACCGGTGTCTCGGGAATTGCCGCACAGAGAGTGGCGGAAAAGCTCTATACGGTATCAAAGGGACGTCAGGTCATGTGCGTGACGCATCTCCCGCAGATCGCCGCGATGGGCGACCATCAGTACCTTATTAAGAAAGAAGAAAAGAACGGCAGAACCTATACCCGCGTGGATATGCTCGATGACGACGGCAGAGCCTATGAGCTTGCCCGTCTCCACGGTGGGGATAATATAAGCGAGCTGACGCTCGCAAGCGCAAAGGAACAGCTTGCCTCCTGCGAAAGCTTCCGGAAAGAAAAAGCGGCAGTCCGTAAATTTAAGAAAAACTGATCGTTATCCCGCTCTTCGTGTATAATATATTAAAATGAAAGGAGCTTTGAACAATGTCGGTCCTGACAATAACGGAAATTGAGACAGTTATCAGACAGCTTCTCTGTAAATACAGTGCCGAATATGCTCTGCTGTTCGGCTCCTATGCAAGAGGCGAAGCAACACCGCTTTCCGATATTGATGTAATCGTTGTCGGCGGCGAATTATTTGAGGGAAGAAATATATTTGCGTTTGCTGAAGACCTGCGCGAGATCACAGGGAAAAATGCCGATGTTTTTGAACTTCGGGAGGTCAACAGGAATACGCCCTTTTACGAATCTGTCATAAGAGAGGGCATAAAGATAGCATGATAAAAAGCGATACGGAACGGCTTAAAAAGATAGTCAGGCTTTGGGAAACGCTGAGTACTGAAATCGAAAACCGTCAGATAACACATTAATGAGAATCAGTATGAGAATATGGAGCTGTGAATTCTTCAATAAAAAACTGCGGATAAGCTTGACATATTATGCCTTTTAAAGTATAATCCGCTTGTTAACGCGAGGAAGAACGCAAGTAGTTTGCCTTTACCCTTTCAGAGAGCTCCCGGGCGGTGTGAGGGAGCAGGAGGGGCGGATGAATACGGTTCGGAGCGGCGCATGGAAAGCTTCGGCAAGTAGACTGCGACGGGGGCGCCCGGTACAGCGCGGGACTGCCATGCAGTCGCTGAGGTCTCTTTTGCGAGAAAGGGACGTTCAGAGGTGGTAACGCATAACAATGCCCTCTGTCCTTCGGGACAGGGGGCTTTTATGATAATACTTTTGTGAAAACTATGGAGAAAAGAAAATGGGTATCTATGAAGAACTTGTCGCCCGCGGATTGATCGCGCAGGTGACGGACGAAAACGAAATACGCGAAATGGTCAATAACGGCAAGGCCACCTTCTATATCGGCTTTGACCCGACCGCCGACTCTCTGCACGTGGGTCACTTCATGGCGCTGTGCCTTATGAAGAGACTCCAGATGGCGGGCAACAAGCCCATCGCCCTGATCGGCGGCGGCACCGCCATGATCGGCGACCCCTCCGGCAGAACCGATATGCGCTCCATGATGACCAAGGAGACCATCGACCACAACTGCGAATGCTTCAAAAAGCAGATGTCCCGCTTCATCGAGTTCGGCGAGGGCAAGGCACAGATGGTCAACAATGCCGACTGGCTGCTGGGACTGAACTATATCGAATTCATCCGCGATATCGGCGCCTGCTTCTCCGTCAACAATATGCTCCGTGCCGAGTGCTTCAAGCAGCGTATGGAAAAGGGTCTGAGCTTCCTGGAATTCAACTACATGCCCATGCAGAGCTATGACTTCTACTACCTCTATCAGCACTACGGCTGCAATATGCAGTTCGGCGGCAACGACCAGTGGAGCAATATGCTCGGCGGTACGGAGTTGATCCGCAGAAAGCTGGGCAAGGACGCACACGCCATGACCATCACGCTGCTCCTCAACTCCGAGGGCAAGAAGATGGGCAAGACCGCCTCCGGCGCTGTGTGGCTTGATCCGAACAAGACATCTCCCTACGATTTCTACCAGTATTGGCGCAATGTGGACGATGCGGACGTTCTCAAGTGCATCCGTATGCTCACCTTCCTGCCCCTTGAGCAGATCGACGAGATGGACGGCTGGGAAGGCAGCCAGCTCAACAAGGCAAAGGAGATCCTTGCCTACGAGCTCACCGCTCTTGTTCACGGTGAGGAGGAGGCAAAGAAGGCGGAGGCTTCCGCAAAGGCTCTCTTCGGCGGAGCGGGCGACAGCGAGCATATGCCCACCACGGAGCTTACCGATGCCGACCTTACCGACGGCAGGATCGACATCATGACGCTTCTGGTGAAGACGGGCCTTTGCACCACCAAGTCCGACGCCCGCCGCAACCTCCAGCAGGGAGGCATTGCCGTTGACGATGTGAAGTGCTCCGACATAGCAAAGAGCTTTACGGCCGACGAGCTCAAAGCCGGCGTGATCGTAAAGAAAGGCAAGAAGAATTTCAATAAGGTTATCCTTGCATAAAGAACAACCCCCCTGCGGCGGCTCTTTTCGGAGCACACCGCAGGGGTTTTTGCATACTTGCGCGGGGAAGGTGTATGTTTTTATTTCCTTTTTACTGAATTTTTTCGAATTTGCCTTCAACCCATTGATATACGCCGTTCCAAACAACTGCTAATTCAGGGATATTATCTCCGTTATCTCCTCTGCCCTTAGTATTATTAGATGAAAACAAAGTAGCAAAAGCAATTTTACCCTCGCCGGAATAAACAAAGCTGTTATAAACTTTTGTGTCTTTTTCTATATTTAAAATTGCTGCCAGATCTTTTGACAGTCGCTCATTACCGCTAGTATTTGTAATATCAACGTTTTTTCCGTTATATGTTCCCTTGATCGTGGCATTATTTGCTGTTCCGTCAAACAGATCTGCGAAAGTAAAAGAATCGCCGCTGGCCGTAATTACATCACTGTTGTCAAAACGCATTACTGCAAGCTTTGCTTTTTCCATTTTCAAACCTCCTTAAATAGTTAACGTAATAGTAATGTTTTCTGTATTGCACTCAAATAATATCATACATGGGGGAAGTCAATAGATTTTGAAAAATTTTGAAAATGGATCCTCGGAGACGCGGGAGAATGGCGTCCAACGCGTTTTTTTGTATAAAATATACAAGCTGCATATCTGAAATTTGCACAGTATGTGCAATAGGTAGAATGAGAAAATACCTCTTTACTTTAGCGCGATAGTGTGATACTATAACACCACAAAGAGGAACACGAAGGTGTCCGAAATAAAAAAGGAGAATAAAAAAATGAAAAAAATATTTGCTATCGTTCTTGCACTGTGCATGGTAATGGCTCTCAGCGTTTCCGCCTTTGCCGAAAACAAGACCTTCGTAATGGGCATTGACGCGGAGTATCCCCCCTTCAGCTACATGGGTGACGACGGTGAATACACCGGCTTTGACGTTGAAGTGTGCAAGGCGGCCTGCGACCTTCTGGGTTGGGACTTTGAGGTCTTCGGTGTCAACTGGGACGAGAAGCTTATCCAGCTCGATGCGTTTGAGTGTGACTGCGTATGGTCCGGCATGACGATCCTTGACAGCATGAAGGAAGCCGGTTATGTTCTCTCCGCACCCTACTACGACAGTACCCAGGTCCTGATCGTCAAGGAAAAGAACGGCTTTACTTCTTCCGCAGACCTTGCCGGCAAGGCGGTCGCCGTTCAGCTGGGAACCTCCGGTGAAGCTCTTCTTCAGGGCGACCTTGCAGACCTTGCGGCGACCTTCAGCGATGTCGTCACCTGCGACAGCTTCCTCAAGTGCTTTGCCGAGCTGGACGGCGAGGCGGTAGACGCGGTCTTCGTTGACTACCCCGTTGCAAAGAGCTATGCCGCGGAAAATGAAGGCTTCATGATCATCAACGAGAATCTGGGCGCCGAGCAGTACGGTATCGCTTTCCGCTCCGGAGATGCCCAGCTCTGCGAGGCCATCGAAGGCGCCGTGGCGGAGCTGGTCGAGAACGGCACCTACGCCGAGATCGCCGCAAAGTATCCCGATATCGTCAACAACCTTATCTTCCTCGGTGAGTGATCGAAGAGCAAACGTAAGTATTCTTAATGGAATAAAAAATGGCTTACCGGAAGCACCCACAGGGTGCTTCCGGCATCCGTTGTCTATCGCAGGGAACGGTCTTGACCGTTCCGAAGGAAACGCGCGTATTTTACGGAATGGGCAAGAGCATTCCCCAAGGTGTAGACAAACCTAAAAACCTGTCATTCCGAGACCAGTCCTCAGACTGGTCGTGGGAATCCGTATCCCAAAAATGTCGAAATATCAACAATGTTAAGGAGAAACGGATTGCCACACCAGTGTTGCGACACTGGTTGGCAATGACAAAAACCTACTTTGTCTACAGTCTGCGGAATGGGCAAGCCCATTCCCTACCGTATATTTTCGCAAATAAAACGAGGTAACATCAATGACGCTGTCGACAATGATTCTGAAAATGAGCGAGGGTCTGGGCAAGACCTGCGCCATATTCTTTCTGACCCTTCTCTTTTCCCTTCCTCTGGGTATGATCGTGGCTTTGCTCAGAATGAGCAAAAATAAGGTCGTCTCCGGCATAACGAGGGTCATTATCTCCATCCTCCGGGGTACCCCCCTTATGCTCCAACTGCTGGCCGTGACCTACGGCCCGTACTACCTGTTCGGCCTGACCGTATCCAGAAACAAGCTTGTCCCCGTGGTCATAGCCTTTTCGATCAACTACGCCGCATATTTTGCCGAGATATACCGAGGCGGGATCGAGTCTGTTCCGATGGGGCAGTACGAGGCGGCGGAGGTGCTCGGTTACTCCGGATTCCAGACATTTATGCGGATCATTCTTCCGCAGGTGATCAAGAGGATCGTTCCCAGCGTAACAAACGAGGTCGTCACTCTCGTAAAGGACACTTCCCTTGCCTTCACCGTTTCCTATCAGGAGATGTTCACCATAGGCAAGCAGATCGCCAACTCCCAGACAAGCTTTACTCCCTTTATGGTCGCAGGCGTTTTCTATTTCGTCTTTAACGCGATCGTCGCCTGGGCTATGGGCCGTGTCGAAAAACGGCTGGATTATTATAAAATCTGACAGGGAGAGGCAGTTATGGAAAAGAATATACTGGAAATAAAAAATGTGCGAAAGACCTTCCCGACTCCCGACGGAGACGGCACGATAGAGGTGCTCAAGGATATATCCGTGAAGGTGAATAAAGGTGAGGTCGTATCGGTCATCGGTCCCTCCGGCTCCGGTAAATCCACACTTTTACGATGTGCGACTCTCCTCACCGATATGGATAGCGGCGAGCTGATTTATAACGGCACTTTTGCCGCGAAAAATGATGAAACCGGGAAAAGCGTTTATTCGGATAAGGCGACATTAAAAAAAATACGCGGGTATTTCGGTCTCGTTTTTCAGAATTTCAATCTTTTCCCGCATTTTTCGGTAATGAAAAATCTCACCGACCCGCAGATCAATGTGCTTGGCAGAAGCAGAGAAGAGGCGGAAAAGAAGGCAAAAGAGCTGCTTGAGCAGATGGGGCTTACCAATAGGGCGGATGTATATCCCTGCCAGCTTTCCGGCGGTCAGCAGCAGAGAGTGGCGATAGCGAGAGCGCTGGCCATGGATCCGGACATTATCTTTTTTGATGAGCCGACATCGGCTCTTGACCCCGAGCTGACGGGTGAGGTTTTGAAGGTCATAAAGCAGCTTGCCGAGATGAAGATGACCATGGTGATCGTTACGCATGAGATGGCCTTTGCCAGAGCCGTTTCCGACAGGGTGATTTTCATGGACGGCGGCGTGATCGTTGAGCAGGGAGATCCCGAAGCTGTTTTCGGGAACCCGAGGGAAGAGAGAACAAAACAGTTTCTTAAAAATTACAATTAATAACAAAATAGTATTGACCGCGCGCTGTTTTGATGCTATTATAAACGCATCACTAAAAAATAACGGGAGGCTGTTATGAAAAAGCTTAACAGATTTCTTGCGCTGATCCTCAGTATACTGTGTATCTCCTCTTTGCTTTCGGCTGCCGCTTTTGCAGATGATGAGTCAGATGCGGAAATAGCAACGTTAACAAGATACTTGGGAATGGTCGAATTTGCCGAAGAATATTTTGAAGATCTCACTTTGCCTGAATATGAGGATATGATCCTTTCGGAAGAAGATACGATCCTGTTTGTTCAGTCGAAGTACGGTCTTGTCAAGGCGCAGAAGATGCTCGATGCACCGGACGGGAATGAATGTGCCCGCGTCAAGGATCAGTCCCGTGTCAAGGTATTTGCGCAGAAGGATGATTACAGCTTTGTTATCATCATGGAGGACGTGGACGGGACTATGGGCTGGATCGAAAATGCCTATCTCACCGACAGTTGGAATTACAACCTCTGCATGGTCAGAACGATAAACAACTGCACCTGATAATGTGAAAAAAAGCGTGTGCCTTTCCCAAAAGAAGGCACACGCTTTTAGACGGTTCACCATAGAGATTTACAGCCTGAAAAGCGTCTTTTTCCGACAGTACTGTGTTAAATCGCCTTGAAATACACAAAGTATTCCTGCGGCGATTTGCCTTGTCCTGCCAAAAAAATCCGGCTTTTCAGGTACGGAGCAGTTTTGAGCCAGTCATTTTTTGTCCAGACAATATAATAAAATCCCGGGAATACTGTCGTATTTCCGGAATTTTTTATGCAGTATGGGTGAAAAAAAGGCGGCTCAAAATCTGTAAATCCTTATGGCGAACCGCCTTTCGGCGGGACGTTTCGGATTCAGATTAATATACTCTTCCGTTTCCGGGCATGAGAAGTTTCTGACCGACTCTGATTTTGTCGGGATTAGTGATGTTGTTGAGGCGAGCGATCTCCAGATAGGGAACGCCAAAACGCATTCCGATCTCGCTGAGAGTATCGCCTGCTACTACAGTGTAGGTCCAATAGCGACCTGCTCCGCCGTCGACTTCATTTAATTCCTGCTCGTTGAGTTCTGCCATGTTGATTTCCTCCGTTCTTATTTTTAGATTTGGGATTCTATGCTTAAAAACCTGTTTCACGTCAACAAAAACGGTGAAAAAAGTTTCGCCGCATCATTTTGTAAACGTAAGATTGGTTTTCAGCTTTTTGATTATTCTCTGGGAACCAGAATCTTCTGATTGAGCTCGATCCTGTCTGGATTGGTGATGTTACGATTGAGACGAAGCAGTTCCTGAACCGTGGTATGATTGTGGAATGCAATGCCGCTGAGAGTGTCACCGGACTTGACGCGGTAGATGAAAAACGGGCTCTTTTTACCGCCGCTGACTTCTTCTAATTCGATATCGTTGATTTCTGTCATGTTGATCTCCTCCTGAATTCTGTATTTTTTTAAATAATACCTGAAACAGTTTGCTTGAAAACCTCTTTCACTGCTATATACGCTGAAAAAGGAATTCTGTTACATCGATTCCTGAAAAAATTCCGAGTTTCCGAAATCTATCTGCAATACTCGCAAATCCGTTTTGTGCTGCCGGAAACCGGAATATAATTCTCAATATACTCCATCGCCTGCTCCGGCGTATCGCATAGGGTAAAGAGAGAGGCGGTATCGCTGCCTGCAAATTTATTTGTAACGCTGTGCTCTATAAGGGCATACAGCGGCTGAAAATAATCCAGCGTATTGAGAAGGACAACAGGTTTTGCATGGCGACCGAGCTGTTTCAGGGTAAGGCAGGCAAAAAACTCTTCAAAAGTTCCCAATCCACCCGGAAGAACAACAAAAGCATCGCTTTTATCGATCATAAGCTTTTTGCGCTCTTCCATGGTATCGGTCAGGACAAGCTCTCCGCTGTTTTTATATAGAATCCCCGGCTCATCAAAGAAAGAAGGGGCAAAGCCTGTGATATGTCCGCCGGCTTTCTCGGCTCCAAGAGCACAGAACCCCATCAGCCCGTCTTTTCCGCCGCCGAACACGAGGGTATTGTCATATTTTGCTATCAGACTTCCCATTTTCTCTGCGGCTTCATAGTATTCTGCAGAGAGATTGTCGGAGGATGCTCCAAAAACACAGATTTTCATAGAATTACCCTTGCTTCATTTTTTATATTATACAATCATTTTCTGTTTTCGTCAACAATAATATTTTTACTAATTTCAGTTAACTATTTTATGTAATCATAACCACCAGTGAACTGGTGGTTTGCTCAGACCCTATAAGGGTTAGTACCTGCTAACCCTTAAAAGGGTACTGAAGGTTTACCATCGCATCATTTTTACAGGCGGCCGCTTAAAGCGGCTGTCTTTTTTGCCTTA
>JAZLGK010000117.1:0-17873 GCA_045616265.1 Candidatus Limivicinus sp. | reverse complement strand
GCGGCAGCTGACGGATAAAATGTGCTCAGATTTTGTCATTTTTTCTTGCAATACACAAAGTATTCCTGCGAAAAAATGCCTTCATCAGAACCCATTTTCTCTCGCCATCTGCTCTTGCCGCATTATGCGGTATTGCCTTAGAATAAAATAAAACCGCCCGGAGGCGGTTTTATTTTTTGAAAAACTCTTTTATAGGTTCAAATATCTCGCTTATTTCATTAACGGTCTCGGCTACGGAACGGATCTTGGCAGTATCGATCTCGCTGATGGCTTTGAGCGTTTCGGCCAGCTTCCCGGTATCCACTCCGTCGAGAGAGTCCACGACCTTATCAATGATGATAAGAGAATTGTTATAACCCGTAACAAAGCCTTCGATCTTCGGCATAAGGACGATCAGCAGCACGGCGAGTGCCGCAATAACGAAGACCCAGACGATAATATTTCTTATTCTGCGCTTTCTGTCATGTTCCTCCAGCTCGATAAGGCGCCGTTCCATCCGCTGAAGAATATCGTCGTTGTTCTCCATGAGCTGTTACTTTTTAAGACTTTTTACAGCGTCTCCCACGACGATCTTTACATATCCGCCGAAGTCGCTTGCTGTTCTTGCTAAACCCTTGAGCTTTTCCGAGGTCTCTCCACCGTCCGTGAGGTCATCGATGACCTTTTTCACGCCGTCGAGATCGATCTTGGATGCTGCCGAGGTGACTTTGGTGACAAGAACACCCATGTCAAGACCCTTGAGTTCTTCTTTTAAGTTTTTTATATCCATAAACTTTACCTCCGAAAAATCAATTTACACTACTATATCATATATTTTACGGCAAAACAATATTTACAGAAAAAATTTACAACTCATTATTTGCACAGATGTCTGCAATCTGCTATAATAAAATAAAACATAATGAGAAAGCGGCATAATCCATGGAAACAAGCACGGAAAAGAAATACCGGACTATGACGGAAGAGCCTGTCAACAAGCTCATTTGGAAGCTGGCTGTCCCGACGATCATAGCAATGATGGTCACAGCGGCGTACAATATGGCAGACACCTTTTTCGTCGGGCGAATCGGCACGGAGGCCACGGCGGGAGTCGGACTTATCCTCCCGGTCATGACGATCATACAGGCATTAGGCTTTTTCTTCGGACAGGGTTCGGGAAACTTCATATCGAGAGCGCTGGGGGCAAAGGATCTCGAACACGCGGAGAAAATGGCATCCACCGGCGGAGTGAGCGCGGCTATTGCCGGCGTTCTTTTTACGGTACTCGGGCTTGTGTTCCGCAGCGGACTTCTCACGGTCCTCGGCGCCCGCGAGGGACTTGTGGACAGTCGGACCATAGCCTATGCTGAGGACTATCTTATACTCATTCTCTGCGGCGCTCCGTTCATGTGTCTTTCCTGCGTTCTTAACAACCAGCTTCGTTTTCAGGGAAATGCCGTATTTGCCATGGTGGGACTTGTCTCGGGCGCCGTTCTCAACTGTGTGCTCGATCCCCTGTTTATCTTCGCACTTAAGCTGGAAGTAGTCGGCGCGGCGCTTGCCACCGCGATAAGTCAGGCGATAAGCTGCACGGTTTTGTATATTGGCACTCTGCGCAGTGACAGCCTGAAGATCCGACTTCAGAACTTCGTACCAAATCTGTATTACTTAAAGAATATCTGTAAGGGAGGGTTCCCTTCGCTGTGCCGACAGGCACTTTCAAGCCTTGCGACCCTCTGCCTCAACTCCGCTGCGGGTTCTGCTGTTGTCCCGGAGCTTGCCGAAGAAGCGATCGCCGCCTTCTCCATCGTCAGCAAACTCATGCTTCTGGCCGTCTCGGGAGTTCTCGGCTTCGGACAGGGCTTTCAGCCGATCTGCGGGTTCAATTACGGCGCGAAGAGATACGACAGGGTTTGGGACAGCTACAGCTATTGCGTAAAGATCGGCTCTCTGTTCCTCGCTGTTCTCAGTGCTCTCGGCTATGCCTTTGCTCCCCGGCTCATTGCTGCTTTCAGAGATGACCCGGATGTCGTCGCCTTCGGCACGATAGCACTGCGATACCAGTGCATCACCTTCACCCTGATGGCCTTTGTGACGCTGACGAACATGATGTATCAGAATATGGGCCGCGTCTGGGGCGCGACACTGCTGGCCGCCGCAAGACAGGGACTCATGTTTATCCCCACGGTTCTGATCCTTCCGCGACTCTTTTCCGAGAGTGTTCAGGGTGTGTATCTCGCCCAGCCGGTGTCGGATATATTTGCTTTTATCATCGCTCTCCCAATGGCAGTAAAGGTCTATAAAGAATTCAAGAAGGTCGATTTCGGGAAAAAATTGAGTTAATAAGGAGATAAATAAGATGGTACTTTGGATTATTCTTGCTGCGATCGCTGTTTTCCTCGCCGTTATTCTCATTCGCACGGCAATGTTCAAACCGAAAGAGGAAGAAAAAAAGGAAACAGAGAAAGTCGAGTTTGACCGGGCTGCGGCGGTGGATGCCCTTGCACAGCTTGTCCGCTGCAAAACCGTTTCCAACGCTGACCCCGAAAAGGAAGATGACGCGGAATTTGAAAAGCTGATCGGCCTTATCCCGGTGCTCTATCCCCATGTGGCAGAGACCTGCTCCATGCAGCGTATGCCTTACAGGGGACTGCTTTTCCGCTGGAAGGGCAAGGGAGATGGCAAGCCCTCTGTCCTGATGGCGCACTATGACGTTGTGGCGGTCGAAGACGACAAATGGACGCATCCCGCCTTTGACGCCGAGATCATCGACGGCGTAATGTGGGGGCGCGGAACGCTGGACACCAAGAACACTCTTAACGGTGTGCTTTCCGCCGCAGAAAACCTCATAAAGCAGGGCTTTCAGCCGCAAAACGACATTTACTTTGCCTTCTCCGGCGGAGAAGAGGTCAACGGCCCGGGCGCAAAGACCATCGTTTCATGGTTTAAGGAAAGAAAGATCGAGTTGGAAATGGTCATCGACGAGGGCGGCGCTGTGGTTAAAGATATATTCCCCGGCGTATCGGAGGCCTGCGGACTGATCGGCATTGCGGAAAAGGGTATGATGAATCTCCGGTATACCGTGAATTCGACCGGCGGTCACGCCTCTGCACCCGCACCCCATACCCCGGTGGGAATTGCTGCCAGAGCCTGCGCAAAGGTCGAGGCACACCCCTTCCCGTCTCACTTCACGAAGCCGGTACTGGAAATGTTCGACACACTGGGCAGACATTCAAGCTTTGTATATCGGATGATTTTTGCAAATCTCTGGTGCTTTAAGGGTGTTCTGGATATGATCTGCAAAAAGAGCGGGGGCGAGCTCAACGCCCTTGTGCGCACCACGGTTGCCTTTACCCAAATGAACGGCAGTAAGCAGCCGAATGTGATCCCGCCCACAGTATCCATGGTCTCCAATCTGCGCCTGAATCCCGAGGACAGTGTCGCGTCCGCTGTGGAATATATCCGCAAAACCGTCAACGACAGTTCCGTTGAGCTGAGCGTTGAGGATAATATGGAGCCAAGCCCCATCTCCCGAACGGACTGCGAGGGCTGGAAGCGCATTTCGACCGCCGTTGCCGATACCTGGGGCTGTCTTGTGGCGCCGTATCTCATGGTTCAGTGCTCCGACAGCCGCCACTACGGCGAAATAAGCGACCGTGTCTACCGTTTCTCCGCCGCCGATATGACGGAAGAGGAGCTGCACAGCATCCATGGCAATGACGAGCATATCCGGGTTGAAACAGCCGAGCGCTCTGTCGAATTCTACATCCGTGTCATTAAACAGTGCTGACAGAATCTATTTAAAAATTGTAGACAGCACATAACGAACGGTGATATAATCAGAATAAGATTTTGTCAGGAGGAAAGCATCCATGAAAAAATTTGCAGCGCTGTTTCTTGCACTTGCTATGATGTTTATTCTTGCTGTTCCTGTGCTTGCAGACACGGCAGAGAGCGTTCACCATTATACAATGGTGATCACCGGCAATTCCAAGGAAACCTATGAGGGTCAGGAAAAAACCAGCGTGACTATGGCGGGTAATCTCAATGCGCAGTTGTATAAGCTTCTGGATACCGATATGCAGGACAGGAGCCTTTTTGACACTATGACGGTGGAATTTGATTATGCCGACAGAACCTTTACCGCTGTAAAAGAGAGTCTTGTCGGCAAGAACGGGTTTACCTATGTCAGCAGTAATCCGGCGGCTGTGTTCGTAGATTCTCCTGCAAAGTATCATGCCTCCGGTCTGGGTGAGTCACAGATCACCGTGACAAATGCACAGGGTGAAGAAATAGATTCCTTTACCGTCAATGTAGGCGGCGGTAAAAACGCAAAGGTCCTTACGGCGGCCTGCTCCAAATGCGGCGCCGATATGGGGACGATCCCTCATCTTTTGGTCTGCGGTCATTTCAGCTGTCAGGACGGCGCAGTCGGACACGGTTATGCCCCGTGCGGCATTTCCGGACATTTCAAATGTGACGGCAAGGAGCACGGAACCTGCACCAACTGCCTCAAGCCTCTTTGCGAAGGAGAGCACGGTGAAGGGATCTGCGAACACGTGCATAGCTGGGTAATGGGCTGGAGCTGGGGCGTTGTCGGTCGGAAGTGGACACAGTGCCCGTATTATACCTGCACTACCTGCGGTGCAACGACTTACACGACTCCCGTGTGGTCATTCCCGTATCCCTGCCCGTGGCCCTGGCATCACTGCAAAAAGTAACATGAAATAACACCTACGGAGACACTCCGTAGGTGTTAAAAATATAAAGGAATGTTTATGTCATCTGTAAAAAAAGGATTTACTGTAGCGGTTTTGTTTGCTGCGGTATCTATGGCGCTTTTTTCTGTGCTGACGTATATACGGAGCGAGTATTTTCATAGAGGGCTTATTTCACAATGGAGTAGAGCGTCAGTAGTCAACGAAGTGTATGCCGCGAGAGTCCGCATGGAGCTTAACGGACTTGAAAAGTCCGCCGCAAAGTACAAAAACATCAAGGATGAAATGACGCTTGCGGTCGAAAACCGGACAAAGGCATACAATGATGCTCTTCTTGTACTTGTAAATCCGTGGACCAGCATAGATGAGAACTATGTACCGCAGCTTACAACGGTGGAGGACGGATTTCGCCTAGACAGACGCTGTGCCGAGGCGCTTAAAAGAATGCTTTTTGACTGCCGTGAGGCAGGACATTTTCCGGTGATCTGCTCGGCTTACCGGACACAGGAATACCAGCAGGAGCTCTTCGATAAAAAGATCAAGCGCGTTCTGGAGACGGGCGTGAGCGTGGAGGAAGCACCGGAAATTGCGGCAAGATCCGTTGCCGTTCCGGGTACGAGCGAGCATCAGCTTGCTTTCGCTGTTGATATTATAGATTATTTCTATACAAATTTAGATGAAGGACAGGAACGTACCGCCACACAGAAGTGGCTGATGGAAAACTGCACGGATTACGGTTTTGTCCTGCGTTATCCCAACGGTACGACCGATATAACCGGCATAATATACGAACCCTGGCATTACCGCTATGTGGGCAAAAGCGCTGCCCGTGAGATAAAAGAACAGGGCGTCACGCTGGAGGAGTATTTACAGAACAAAGCCGACTGAACCCGGTCGGCTTTGCTGCTGTAAACTTTCTGCGAATTTTCTGTAAATAACTGCCCCTTTCAATTGACCGGGGAAAACGCCGGTGTTATAATTTACAATGCCAAAAGTCGAAATTTCCGATTTTTACATATAGGGAGCATGATTTATGGAAGCAATTGTTGCTGTAAATGACGACTGGGGAATAGGCGCCGAGGGCACGCAAAGTATCGTACTGAAAGCCGACAGAGCGTTTTTCAGAGCAATGACAAAGGGTAACGCGATCATTATGGGACGGCGCACTCTGGAAGATCTTCCCGGCGGGAAACCGCTCAAGGATCGTGTAAATATTCTTGTCACCCGCCGCGATATGGAGTTGGAGGGCGCGATAGTAGTCCACAGTACGGAAGAGGCTATAGAGCTTGCCAAAAAGTATGAAAGATGCATGGTGATCGGCGGAGCAAGTATCTATATGCAGTTCTTCCCGGATCTTGAGCGTATCTACGTGACAAAGATAAACGCCCATGCTCAGTCTACCGCGTTTTTCCCGAATCTTGACCGCAATCCTGCATTTGAATGTGAATATGAGGGCGAGGAGCAGGAAGAAAACGGTATAACCTTCCGCTTCTGTACATATAAGAGAATAAAATAAATTCAAAGAAACAGGATTGATTCGACAAAAGCAAATGCCGAAGGTGAATTAATCAGCGCTTCCTTAAACTCCGGCCGGGAGAGAGTTGTTCCCGGATAATAATGAGCCAGTATGGAGGCATAGTCGGCGCCGTTTTGCGCCATCACGTTTGCCCCGTATTGGCTCATTCCCACACCGTGGCCGAAACCGACAACCGTGAAGAGAAAATCCCCGTTTTCAAACTCCGGAACGAAGGCTGTGGAGCGCAGAAGAAACATATTGCGCACTTCCCGCCCGGACAGCGAAGCTCCGCCCAATTCAAGACTTTCAACGCGTCCGCTGCTGTCCCGGCGGATCTCTCCGAGCCATTGAGCCGCATCCTCCGGGAAGACCGCCTCGGGATGAGCGAACAGGACCGCGCTTTTCAGCTCTTCGGGAGAAAGACGGACATAGCTTATATAGTCCGGTACATTCTCGGCACGTTCCGGACTCGGTACGCTCACAAGATACGGAACATAGCTCCATATATTTTCACTGCTTTCCGTGACGGGAGCGGAAGAGGAGTGAAAAACTGCCTCGGCCGGAGCGCCCATATAGTTTAAGTATTCTCCCTCGGTCGCCTCGACTGCCTCGAGAATTTTCCTGCGATATTTTTCATAGCCTGTACCCCAGCGCAGACGCATCTGCCTGTCGCTGAGATATGCCTGACAGCATCCGGGATCTGTGCAGAGCTTACCGCCGTTATGCTTGCCGCGGTTCACACAGTACAGAGTATAGCTTCTTGCTGCTACCGTCTGAGCCTTTAACGCTTCCGGCTCAAAGGACGCGGGCATTTCCGCCGACACAACGCCTAAAAGATACTCCGTCATACCGAGGCTTGTTTCCCCCTGATCTGTCAGAAGAGTGACGGTTTGTATGTCAGCCTGTTCCGGGAAAAAATGACGGCGAACCAATGCGCCGAGGAAAGGCGCGCTGTAAGCGAACAGCAGGACGGCATAACAGATTATCAGGATTCTTTTCACGGTGTTTCCTCACTCTTGACGAAAATAGCAAAAAAGTATAAAATATAAAATATCCCACCAACAAGGCTCATCCGAGACCTGTTACAATAATTTATTGAAAAGAGACCGTTATTATGCTTGAAAGAAAACTGCGTATGACCGCTCTGGAGACATCGTGTTATGTTGCCGGTGCCGGTGCATTCAGCGTCTTTATTCGCTGGCTTCAGACCATGCTTGCCTATAATGAGGAAAAGCTTGTGGATCGCAGCGTGTTCAACCTCCTTGTTCCCGCTATTATTATAGCTTCGATCTTTCTGTTTCGCGGCTTCATAAAGAAGTTTCAAAAGGAAAGGTACTTCGTCTCGGAGGATTTTTTTGAGGCATTTAAAAATGACAGCAAAATATATTCTGTCCTGCGTTGGCTGACCGGGATCATAACGATCGTCGGCTCGGTGATGCTGCTTATGGAATGTGAGGTGGACAGAGAAGCAAAGTTTCTGAGAATACTTTCTTTCGGCGGCGTTATGACCGGAATATATTTCCCGCTCCTTCTCGCAAGCGCAAATAAGCCCCATGTGACGAAAACGGCGACGACCTGCTTCCTCACGGCGTTTCCGATCGTTTTCTACTGCTTCTGGCTTATTACCTGCTACAAGGAAAATGCGATCAATCCCGTACTGTGGGATTATGCAACGGAGATATTCACTCTTATTGTATGCATTATGTCCTCCTTTTATATTGCGAGCTTCCCTTACTCCGTTCAGAAGCCGTGGCGGGCCATGTTCTTTGCAATGCTCGGCTGCGCGCTGTGCATCATGATGATGGCGGATGACAGATATATGGGAATGAAGCTGATGTACTTCGGTTCCGCTGCCATGCAGCTTTATTATGTCTGGGTCATGATATGCAATATGAATCAGAAAGAAAAAGAATTTAATGTTCAGCCGACATACAACGCTGAACAGAGATAAAAAAACCGGGCGGCATCGAAAAAGATGCCGCCTTGCACTTTCTGTCAGAGATTCGTATAAAGGTTTATCATTCCGGAATCAGCGTATGATGCATAGTTTTCTCCGGCAACGATGATGTGATCTGCCAGCGTGATACCCACGCTGGAAAGTGCCCTGCCTATCAGATGCGTCATACTGTCGTCCTCTCTGGAAAGCAGAGCGACGCCGTCAGGGTGGTTGTGTGCGATGATGACACTGCACGCACGGTATTTAAGCGCCATCTCAACGACCCTGCGGACATTTGCGTCGACCGAGTTAACAACACCGCGGCTGATCTCGGTGCAGGCGATAACCCGCCTTTGTGAATCGAGGCAAAGCATCAGGAGAATCTCGATCTCCTGATAGAGAAAGCGCGGCACGAGATATTTCCCCGCCGCCGAGGAGGAGTTGATCACTTTCATATCGGCGGTTTCGGAAATGCGGCTTTTTCGCATGATCTCCGGGATGAATTTTATGAGCGCGGCGGCGTTTTCGCCCACGCCGTCCACCTCCATGAGCTCATGAAAGCTCGCGTCGAACACGCCGTAAAGCGAACCGAAACGCTCCAGCAGTCTGTGCGCCAGCTCATTCGTGTCCCGCCGGGGA
Source organism: Candidatus Limivicinus sp. (assembly GCA_045616265.1). Lineage (GTDB taxonomy): Bacteria > Bacillota > Clostridia > Oscillospirales > Oscillospiraceae > Limivicinus. The sequence continues at coordinate 9,085 of JAZLGK010000117.1, read as the reverse complement.
ATGGCGTAAAAGAGCAGCAGTTCAAGACTGTTCAGTTCATTGAAGCTGTCCAGACTGTTTTCAATAAAATTCGTCCTCAGCCGCTCCCTGTGTCCGTCGTGGATACCCATCATACCGTCCTCACTGATTTTTATAATTCCATCGTTGCGTAGGCGTTCAGATCGCTGCCGGCGGTGTGACCGGCTAAGTATTCATAATAGCCTTGTGCGCCTACCATCGCGCCGTTATCTCCGCAGAGCTTCAGCGGCGGGATAAACAGCTCAAAGCCGTTATCTTCGGCGGCTTTTTTGAAGTCGGCGCGTATTCTTGAGTTCGCCGCGACGCCGCCCGCCACGACGACTTTTTTATATCCCAGCTCTTTTGCGGCTCTCACCGTTCTCGGCACAAGGCTGTCGCTCACGGCCTTGGTAAAGGAAGCGGCTAACGACGCCCGATCCAACTCCTCCCCCTTCTGCTCGCAGTTGTGGGCAAGATTGATGACGGCGGTTTTGAGACCCGAAAAGCTCATGTCGTAGGGATTCCCGTCCACATGGGAGATGGGGAAGACATATTTCGTGTCGTCTCCGGTCTTGGAAAGCTCGTCAATGGGTCGGCCGCCGGGATAGGGGAGCCCTAAAACACGGGCGGTCTTGTCAAAGCATTCTCCCGCCGCGTCGTCGCGGGTAGCGCCTAAGATTTTCATATCGGTGTAGTCGCGCACATCCACAAGAATGGTGTTGCCGCCGGATATCGCAAGGCAGAGGAACGGCGGGGTAAGCTCCGGATAGGCGAGATAGTTTGCGGCGATGTGACCGCGGATATGGTGCACCGGGATAAGCGGTACATGAAGCGCCAGAGCGCAGGATTTTGCGAAGTTCACGCCCACCAGCACCGCGCCGATCAGCCCCGGAGCGTAGGAGACTGCTACCGCGTCAATGTCCTTCCGGGTGATGCCGGCTTCATCAATGGCCTTCTGCGCCAGTTGAGAGATGGACTCCACATGACACCGGGAGGCGATCTCCGGCACAACGCCGCCATAAAGTGCGTGCAGGTCTGCCTGAGAAAAGATCTGGTCTGTAAGGATCTTTCTGCCGTCCTCGACGATGGCGGCGGCGGTTTCATCACAGGTGGATTCAAATGCGAGTATTTTCAAAATAAATGCCTTCTATCTAAAAGAATTTTGTCATCAGTATAGCATCTTCCCTGGGAAAATCATAGTAGTTTTTTCTTCTTCCCACGGGAGAAAAACCGTGTTTTTCGTAGAGGGAAATTGCGGGAGCGTTCCCGGCTCTCACTTCAAGCGTAGCAAAGGAAAGCTCAAGCGCTCTGCAGCGCTCCGAAAGCTCTGTGATCAGCGCGTCCGCAATACCCTGACGCCGGTGCTCCGGAGCGACGGCCACGTTGGAGATATAGCCCTCGTCCAGCACGTACATCATACCCACGTAGCCGAGAACGGTATCGCCGTCCGCCGCAAGAATGAAAATATGCCTGTCATCCGGGAGCTGACTTTTCAGAAAATCCCTCGTCCACGGCATCGAGAAGCAGACTTTTTCGAGCTTTTCCAACTGTTCAACGTGCGTTTCGCCTGCATTGATTATCTTGTATTCCATCAATGCGCCTCACTCCAGCTATGGCCGCTCCCGGTGTCGGCGATCAGGGGTACGGTGAGGTGAGCGGCGTTTTCCATTTCCTCCTTGAGAAGCGCCTTGACCCTTTCGCACTCTTCCTCGGGACACTCGACGATCAGTTCGTCATGTACCTGCAAAAGGAGCTTTGCATCCGACTTTTCCTCTTTGAGCCGTCTGTAGACATTCACCATGGCGATTTTGATGATATCCGCAGCCGTACCCTGGATGGGCATATTCAGCGCGACTCTCTCCCCGAAGGAGCGCATATTAAAATTCGAGCTTTTCAGCTCCGGGAGATTTCTGCGGCGGCCGTAGAGCGTTGAGACATAGCCGTCGGTTTTCGCCTTCTCCACGATCTTTTTCATGTAGTCGCGCACTCCGTGGTACTTTGCCATATATGCGTCCATGTAGGCTTTGGCCTCGTTCTGATATACGCCGATATCCTGCGCCAGCGAGAAAGCGGAAATACCGTAGACAATGCCGAAGTTGACAGCCTTGGCGCGGCTTCTGAGTATCGGAGTTACCTCCTCAAGCGGGACATTGAACACGTTGGAGGCTGTGACCGTGTGGAAATCCTCCCCGCTTAAAAAGGCATCCCGCATGGTCTCATCGCCGGAGATATGTGCCAGCAGTCTTAATTCGATCTGCGAATAGTCCGCGTCCACCAGAATTTTCCCGGGTGACGCCACAAACATACGGCGGATCTTTGCGCCGAGCTCCTTACGGATGGGGATGTTCTGCAGATTCGGCTCGGTGGACGAAAGCCGCCCCGTAGCGGTGACGGTCATCTGAAAGTTAGTGTGTATCCGTCCGTCCGCGCCGATGACCTTTAAAAGTCCGTCGGCGTAGGTGGATTTGAGCTTTGTAAGGGTGCGGTATTCTAAAATATCGTTTACAATCGGATGCTTGCCGCGCAGCTTGTCCAGCACATCCGCATTGGTGCTCCACCCGGTTTTTGTCTTCTTGCCGAAGGGCAGCATCAGCTCTTCAAAGAGCACCACTCCAAGCTGCTTCGGGGAGTTGATGTTGAAATCATGCCCCGCATATTCCCACACACTTTTTTGCAGTCTGTCAATATCCGCGTTGAGACTCTCGCCGTATTCGTACAGCGCCTTTCTGTCTACCAGAAAACCGCTGCTCTCCATGTCCGCCAGCACCTGACACAGCGGCAATTCAGCTATGCAGTAAAGCTCATACATATCAAGCTCTTTCAGCTTGTTTTCGAGGATCGGCGCAAGGAGCCAGACGGCTTCCGTGCCCTGCTTTTCACTGCCGAGATAGCCCTGTGAAAGACGGGAGAGGGAATAATCGCTGTCGGTTGCCTCAATGAGATAGGCGGCAAGCGCGGTATCGAATATAAAGCCTTCGGTAGAAAGATTTTCTTTAATGCAAAGCCCCATGAGGTCTTTTACATTGTGACCGATTTTTTTAATATCTCCGCTGAACACGAGCTTCAACAGCTCGTTATATTTTTCACCGCACTGATTCCATGCAAGTGAGAAGACTTTTTCACCGTCGCATATTTCAATTCTGTCAAGTCCGTCCAGAGAGACAACGGCTATTCTTTCGGCTTTTTTCATTCTATTCAGAATATCTTCGATGTCATTTTCGGAAGCTTCAACATATTCCATTGCCGGAATACTTTCCGCAGAAGCCCCAGCCGGTGCCGCTGTCTCATTCAGACCCCATTTTTCAATGAATTTATTGAAGCCGAGGCGCTTGAAAATTCCGTAAAGCTCCGGTCTGAAATCTTTATTCCAGAGATTTTCTTCGGGCACAAGCTCAACCGGCGCATCCCGCACGATGGTCGCCAGCCAAAAGGACTGACGGGCGCTTTCTTCCCCTTCGGTGAGCTTTTTTAATACTCCCGCCTTTACGTCCAGCGCGGAGAGGTCGGAGTAAATGCTGTCTATGCTTCCGTAGGTCTGAATAAGGCTCATAGCGGTTTTTTCGCCGATTCCCGGCACACCGGGAATGTTGTCGGAGCTGTCGCCCATGAGTGCCTTGAGATCGACCATCTTTTTCGGCGCAAAGCCGTATTCGGCGGTAAACACCTCGGGAGTGTACATTATTGTCTCGGTCTGCCCCATGCGGGATTTGACATTGCAGACCGTGGTTGTGTCAGAGATGAGCTGCAAAGAGTCCTTATCGCCCGTGACGATCACACACTCCCATCCCTTTTCCTCACAGATACGGGCGGCAGTACCCAGAATGTCATCCGCCTCGTAGCCCTCCAGCTCATAGCGGCGGACACCCATCGCGTCAAGCACTTCCTTGAGAACCGGCATCTGTGCCGCCAGCTCCTCGGGCATACCCTTGCGCTGCGCCTTGTAGAAATCACAGGCCTTGTGGCGGAAGGTGGGCGCTTTCAGATCAAAGCTCACCGCGACCGCGTCGGGCTTCACTTCCTCGTATATTCTCTGAAAAATGGCAAGAAAGCCGTAAACGGCGTTCGTCGGCGTACCGTCCGGCGCGGTGAGCGCCCGAACACCGTAAAACGCGCGGTTTACTATGCTGTTGCCGTCAAGTATCATCAGTTTCATATATAAACCTCCGCTCTCTATTTTTCCCCTCTGAGCCTGATAATTTCATCCCTCAACTGTGCGGCGATCTCGTACTCAAGCATCTTTGCCGCTTTTTTCATCTTCTCCTCAAGCTGCGCAATAAGCTCGCGCCGTTCTCTGTCGGTCATCTTCACGCCGCCCTTTTTCTTTGCATCCGGGGCAGCGGAGGAGGATATTTCCAGCAGATCACGGACGCTTTTGATAATGGTCTTCGGCACGATGCCGTGCAATTCGTTATACCGCATCTGGATCTTGCGGCGGCGCTCCGTCTCGTCAATACAGGCACGCATGGAGGGAGTTACCGTGTCGGCATACATGATAACGATGCTCTCCGCGTTTCTCGCGGCGCGGCCGACGGTCTGAATAAGACTGGTCTCCGAGCGGAGAAAGCCCTCCTTATCTGCATCCAGTATTGCCACAAGCCCCACTTCCGGTATATCCAATCCCTCACGAAGAAGATTTATCCCCACCAGAACGTCAAATTCGCCGGTTCTGAGGTCGCGGATGATCTCCATGCGCTCGATGGTGTCAATGTCATGGTGCATATAGCGGGTGCGGATCCCGGCATTCATAAGATACGCCGTAAGGTCTTCCGCCATTTTTTTGGTGAGAGTGGTGACGAGAGAACGCTGTCCTCTGTTGGTTTTGGCGTTTATCTCGCCGATCAGATCGTCTATCTGCCCCTCGACCGGGCGGACAAATATTTCGGGGTCTAAAAGTCCTGTGGGACGGATGATCTGCTCCACGATCTGCCCGGCTCTGGCGCGTTCATACTCCCCGGGCGTAGCGGAGACGAAAATGCGCTGACCGATACGCTTCTGAAATTCGTCAAACTTGAGCGGGCGGTTATCATAGGCAGAGGGGAGGCGGAAACCGAAGTTGACAAGCGCTTCCTTACGTGCCCTGTCGCCGTTATACATGGCGCGGACCTGCGGCAGGGTCACATGGCTTTCGTCCACGAACAGCAGAAAATCCTTCGGAAAGTAGTCGAGCAGCGTCATTGGCGGACTTCCGACCGAGCGGTTGGCGATGATGCGGGAATAATTCTCGATGCCGGAGCAGTAACCCAGCTCCTGCATCATTTCTATGTCGTAATCGGTGCGCTGTTTTATGCGCTGCGCTTCAATGAGCTTGCCGTTTTCCTCGAAGTATTTCACCTGCGCGTCACATTCCTCACGGATGCGTCCGATGGCGGCGGCCATTTTGTCCTTTGTGGTGACATAGTGGCTGGCGGGGTACACGACCGCATGGGAGAGATAGCGTTCCGGCACGCCGGTGACGATGTTTATTTCGCTTAAACGGTCGATCTCGTCACCGAAAAACTCCACACGGATAGCCTTATCCTTCCAGTATGCGGGAAGGATCTCCACGGTGTCGCCGCGCACACGGAACATATTGCGGTCAAAGGCAATGTCGTTTCGCTCATATCGCGCGTCTACAAGTCTGCGCAGAAGCCCGTCGATGCTCATCTCCTGCCCGGGACGCATGGAGACGGCGAGATGGGCAAAATCGTCCGGCTCACCGAGACCGTAGATGCAGGAGACCGAGGCGACAACGATGACGTCCCGCCTCTCCAGCAGAGAAAAGGTCGCGGAAAGGCGCAGACGGTCGATCTCGTCGTTGATCGAACAGTCCTTTTCGATATAGGTGTCGGTATGGGGGATGTAGGCCTCCGGCTGATAGTAGTCATAATAAGAGACAAAGTATTCCACGGCGTTTTCCGGGAAAAACTCCTTGAATTCGCTGCAGAGCTGAGCCGCAAGGGTTTTGTTGTGGGCGAGCACGAGCGTGGGACGGTTGAGGCGGGCGATCACGTTTGCCATTGTGAAGGTCTTGCCCGAGCCGGTCACGCCCAGCAGGACCTGTTCGTCGATCCCGTTTTCCAGCCCCATCGCCAGAGAGTCGATCGCTGCGGGCTGGTCGCCGGTGGGTTTATAGGAAGAAACAAGCTTAAAGCTGTCCATGAAATCTCCTTGAGAAATAATTTTTCATATTATTTTACCATGTTTTACTTGAAATCACAAGGGAAACAGGCAGGTTTTTCACACGGAGGGGTTTATCTGATTCCGGATAAAATAGCAGTTGACTAAATCGCGCAAATATGGTAAACTGCCTTTTGCCGTTGAGAATAGAAAATTTGCCGGTATAGCTCAGTCGGTACACCCTCCGCAGAGGGCGTGCAGCCTGTAACCGCACAGCGGCTCTTGACAGGCTGCAGAGCAGCTTTTGTTAAGTAGTCGCAGAATATTTGCTAGTATAGCTCAGACGGTACACCCTCCGCAGAGGGCGTGCAGCCTGTAACCGCACAGCGGCTCTTGACAGGCTGCAGAGCAGCTTTTGTTAAGTAGTCGCAGAATATTTGCTAGTATAGCTCAGTCGGTAGAGCAGCTGATTCGTAATCAGCAGGTCGTGTGTTCGAGTCACATTACTAGCTCCAAAAAAGCTCTCCTGTCCGTTGTGTGACAGAAGAGCTTTTTGTTATTCTTCTTTTCTGAAATACGGCATGGGCTGCTGTTTAAAAAGATTGGCTCGGTGACGTGCTTTGATCCGTTCTCTTGTTTTTTGCTTCCGCCATCCGAAACCGGTCAAAAATGCCGGTGTACTTTTGTGAGGCCTTTACCCTGCAAAGTCCTTCACGTTCTGACAAGGCAGGTGGATTTGAACCGAAAACGAATATTGCTGTCTGCTATATGTTATTTACATATGTTATCGAAATACAGCGTCTCCGGATCGCGGTTTCTGTAAACGCTATGGTATTCGTCGCTTAACGCCGGAACGTACTCAAGGTAGTCGTCATTCTCCGGTGCAAGAGCGGACTTACTGGGAATGACAATATAATCGATCCGGTCTGTTGAAGAATAATAACCCTCGTCGATATAGCCGGAGAACGCTATATCCCCGACCCTCGTACCCGGCGTATTGTTTTCAGCCGTTTCGGTACGGTCTGATTGCTCATAATAGCGGGTTAGGATCAGATAATAGCTCCTCTCTACCGGCTCATAGCGGCAGTTCCACGCTTTGGAGGAGCGAAACTGCGAATATGTATCCGCCAGATAAAGAACCTTGTCATCCGTCTGTGCAAAGTAATCGCTGAGTCTGCCCACGCTTTCAAACGGTGCGAGATGCTCGGTATAATATGATTTGAGGATGGCGTGCCCGAAATATCCGCTGCAAAGCACCGGTATCAGCAGAAATGCGAAGAAGGGGCGTATGAGGTCTTTCTTTTTCGCAGTAAAGATCACATAGATCCCGACAGATACGATCAAAGCCAACGAGATCGCCACTGCCTGATAAGACCAGAAGAGCTTAGACTCCGTGCCGAAAGCGTCGGAAAGCTTCAAATTCAGGGCAGAGACCCACTGGAGCGTCATCTGATCCACGATAAAGGAGTTGGCGGAGGAGTGAAACAGTACAAGGACAAAGATCACAAGAATAAGCAGTATAATGAGTTCCTTTCCCCGGGATGCCGAATCGGAGCATTCGGGACACACGGCAAAAACGGGGAGCAGAAGAAATACGGCAGGGGCATAATATCGCAGATGTATCCGCGGCATCATGCTGCCTAAATCCTCGCGAATAGATACAGCATAAGCGATACCGCAGATCACACAAAGAATAAAGATGCCAATAAACAGGAAAAACCTCTGCTGCTCCACTTTCATCCGGCGGAAGCGAAGGAGCGGTATGGTAAGAGGAAGAAGCTGGACAGCCAGCAGCGTGGAGACGATCAAATACAAAACGGCATAGACAAGATACAGGGGACTGCTGCGCTGAGCAAGGGCGGCAGGGTCGTATTGATTGTAGCCCTGTCCCAGACCGCGGAATATCAGAAGCTTGCCGAGGATGAACAGAAAAGCGAACACGGCGGCGGCGAGCAGAAGCCTGCCCCATTCGTGCCGACGCTCCTCTTTTTCACGCGGGCAGAGCTTCCCCTCCAAAGCCAAGCAGATCGCATCGGCGGCGAGAACCGCCGCGAAAACCTCTTTACAGAGATAACCGCGTATATCAGCACACCCTCCGCAAGACCGCGGAGCCGACAGTTTTGCTCTTCCCGGCAGAAATGCAGCGTGACGTAGCAGAAAAACAGCGGCCAGTAGAGATTTTCGCTCATAAACGTCTCCGTCATCACCATATCCGGTCAGAGAATGAGAAACGCCGCCAGCACTATCTGTCTGCGCTTTTCAACGCCCAGCTTTGAACATATCCTCCACAGAGGGAAGACGCAGCTGTTCATCAGCAGAGAATTGAGCAGAGCGATCAGACGGATACGCATCTTGACGTTTCTGACGGAAAACAGAGGCGAAAGGACGACAGGGTACAGAATTTTCTGAAAATTGGTCGGCGTGTTGCAGACCGTCAGCCCAAAGCCGTGGTGTATACTTCTGGCCAAATCGTAATACTTCAGCTCATCCCAGTAGATCGTGGGGTTTTTCAGATAACAGCCCACCATATAGCACAGCAGTACGCCGATCAGAAAAAACAGATCGGCAGGAAATATTTATTTTCGTCTTTGAGCTTTTCCATCTGATACGCTCCGAAAGATAGTTTTCTCCTGCTTATAATACAAAAAAACACGGCCTATTTCAAGACGGAATTTCCGACTCTGCCGGATGATCCGCCGGAAAAACAGTTGCTATTCTTCCCGGCACACTGTATAATATTATAAAATAATATACGCTGTCATATAAAAAACCGCCAAAAAATTTTCCGAAAGCTGTAACAGTTCTTCGTTTGCCGCGTATATATTGTCAACACTCCCGAAGCATGGTTATCTTATAGGCGATTGTAAAAGTCGGGCAATTAACCACGGCGTTATGTCCCAATCACGGTAGGGAACGGTCTTGACCGTTCCGAAAACTCCGGGGCTGCGGCTTGTCTGCGGAACGCTCAAGAGCGTTCCCTACGGTGCGGTGG
>JAZLGK010000116.1:0-3521 GCA_045616265.1 Candidatus Limivicinus sp. | reverse complement strand
GTCTCTTTGTTTGTGATGATTCAATTATACCACAAAATCGAGTGAATTTCTTCCCTTTTTTTATTCTTTTTTTCTTGTTTACCTACTTTTTTACTTGGCGTTTTCCTGCGGATAACTTTTCACCGAAACTCAAGTAAGAATTTAGTTGTAATCTGTCTTTTTTGTGGTATACTCTTTGTATATTTTGCTTGGAGTTGAACTGTTATGGTAGGCTTTTACAACTATACCGTAGTTTTGACATACATAGGGCTTCTATCGTCACTGCTGGGGATATTCCTTGCTTTTACCGGAAATATCGGCGGTGCGGTCATATGTCTGCTGGTGTCGGGTATGTGCGATATGTTCGACGGAAAGATCGCCCGCACGAAAAAGAACCGTACAGAGCACGAAAAGGCTTTCGGAATACAAATCGATTCCCTGTGCGATGTGATATGCTTCGGCGTTTTTCCGGCGATTTTGAGTATCGCCGTCGGCGCCGTTCATATATGGCAGCTTACGATCGCGGCGCTGTTCTGTCTCTGCGGCGTGATACGGCTTGCGTATTTCAATGTGCTGGAGGGAACCCGGCAGAGCGCCTCCGACGAGAAATGCACCGGATACTTAGGTGTTCCGATCACGACCTCGGCACTTTTGGTGCCGCTGCTGATGTGTTTCCGTAATCTTCTGGGTGAGCATCTTGCGCTTGCGTATTCCGTTCTGCTTCTCGTCATGGGGATATGCTATATTGCTCCCCTGCACGTAAAAAAGCCCGGGAAAGTCGGCTGTGTTATTATGATTCTGATCGGGATCATCGTGCTTATATATTCAATACGAATCTGCGGCTGAATGAAAAAAGCCGCAGATTTTTTCTTTTTATTCTTTTCCGTTTTTACGGAAGACCACATCTCTGTACTGGAGCAGGAGCATGATGCCGAACATCACGGTCACGATACCGTAAGTGATAAACAGCTTCGGAATACTCTGTGCGACGAAGCCCATCAGCAGCAGCAGCGGAGCACCCAGAACGATTGCCCAGAGGTTCTGGTAGATCAGATTATGAGAGGCGGGAGTGGAAAACAGCGGGTCGATCTCGCGCAGCAGGATAACGCCCGTGGAGGCCGTGCCGGTGAGCATACCGTACATGGCGAGAAACATCTCGTCCGAGTACCCGGGGTAAAGGTGGGCGCAGACCTTTCGGCAGTAGATATAGGTCACGACCGCTCCGGCAATGCATAAAAGCAGCAGCGGGATCCAGAATTCTCTGCGGCGGAAGGCTGACAGATCGATAGCCGCGATGGAAGCGGCCACCATAACGTCAAACATCAGTCCGCTGATACGGTTGAGCAGGTAATTGTTGGTGTATTCGCGGTGCATCAGCCCCTTGGCGCGGAGCTTGTTGCCGAGGTTCTTGAAAAGGATCGCCCATGCCGTGCCGATCAGGAAGTTGAAGCCCCAGATCAGCGGATTGACCGTATTCATGGCAAAACCTCCGATGGGCTCAAGAACGAATTTATAGACGGCCCACATAGAAAGGTACGTGACGGCATAAGTGGCAAAGACCAGTCCGAACTGCACGGTGAGCTTATCCATGGACTCCGACACGGGGATCTCGTTTTTGCTGCGGTAATCATCGAGGCTCAGATCGTCCGTCATATTGTCGGCGCGTTTGTATTTCCCCGCGATCTCCTTCCGGTTGAGGAAGAACACACCGCCGACACAGGCGCTGACAAAACCCATGGCGGCCGCGGTAAGACCGAAGCTCGTTCCGCCGACAAAGCCGTAGCTGTTCTCATAAATAGAGCCCCAGTTAAACGCCTGCCCGGGTCCCTGCCCGTAGCCCATCATAAGGAGCGTACCGCCGGCGGGGAAGCTGCCTATGAGATAATAGAGCGCCGCCGTGATGGCAAGACCCACGCCCGCCTGCAGAAGATAGCCGCCGACCGTGACAGTGGCGGTGTTGAACACATCTCTTCTTGCCTTTTTCCCCTTCACACCGTCCAGATGCCGCCACGCCAGGGCAACGAAGCCAAGGCCGAGGCCGTGATAGGTCAGCGTTTCCAGTACCGTGTGATCAAGCATCGCCTCGCCGGTGAGCTTTTTGTAGATCGCACTCACGAACAGAACGATAAAGCCGCCCAGCACCGAGCCTGGCATGAGGCTGTTTTTAAAAAGACTGATCTTCCGCCGCAGAATATGCGCAATAAACATGGAACCGAACAGAACGGAAAGAGTAATAATAAACGACCATATCTCGCTGTCCCAGAAGTCAAAACCGCTTGTCATGGCTTGATCCTCCCATAAATGAAACTGCTGAAAAAAATCCCATGCGCCAAATGCGCACCACAATAAATGAAAGCTGACTGCGCATGGGAGTTTTTTCGCATCCGTTCCGGTTGCCGCGCTGTGCACCCGCAGGCGCCATGCAAGCGAACAACCGAGCGCAGCGAGGCATTTGGCGAGTCGCAAAGCGGCGAGGAACGGGCGATTATTATAATATTTACTGCGAAAGCGGAGCTTTCACGGTAAATATTACTTCAAATTGTGAAATCAATGTGAAAAGCAGATCATTTTTCTTGAGACTTTTAAAATAATGTGGTATAAATAGCTAAAAGAGGGTGTGTGTGCATGATAAACATACTGATCGTCGGTAAGTATATGCAGCAGCGCGCGGAAATAAGCGCCGCGATGCACGAAATAGGCTACGGCTTTACGGTTGCCGATGGCTATACCGACGCAATGGACAAGCTGCTTTCCGCTCACTATGACCTGATTCTTGCGGACTTTGATTCGGGAGCCTCCGAGCTCTGCCGCGACCTGCGCGACACGGGAAACGCCGTCCCGTTTATAACGTTGATCGAAGCTCCCGCCAAACGCGATAAAAGAATTATTTTCCGCTCCAAGGCCGACGGGTATATCGAGACGCCCTTCGACACAGAGGAGCTGCAGATGCGGGTGAGAAATCTTCTCTGGCGATGCAAGGTGGAGGATTCCGCCGTTGTAACCTACGAGGATTGTCGGCTGTGTACCGATACCTATACGCTGGAAACAGGAGATACGCGTATCGAGCTCAGAAGAATGGAATTCCTTCTGCTGGAAAAGCTTCTGAGCTATCCCGGACGTGTTTTTACGAGAGCACAGCTTTTAGACGAGCTGTGGGGATACGACTGTGATTCCGATCCGCGGACTGTGGACAGCCATATCAAGCAGCTTCGCAAAAAGCTTAAATACGCAGACTCGATCCGCATCCAGACCATCCGCGGCATCGGCTACCGCGCGGCGGTGCCGAAGCAGAAATAATGTCAGCAGACAAAACTCCACCTTTGTCCGATAGACAATAGTGAAGTTTTTTATGATAAAAATCAGCCAAATTGTACATCTGAACCTATAAAAAACAACCCCCGGAAAGGCGGTTCGCCATAAGGATTTACAGGTTTTGAGCCGGATTTTTTTGGCAGGACAAGGCAAATCGCCGCAGGAATACTTTGTGTATTTCAAGGCGATTTAACACAGTACTGTCGGAAAAAGACGCTTTTCAGGCTGTA
>JAZLGK010000115.1:0-2413 GCA_045616265.1 Candidatus Limivicinus sp. | reverse complement strand
TTTTTTTATCACATCCATCGGCAGAAAGATCCGGTTCATTACATATTTCAGTTTTCCGGACTTTTCTATTCCCCGCTGAATAGACTGCGTTTTCGTTCCGTATGTGCCGGAGGAAATGAAATAGCGGAGCATCTCCTTTTGTTCCGCCGACAGCTTATCAATAGTGCCTGCGGAAAACGCCGCAAGCGCAAGCTCTCGATTTTTTTCTTCAAATTCAGCTATTTTCAGCTTCTCGCATTCCGCCTTGATATAGTCCCAGTGCAGTTTGCCGCCGAACTGCTGCAAAAAAACATAAGCGTCAATAAGCGACCGTATTCCCACCCCCGCCAAAGAATAATGTTTGTACTCGTGCGCAATCATATAAATGTAGAAGTCCTCATCTGTGAAGTGGAAGCCGTAGCGATTGCCTTCGTCCTTAACCAGTCGGTTTTTTACATCCCGATAATACCTGAATAACTCCTCACCATGTTTCTCGGTAAAAAGTCTTCGGTGCATCTCAAAGTGGCTGATCGGCGGCTTCTGATAATCGTCCTGGTGACCTTCATCGTATTTTGTCGTGGTGTACCCGAGGCTTATCATAATTTCATGTACATCGTCAGCGCGGAAGGCATCCACAAGAATATCATTGTCCGACATCTGTCGCATTCCGATTTGAGGATAGTAATCCTTCAAAACAGCGCCTTTCAACGGCATATACCAGATGCCGGCCGCTTCAAGCGCCGATAAAACAGACGCCCGTTCTGTATCAAAAATCAAATTTTTCCTGACAGTCTTTGCCCACTCCTGCTTAAATCGGGAATCAACTACTCCGGCAGATTGCAGAGCGGAGGCGACAAGTGCTGTCAACTGGTGATTGGAAGCGATCGCATACAGCGCGTCCATATCGGCAGCAGAAACGACCGCCGCGTCCGGGCAAACGCGGTTAATTGCGCAGGAGGATAAATATATAAGTGTTTTTGGGGGATTCATACCGTGTCCTCCTGCTATACGGAAGTAAGTCAATACTTCCGGTTATTGTACCTAATGCTCATCTGCTCGGCTCAGTGTCTCGCTTTCCCTTCAGCGACGATTCTACCAGCTGCTTCCCTTAAATCTTTGGCATAGGCCACATTTCTTACTTTGCCGGCTTTTACAGCCTCGATTGTCTGTTGCTTTTCATTGTTTTCAATCAAAAAGCCATGACATCCCGTCGTTTCGCATATAGCACAGTCCCTGATCTTATCACCGATTGCAAAAGAGCTGTCCAAATCAATGTCAAAGCGCTCAATTGCTTTTTCAAATAGTCCAAGCTTTGGTTTGCGGCACTTACAAGCCACCCTGTATTTTTCAACCTCTGCATTCGGATGGTGAGGGCAAAATAAGACGGCTCTTATATGGACGCCGACTCTTTCCAGTATTTGCTGCATCCACTCATTTAGTTTCTGAAAGTCTTCTTCCGAATAATACCCTTTGGCAATGCCAGATTGGTTCGTAATAATGATAAGAAGATAGTCGTTCTCCTGAAGCAGACGCATTGCATCTATCGCGCCTGGCAAAAACTCGAAATCATTGATCTTATATAGATAATTCTTTTCAATATTTATTGTGCCGTCGCGGTCAAGAAAGACTGCTTTCTGTTTCAATTTCTCACCTCACAGATGTCAGCATTCCGCAGCAGATTTAATAGGTATAAATCCTTGCTCCACAGCACTTACCTGTTGGAATACATCTTCTCGTAGTAATTCTGGTACTCGCCGCTGACGATTTCTTCCCACCAGGGTTTGTTGTCCAGATACCAGCGGATGGTCTTTTTGATGCCGTCGTCAAACTTTGTCTCCGGCAGCCATCCCAGCTCGTTGTGAATTTTTGTAGGATCGATCGCGTAACGAAGATCGTGGCCCTTGCGGTCAGTCACATAAGTAATCAGATCCTCACTCTTCCCGAGTTCCTTTATGATGAGCTTAACAATATCTATATTTCTCATCTCATTGTGACCGCCAACATTGTAAACCTCACCGATGCGGCCTTTCCTTACGATCAGATCAATCGCCTTACAATGATCTTCCACATAGAGCCAATCCCGGATATTGAGTCCTTCGCCGTAAACAGGCAAGGGCTTATCGTTGAGGCAGTTTGCTATCATCAGTGGGATAAGCTTCTCCGGGAAATGATATGGTCCGTAGTTGTTTGAGCAGCGGGAGATGGTCACAGGCAGGCCATAAGTACGCAAGTATGCCAGTACCAGCAGATCTGCTGCGGCCTTGGAGCTGCTGTAGGGGGAAGATGTGTGGATGGGCGTCTCCTCGGTAAATAACAGATCGGGCCGATCCAAAGGCAGGTCGCCGTAGACCTCGTCCGTACTCACCTGGTGATAGCGCACATTGCCGAAGGCGCGGCAGGCATCCAGAAGCACAGAGGTACCGATGATGTTTGT
>JAZLGK010000114.1:0-18738 GCA_045616265.1 Candidatus Limivicinus sp. | reverse complement strand
TCGTCATCGCGCACCGGCTCTCCACCATTCTCAAAGCGGACAGCATTTTAGTCGTTGCCAACGGCGTGATCGCCGAGCAGGGCACGCACGAAGAGCTTCTCGCCCTCAACGGCGTTTACCGTGAGCTCTACGAGACGCAGTTCCGCGCCGCCATTGACTACGAAAACAACACCGACGAAGAGAAGCTGGACATCGAAAGCTTTTCCACGGATTACGACGTCAGACCCATCACCGAAAGCGAAATATCCGACGTTTACCATCTCTGCCGCGAAAACCGCCGCTATTACCGCTATGCAAAAACCGAGCCGACCAAGCGCAATCTCACCGAAGTCATCAGCGACTTCCCGGATGACAGCGATGCTTCCCGGAAGCATTTTGTCGGCTTTTGGGACAAGGACGACGACTCTCTCGTTGCCATTCTCGACCTCATCACGGACTATAAGAAAGAGGGCGAGGCGTTCATCGGCTGGTTTATGGTGGACGCGAGTCTGCAGGGGAAGGGCATCGGCTCCCAGATTTTTGCGGATATCCGCGCCTCCCTCTCCGCGCAGGGGTATAACTATCTCGAACTCGGCGTGATCGAAGCCAACACCGAAGCCCTCGCCTTCTGGCGGTCCGTCGGCTTTGAACCCACCGGCAGCGTTATAAAGCAGGAGCGGTATAATGTCGTTACGATGAGCCGGAAGATCTGATGCTCGGGAATCGATTGAAATTTTCCGTTTGTGACTGCTCTTGCAAAAAGCGCACTCCGATGGTAAAATAAAACAAAAAGTTATATATTGGGAGGATCATTATGATGAAAGCCATTTCTGCCGGCGATATGCTGATCGATTTCAACACCGTTTCTACCGACACCCACGGTTATCCCGCTCTGCAGGCCAATCCCGGCGGGGATGTGGGCAACTACATCGCCACCATGAGCCGCTTCGGTGCCGATGCGTATTTCATCGGTAAGCTCGGAAATGACGCCTTCGGTCATCTTATTCTCAAAACGCTGCAGGAAAGCGGCATAAACACCTCCGGTACCGTTATCACCGACGATGCCTTTACGACCCTCGCCTTCGTCACCCTTGACGAGACCGGCGACCGGGAGTTCTCCTTTGCCAGAAAGCCCGGGGCGGATATCCTGCTGAACTTTGAGGAGATCGATCTCTCGATCCTGAACGGAGCGGACGTGCTGCACACCAGCTCCGTCGGTATGACGGACGAGCCTTCCCGCTCGGCCCTCAAAAGCTTAACGGAGTACGCAAAGAGCCGCGGCGTTCTCATAAGCTATGACCCCAACCTCCGTATCCCTCTGTGGAAGAGCCTTGATGACGCCCGTGAGCAGATGCTATGGGGCCTTTCCACAGCGGATGTTGTGAAGATCGGCGAGGAAGAGATCGAGTTCATTTACGGTAAGGGCTGGTCTCCCGAAGAGGGTGCGGAGAAGATCCTTGCGCTCAATCCCGGTCTGAAGCTTGTGTTCGCCACCTGCGGCGCCAAGGGCTGCTACTATAATAACCGCCGTGCCAAAGGCTTTATCCCGGCTCTCAGTGATGTCAAAGTCATCGACACCGTGGGCGCGGGCGATATCTTCGGCGGCAGCGCCATGTTCCGTCTGCTGTCAACAGGCAAAAAGATCGAAGATCTCGGCGAAGATGAGCTTAACGACGTCGTCCGTTTTGCCTGCACCGCCGCGGGACTTTCCACCGCAAAGCACGGCGGAATCCCCAGCATCCCCACGCTTGATGAGGTCGAGAGCGCTTTGCGGCAGAGAAAGGGAGAGTAATTCATGGAAGCATTCAACACATATTGCACGATCATCGGCATTGTCGCCGTCGGCATGGGCATCTATATGCTGATCACGAAAAAACTCGTTGGGCGCAATACCGGCAGCGCGAGCCGGGAAACGATCCTGAAATTTCTCCCGATCGAAGTGGCGACCTACGTTCTGGAAGGCATTCTGCTGGTCGTCATGGGCTTGCCCAAATACTTTCCTTTTGCCGAAAGCGCGCCCGGAACATATATTCTGATCGGCATTTCTCTTGCCATCGTCGTGGCAAATGTCATACTCGGCAAGAAGTTTTTCCCCGACGCAAAGCCCCCTGAGGCGAAAAACTTCGGACGCAGACTGAGATAATCCGGCATATCCGGGCATACTATATACATCCTTTTCGGGAGGTAAGCATATGAAACAGTATTTTGAGATCGTTGATGTCATGGCGCGGGAAATTCTCGACTCGCGCGGAAATCCCACGGTAGAGGTCGAGGTAACGTTGGATGACGGTACCGTTGGCCGCGCCGCCGTTCCGTCCGGTGCGTCCACGGGAATGTACGAGGCCTGTGAGCTTCGGGACGGAGACAGTCGCCGCTACAACGGCAAGGGCGTTCTGACCGCCGTGGAAAACGTCAACGGGGAGATCGCCGAGGCGATGGTAGGACTTAACGCGCTCGATCAGACCTCTCTGGACAAAATGCTAATCGATATCGACGGTACGCCCAACAAGACCCGTCTCGGCGCAAATGCCGTTTTAGGCGCGTCCCTCGCCTGTGCGAAGGCAGGAGCCGAGGCTACCGGGCAGAGTCTTTACAGCTATATCGGCGGCGTCAACGCAAAGACCCTCCCCGTGCCGATGATGAACGTGCTCAACGGCGGGGCGCACGCTCCCTCCTCCAACGTGGATATTCAGGAGTTTATGATCATGCCCGTGGGCGCGGACAGCTTCAAAGAGGCGCTCCGCATGTGTTCCGAGGTCTTCCACGCGCTGAAAAAGGTCATCCCCGGCTGCGGCGTCGGCGACGAGGGCGGCTACGCCCCGAATCTTGACAGCGACGAAGAGGCGCTCAAGGCTCTTGTGAAAGCGATAGAGCTGGCGGGCTATGTTCCCGGTGAGAATTTCATGATCGCCATTGACGGTGCGGTCTCCGACTGGTACAGCGAGGAAGACAGGTGCTATCATCTCCCCAAGCGCGGCACCGTCATGACAAGCGCACAGATGGTCGATATGTGGGAGAGCTTTGTCGAAAAGTACCCCATCATCTCCATTGAAGACGGCATGGGCGAAAACGACTGGTCAGGCTGGCAGCTTATGACAAAGCGCCTCGGCGACCGTATACAGATCGTGGGCGACGATCTTTTCGTCACCAATACCGAGAGAATAAGAAAAGGCATCGAGCTGAAAGCCGCCAATGCCGTGCTCATTAAGCTCAACCAGATCGGCACGCTCACCGAAACGCTGGACGCCATTGAGATGGCGCACCGCGCGGGCTGGACAGCGGTTGTCTCCCACCGCTCCGGCGAGACGGAGGATACGACCATCGCCGATATATCCGTCGCCGTCAACGCAGGTCAGATCAAGACCGGCGCTCCCTCCCGCACCGACCGGGTGGCAAAGTACAACCAGCTCCTGCGCATCGAGGACGAGCTGTTCGACGCCGCCGAGTACCCGGGCATGGAAGCGTTTTTCTCCATCAGATAGCTCATATAACCAAACGGCAGGCACAGGCATCACGAAGTGCCTGTGTCTGCCGTTTTCTGTTCAGATAAAACATCATTGCAAGGAGCATACCGTTGAAGGAACTTGTCAAAAGCAAGGCGTTCTGGCGCAGTCTGCTGACGCTGGTCGTACCGATCGCCATTCAGAATTTTCTCTCTTCCGCCGTCAACTCCGTGGATATCCTCATGCTCGGCTATGTCGGGCAGAATGAGCTTTCAGCGGTGTCGCTGGCAAATCAGTTTGCTTTTCTGCTGTTCGGCGTGCTGTTCGGCATCAATTCCGGCATCACGATCCTCGCGTCTCAGTACTGGGGCAAGCGGGACACCGACTCCATACAGACCGTTGCCGGCATCGGCATGAAGATCATCACGGCGATCACGGTGCTGATCTTTATCGGCTGTCAGCTCATACCGGAAAAGCTGATGCGCATCTACACCCCCGACCCTCTGCTTATAGAGCTTGGCAGTAAGTATCTTCGCATTGCCGCCTATTCCTACATACTCTGGGGTATTTCCGAGTCCTATGAATGTATGCTCCGAAGCGTGGAGCGGGCTGTGACCTCCACGGCGATCACATCGACCGCCCTCGTAATGAACATGGCACTCAACGCCGTGTTTATTTTCGGGCTTTTCGGAGCGCCGAAGCTCGGCATCGTCGGCGTCGCGCTGGCTACTTCAATTTCGAGAGCCGTTGAGCTTTTGCTGTGTCTTGCGGACGCGGCAAGAGGAAAGCTCTTTGCCGTCAAACCGTGGCTTTTCATCCGGCATGACAAGGTGCTGTTCGGAGATTTCGTCAAATACTCCATGCCGGCTCTCATCAGCGACGGTGCGTGGACGCTGGCTTTCTCGACCTACTCGATCATCATGGGGCATCTCAGCTCCGACGTTGTGGCTGCCAACTCCGTCGTGACCACCGTGCGCGATCTCTTCAGCGTTATCGCCTATGCGTT
Source organism: Candidatus Limivicinus sp. (assembly GCA_045616265.1). Lineage (GTDB taxonomy): Bacteria > Bacillota > Clostridia > Oscillospirales > Oscillospiraceae > Limivicinus. The sequence continues at coordinate 14,310 of JAZLGK010000114.1, read as the reverse complement.
GGGCAGCGGCGCATCGGTCATGGTGGGTATATCGATCGGCAAGAATGAGCTCGATAAAGCCAGAGATGAAGCCAACCTGATCTGCTGGCTGTCTCTCGCGCTGGGCGTTCTGACGGGACTGCTGATATTACTGACCCGTCCGCTGGTCATCGGGTATTTTGCGCTGTCGGAGACAGCGGCGAAGTATCTCAACACGATGCTTCTCATAAGCTCCTACTATGTGATCGGGCAGATCATGAATACCCTCATCATCGGAGGACTTCTGCGCGCCGGCGGCAATACGAGGTGGGGCATGAAGTGCGATATCATCACCATGTGGGGCGTGAGCGTCCCGGTCGGTTTCCTCTGCGCGTTCGTGCTCAAGCTCCCGCCGATGTGGGTATACTTTATCCTCTGCATGGACGAGTTCTGGAAAATGCCCTATGTCCTGCACTATTACCGCAGCTACAAGTGGATACAGAATATTACGAGATAAGATATGCCTTCCCCAAAGGGAAGGCATAATTATTTACAATTCCGTACTTGACAGGGGAAGCGGCAGATATTACTATGAAGCTGCGCCGTATCCCGAAAAAAATATGGGAACGACAGCAGGAGGAAATTGAATATGAAATCCGGTTCCGATCTGAGACGTCTCACAGCGCTCTCCCTTTTTTCGGCCATTGTCGCGGTTCTTGCGGCTCTGGGCAACTTTCTGCGCATAGGCCCTTTTCCCATCACACTTGTTCTGGCTCCGATCATTATAGGGGCTGCCTTGTACGGTCCGAAAGCCGGTGCGCTTCTCGGCGGCGTTTTCGGCGTCGTCACGATCGTCACGGGCATTCTCGGCTGGGACGGCGGCGCTGTCATGCTGCTTATGGGCGCCAGCGCGTTCTGGACGGTGTTTTTCTGTCTCCTCAAAGGCGTTCTGGCAGGCTGGTGTGCCGGTCTTGTGTATAAGGCGCTGGCGGAAAAAAGCTCTCTCACAGCGGTCATCCTCGCGGGGATCGTCTGCCCGGTCGTCAATACCGGCGTTTTCACCTTCTGTATGCTGGTGTGCTTTAAGGATATTCTCGCTTCCTGGGCGGGCGGCAAAGATGTTGTCACCTATATCCTTTTCGGTCTCACCGGCGTGAATTTCCTTGTGGAGCTTGCCGTCAACATGATCCTCGCTTCGGGGATCACTACGATCATAAGATACGGAAAGGGAGGCAAAAAATGATACTTGCCGTTGATGTCGGAAATACGCATATAGTTTTCGGCTGTATTGAGGACGGGAATATACTCCGCACCTTCCGCATCCGCACGGACACAAAACAGACCGATATGGAATACGCCGTTAAATTCCGGGAGATACTTGATATCTCCGGTGTGGATGCCACAAAGATCGACGGTGCGATCCTTTCCAGTGTTGTTCCGCCGCTGAACACCGCGCTCACCGAGGCAATAAAGCTCATCACGGGTGTTGAATGCATGGTCGTCGGTCCCGGCATGAAGACCGGACTCAATGTCTGCATCGACGATCCGGGTACGCTGGCCGCCGATCTCGCGGTGGGCTCCGTCGCCGCGATGCACTATTACGGTACGCCCTGCATCGTTATCGACATGGGCACCGCCACAACAGTGGTGACCGTGGACGCAAAGAACCGTTTTCTCGGCGGTGTGATCTATCCGGGTGTTGATCTCGCCTACTCATCGCTTTCGAGCGGGACGAGTCTTCTGCCGCAGATCTCCATTACCCCGCCGCCCAAGGCCATCGGGTCAAACACCGTGGACTGCATGAGAAGCGGCGCGGTATTCGGGACAGCCGATATGCTGGACGGAACGATCGCAAGGTTTGAAGCGGAGCTCGGAGAGAAATGTACGGTCATTGCGACCGGCGGACTCGCCGCAAGCATCGTAAAAAACTGCCGCCACGAGATCGTCTGGGACAACGAACTTCTTCTCAAGGGACTTTGGTATCTGTACAATAAGAATAAATAGCGGTAATCAGAGGACGGCGTACAGGCTGTCCTCTGATTTTTGATACTATTCTCTGATAAGAAGGGCAAAGAATGGAGCGAGGATGATTTTCGTCAGATGAGACAAAGCCCGCAGGGAATACTTTCGTATTTCCAAGGGCTTTAACGAAATATGACGGAAATCAGACCGCTTCAGATTTGCACTTTCTATCAGAGAATAGTATGAATTATTCCCCCAAAAACCGGGCATACTGATAGGAAATGGATCTCTTCGTTACGGAGGCAGATATGCTCGATTCGCTGAAAATAAAAAAACTTGTGATCGCCGTGGCGGTATGCACAGCCGCCGGGTCAGCCGTAGGGTCGGCGATCCGCACTGACGCCCATATCAAGGCGCAGCTTGTCAGCGCCGAAAAGATAACGGAACCGAGCCCCGAGCCGACAGTTTCCGAAAAACCTCCCTCCACACCGAAAAGTACGGAGGGAATAAAGGGCGTCGTCAACATCTTGCTCATCGGCACAGACGAGGTTTGCACGACCTACGATGACCGCGGGCGCGGTGATGTGACGCTGCTGTGTTCCGTCAATGCCGACAGCAAGACCGTGAAGCTTATCAGCTTTGAGCGCAGTACAGGAGTTTTCTGGCCCGGGCACGGAGATATTATGTTAACCAGTTCTTATGCCTACGGCGGGGCAGAGCTGACGGCGGAGTGTCTGCGGCAAAGCTTTGATATTGAGCTGGACGGTTATGTGCATATGGATTTTGATGGCTTCAGCCGGATCATCGATGCAATGGGCGGGATCGACATATATCTCACAGCGGACGAGGCGCAGGCAGTCACGGAGGATCTGTGGTATGAGCAGAGTCTTACCGAAGGCGACTGTCATCTGGACGGGGCGGCGGCACTGCGCTATTGCCGTCTGCGGCGCATTGACGATAACTGGAACCGTGTCCGGCGTCAGAGAAACGCCGTGCAGGCGGTCATCAACAAGGGCAAAAGGCTCCGGGTCGCCGGGATCAAAAAGCTCGCGGAGGTTGCGATCCCGCTGGTGGACACGAATCTCAGCAAAAAACAGCTCGCTTCGCTTATTTTCTCCGCGCCGAAATTTGCGGGCGTGCAGGCGGAGCAGATGACCGTTCCCGACCGAAACCGGGTATGGAGCTTCGAGGGCATTGAGGGTACCGTGACGGGCTTTGACAGGGCCTACGAAAGAGAGCGCATACGGGAGTTTATTTATAATTGATTTCAGACCTTTGCCGTGCTATAATCCGAGAAAAAGAAAGAGGGATCACATATGAAGGTTCTGATGTTAAACGGCAGCTCCAACGCGGCGGGCAACACTTTTACGGCTCTTGAAGAGATCGGAAAGCAACTTGTCAAAGAGGGCGTCGAATATGAGATCGTCCAGATCGGAAGCGAGCCGATCCGGGACTGCATCGCCTGCGGAGCGTGTACGCCGGAGGGCTGCGTATTCACCGACGACGGCGTGAATGAGTTTATCGCCAAAGCCAAAGAGGCGGACGGGCTTATTTTCGGCACACCCGTTTACTACGCCCATCCCAGCGGGAGCATCCTCTCTTTTCTGGACAGGGTTTTTTACACTCGCAGCGCCGTGTTTGCTCACAAGCCCGGCGCCGCCGTCGCTGTTGCCAGAAGAGCCGGTACCACGTCCTCCTTCGATGCGCTCAACAAGTATTTCACCATTTCCAATATGCCCGTCGTCGGCTCAAGCTACTGGAATGTGGTATTCGGCAGCCGTCCCGGGGAAGCTCTCATGGATGCCGAAGGACTTGAGATCATGCGCAATCTCGCAAGGAACATGGCATGGCTCCTGAAATGCATCGAAAAGGGCAGGGAGAACGGGATCCCCTCCCCTCCGATCGAACGAGAAAACACGACCAACTTCATACGATAAGAATCCGCTCGCCCCGGGAGGTGTGAAAAAGCATCCCGGGGCGCGGTTTTTTCTTGACTATTTTCCCTGCCGGTGGTAAAGTGTATTGGTAAAGCCGATTTGCCGGTGTGGTGGAATGGTAGACACCAGGGACTTAAAATCCCTTGCAGGTTTCCTGCGTACCGGTTCGAGTCCGGTCACCGGCATTATTAACAGGAAGAGGCTGTAGCATTATTGCCATAATGCACAATCTTGTCATTGCGAAACCAGTGCGCACACTGGTTGTACCCTAAAGGGCAGAACTGGCAATCCGTTCTCCTTGACATTGTTGATATTTCAACGTTTTTAGGATGCGGGACCCTTCGCCCACACCAGTGACATCGGTCACTGGTTCTTCAATGACAGGTTTTGTGCAAAGGCGGATTTTGCTACAGCCTCTTCCTGTTAACTGAATATTCCGCTTGCGCTTAAGCAACCGCTGATCAATTCACCTTCGGCATCTGCCGGACCGACGGCCGTCAGGAACAGCAAATCCGAATCCGGCAAAAACATTGTCGAATAATGAAAAAAACGGTATTGAAAACGCATACGATTTGGTGATATAATATTTGCAATATGAAAGGATTCCCGCGTTTACGGAAATCCTTTTTCGCGGTTTTCGCGGGGCGGCATACGGTTTACATAATATTTGTCCCTGTCTGAGGCTCCGTTACCGGTCTATTCCGCGTTTTCTAATTCAGAAGATATATTCCGAGATTGAGATAAGCGGCGAAGCTTACCCAGATGAGATACGGTATCATCAGTCGGCCGGCGCTTTTCCGGATATAGCGGAACAGCACGGTACACGCAAAGATCAGCAGCCACAGCACCAATATCCACAGAAACGCTGTAAGATACAGTCCCATCAGGAAGAAAAGCATTGACCACAGAAAGTTTGCCGCAAGCTGTATGCCGTATACGGTCAGCGCCTTTCTGCGTCTCGGCTCAGAGGCTTCGGAGGTATAGATCTGATAGCTTGCTATACCCATGAGCACATACAGGATCGTCCACACCACCGGGAACAGCCACGCGGGCGGTGACAACAGCGGCTGATGAAGCATCTGAAAGCTCTTCATGGCATCCTTTGTGATCAATGAGCTCAGCCCGCCAACGGCAAGAGGTATCGCCAGGGAAATAATCAGTTCTTTCCATCGGATTTTTTTGTTCATAACGACCACCGCCTGTTTTTTAGTAATCCGATAATATTCTATGAAAGGCGCTCCCGGATTATTCTTACGGCAGACAGAAGGGAGTTTTTTCATCATTCGTTTGCAAATGTCAGATAAAACCGACTTGAAAAATTTGTTGGATGGCATATCTCTCAAAAGTGTTCTTGTCATCGTCCTCGCCGCGGCGATCATAGTCTTCGGGGTATACAACGTGCATGAGATATCCGATATCACCGAGGGCGGCATATTGGGGCTCGACCTTCTGCTTGAACACTGGTTCGGCATTTCCCCGGCTTACACGAACTTTTTCTTTTCCGCTCTGTGCTTCTTTTTCGGATGGAAGGCGCTGGGGAAAAGTTTTATTATCTATTCCGCTTTTTCGCTCGTTTCCGTCTCTGTTTTTTATAAGATCATGGAACATACCCCGCGGCTTTTTCCGGAAATTGCCGGTCATCCCCTTCTTGCCGCCGTTGTAGGCGCGGTGTTTGTCGGCGTCGGCGCGGGACTGACGGTGTGCGAGGGCGGAGCGCAGTCGGGTGATGACGCACTGGTCTTGGCTCTGCATTACCGTTTCGGCTGGAGAGTTTCGACTCTCTACCTTGTGAGCGACGTCACGGTGCTTGTGCTCTCTCTCAGCTACATTCCGGTAAAAAGAATCGTCTATTCGCTGATCACCGTCGTTCTCTCGGGGCAGATCGTAGAGCTGATCCTGAGGACGAAGAAAAAAACATAAACTGACAAGGAATACAAAAAATGCCTGTTGACGAAAAAAAGCTTTCCGCCTCCTTCTGCTCTCTGCTCGATTATGCACTTGAAAAAGAGCTGATCGCCCCGGAGGACAGACTTTATTGCCGCAATCTGCTTTTAGACGCGCTCTTGCTGGAAGACATAGAGGAAAGCGGCGAAAGAATACCGTTTCCCGAATGCCTTAATCTTCTCTGTGACTATGCCTGCGAAAAGGGCATTATCGAGGACAGCGTCAGCCGCCGCGACCTTTTTGACACAAGGCTGATGGGTCTTCTGACCCCCCGCCCCTCCGAGGTGATCTCGCGCTTCAGCGCGCTTTATAAAGAGTCCCCCGATCTTGCCACGGATTATTTCTATAAGCTCTCGCAGGACTGCAACTATATCCGCCGCGACCGCATTCAAAAGGACGAGCACTGGATGGCCGCGACCGAGTACGGTGAGCTGGAGATCAGCATCAATCTCTCCAAGCCGGAAAAGGACCCGCGGGATATTGCTGCCGCCAAGCTGAAAAAAGCCTCCGGTTATCCCAAGTGCCTGCTCTGCATCGAAAACGAGGGCTTTGCCGGGACGCTCTCCCACCCGGCGCGGCAGAATCTGCGCATCATCCCCATCGATGTCTGCGGCGAAAAATGGGGGCTGCAGTATTCCCCCTATGTCTACTATAACGAGCACTGCATCGTCATGAACTCTAAGCACATCCCCATGGTCATCGACGAAGCCGTGTTTGCAAAGCTTTTCTCCTTTGTGGAAAAGTTCCCGGCGTATTTTCTCGGCTCCAACGCCGACCTGCCCATCGTCGGCGGGAGTATCCTGTCGCACGAGCATTTTCAGGGCGGCCGCCACGAGCTGCCCATGGCGAAAGCGAAAAAGGACTTTGACTTCTCCGTACCCGGCTTTGAGGATGTGGATTGCTGTGTCCTTCATTATCCCATGACCGCTCTGCGCCTCAGCGGTGAGGACAAAGAGCGCATCTGCGCACTTGCCGGAAAGATCCTCCGCACATGGCGCGGCTATACGGACGAGGAAGCTTTTATCTTTGCCGAGACGGACGGGGAGCGGCACAACACCGTCACTCCCATTGCAAGAATGCGAAACGGGCGCTATGAGCTTGATCTCGTTCTCCGAAACAACATCACCACCGACGAGCATCCTCTGGGCGTCTACCATCCCCACGCCCATCTGCATCACATCAAGAAAGAGAATATCGGGCTTATCGAGGTGCAGGGACTCGCCATTCTCCCCGGAAGGCTGAAAAACGAAATGAGCCTTCTGAGAGACGCACTCCTTGAGGGGAGGAATATCCGCGAGATCGAGCCGCTCGAAAAGCACGCCGACTGGGCGGAGAGCTTTATGAAAAAATATGACGGCTTCAACGCCTCCAACGCCGATGAGATCATCCGAAACGAGATAGGACTTGTATTCTCCGAGGTGCTGGAATGTGCCGGAGTTTACAAACACACCGCCGAGGGTCGAGACGCCCTCATGAGATTTATAGAAAGAATAAAGTGAGGAACAGGATATGAGCGAGCATTTTTCTTTTTCCGCCCCCGGCAGAGTGGAGATCAGCGGCAACCACACCGACCATCAGCACGGCTGCGTTCTGGCCGCCGCCATCGATCTGGAGGCCCGCGCCGATGTCGTCCTCAACGGCACCGACCGGATAAGAGTTTTTTCGGAGGGCTTTGCCCCGACCGATATCTCTCTGGATGATCTCTCCGTCCGTGAGGAAGAAAAAAACACTACCGCCGCCCTCGTTCGCGGTGTTGCCGCCGCTTTCACGGAGCGCGGTGCAAAAATACAGGGCTTTGACGCAACGATCACCGCCAGCGTCCCTCTCGGCTCCGGACTTTCCAGCTCCGCCGCCTTTGAAGTGCTGATCGGCAGGATCATCAACACGCTCTTCTTTGATAATAAGGTCAGCGCCGTAGAGATCGCCCGGATCGGTCAGTACGCCGAAAACGTCTATTTCGGCAAGCCCTGCGGACTGATGGATCAGACGGCTTCTTCCGTGGGCGGGCTTGTATTCATCGATTTTGCCGACCCCGCCGACCCCGTCGTGGAGCGCGTGTCCTATGACTTCGCTTCCAGCGGCTACACGCTCTGCACCGTGGACTCCGGTGCGGATCATGCCGACCTCACCGATGAGTATGCCGCCATTCCCGGTGAGATCAAGATCCTTTGCCGGAAAATGGGCAAAGAATTCCTGCGCGATATAGACGAAAAGGATTTTTATTCCCGTCTCGGCGAGCTTCGCGCCGCCGCCGGGGACAGAGCCGTCCTCCGTTCGATCCATTTTTATGATGAGAATAACCGCGTTATGGCGCAGGCAGAGGCGATCCGGAACGGAGACTTCGAGACGTTCCTGAGTTATGTAAACTCTTCCGGACAGTCCTCCTGGGATCTTCTGCAGAACGTGATCCCCTGTGGGTTTACGCAGCATCAGGATATGGCCTTTGCCATCACGCTGTGCAAAAAACTTCTGGGCGACAACGGTGCTGTCCGCGTTCACGGCGGCGGTTTTGCCGGAACCTGCCTTGTATTCGTGAAAAACGAGGCTCTGGACGGCTTTGTCGAAGGCGTCGAAAAGGTGCTCGGCAAGGGCTCCTGCCACGTGCTGCATATCTGCGGGTAAAGTATAATGCAGAATGCAAAATTAAGAATGCATAATGAGGGAACGAAGAATGCGGAATAATACGGCGGAGCTGACCGTATTTTCAGACGGAGAAATTAAAAGAATACAATTTGAAGGGACCCCCCTGCTTCGGGAGGTCCTTTCGCATAGCGGTCTTTATCAGCCTCAGCCCTGCGGCGGACGCGGGGTCTGCGGCAAATGCTCGGTCGAGGTAAAGGGCGCTGTCAGCGAAGCGAACGAGAGCGAAAAAAAGGCCGGACAGCGTCTTGCCTGTCAGGTGAGACTGCTTGGTAACTGTGAAGTATATCTTTCTCACCGGGAAAAGAGCTTTCGGATCGAAGAAAGCGCGGAAAGCATGATCGTTCCCGGTACACCCATGCCCGGGCGCTGCGGCGCGGCGGCGGACATCGGCACGACAACGCTGGTGCTCCGGCTCTATTCGCTTGCCGACGGACATCTGCTTGGAACGCAGTCCATGCCCAATCCTCAGCGCATGATTGCCGCCGACGTGATGGGACGCATTTCGGCGGCGCTGAACGGACAGCTTGAAGATCTGAAAACGGAGATCGCCGATGCGCTTTTCTCGATGCTCTCCAAAGTCTGCGCCGCAGCGGGCATCGACCGGGCGGAGGTTTCCTCCCTGGTGCTGACCGGCAACACGACCATGCTTTATCTGCTCACTGGCCGGGACCCGACCTGCCTTTCGCGTGCACCCTTTGAGATGGACGAGAGCTTCGGAAAGTACACAGAGCTTTTCGGCTGCAATGTCTATCTCCCCGGCTGTATGCACGCCTTTGTGGGGGCGGATATCACCTGCGCGCTCCTCGCCACGGGACTTTGCGACAGGGAACGGACAGCGCTTCTCTGCGACATCGGCACCAACGGCGAGATCGCCCTGTGGAAAAACGGGAAGCTCCTCGTCACCTCTACCGCCGCCGGCCCCGCGTTTGAAGGGGCGGGCATCAGCTGCGGCTGCGGGAGCATCGACGGTGCGATCGACAGGGTTTGGATCGACAACAATCAAATAGAAATCCGCACTGTCGGCGAAAAAAAAGCCGCCGGGCTCTGCGGATCGGGACTTATCGACGCTGTGGCGGCCTTTCTAGAGCTCGGAGACATTGACGAGACCGGCGCCTGTGAAAAGGACGCTTTGGAGCTTGCTCCGGGCGTTTCCCTGCTCCCGAAGGACATCCGCGCTTTTCAGCTCGCCAAAGCCGCCGTCGCCGCCGGGATCAAGACTCTTCTGGAGGTCTCCGGCACAAAGGAAGAAGAAATCGGGGAATTTCTCATTGCGGGCGGTTTCGGCAGTCATCTCGATTTAAACTCCGCCGCAAGGACGGGACTTATCCCGGAATCGCTCAAAAACCGCGCCCGCTCTGTCGGCAATGCCGCGCTCGCCGGGGCGTCCATGCTGCTTCTGGATGCGGAAAAGATACGGCGCAGTGAAGAAATCGCCACCCTTGCACAACACATAAGCTTAGGCGGCGACTCAAAATTCAATGCACATTATATCGACTGCATGATGTTCCCGGAATGATTATTCCGTTTGAAAAAAGGGCTGTTTCGCAGCTCTTTTTTTCTCACCTGCCGCGCAGGATTTCCTCGGCTGTGAGGATTTTCAGTGCAAAACCGTCTGTTTTTTCCGTGGTGCAGAGAGAGAGAGCATATGTCTCAAAGATTCGGGAAGAACCGAAAAGCTTTTTCCCGTTCAGGGCAATGCTCCCGCCTTCAGTCAGGGGGAGGACGGAAAAGCTCTCCATCGGGAGAGAAAGACCGCGTCCGTCCAGCTTACACACACTTTCTTTCAGCGTCCAGAGGATGGTAAAGCGTGATTTCGGCTCCTCCCGCATCCAGCAAAGCTCTTCCGGCGTAAATACTCTCTCCGCAACACGGAGGTGGGCATCTTCGATCTTTTCCAGATCCACGCCGATCTCTCCGTCACGCAAAGCGAGGACAGCGTAATCCCCGCTGTGGGAAAGACTGAAGCTATATCCGCTTTCAGGGGCGGTGGGTTTGCCGTTTTCATCGATCCGTATCCCGCTCTCGTCCACGCCCAGCGCATAGACTTCCAGCGCACCCGCCGCGACAGAGCGGAGCTTATCCTCTTCCCTTCGGAATCTCCGCGAACGCTCCATACGTTTAGGGAAACGCTCTTCACACCATGCCTTCGGGATAAGCGCCGCTTCCGTGACGGACAGCAGATAAACCGGAGGCAGATCGTTTTTTTTCGTAAAACCGTTCATTTTCAATATTCCGTATCATGAATCGTATACTTCTGAGAATACAGTTTATCCCAAAGAGCGCGCTGTGTCAAATGCTTTAGTCTGTCAGGAGCAGGAAAAATTCCATTTACCGGAATTGTACAATGTGCACAGTTGGAAGGTAATTCTTTGTGCAAAAAAACAAAAATATACTGCATCCGAAAAAAGAATTGACTTTGAATGCAAGTGTTTGTAAAATATAAAGGTATCCAAAAGGGCAGTTTTGCGGATCTGACCGTGATTGCCCGCATTACAAAGTAAGGAAAGCACTGCGCTTTTCAAAATAAAACAAAAGGAGAAAAAACATGAAAAAGTTCTTAGCAATCGTAATGGTACTGGCTATGGTTCTTTCTCTGAGCGTGTGCGCATTCGCAGAGAAGACCGTGCTCAACCTCTGGTGCATTGCAACCGAGAGCGACGCAAACCATGCCGCCTATGTAAAGGCCATTGACGATTTCAACGCATCCCACGACGACGTTGAGATCCACTGGGAAGCCTTCGAGAATGAGTCCTACAAGACCAAGATCAAGGCCGCTGCTCAGGCAGACGAGATGCCTGACATTTTCTTCACCTGGTCCGGCGCGTTCCTTGGCGACTTCGCCAACAACGGCCGTGCATATTGCGTGGATGATGTTTATACCGCGTATGCAGACCAGCTTCCCGAGGTCATGCTCGACAACTCCACCTATGACGGACACCACTATGCCGCTCCTCTGACCATGAACATCGTTACTCTCTTCGCCAACATGGATCTGCTTGCCGAAGCCGGCTACACCGAGATCCCCGGCACCTATGAAGAGCTGTGCGACTGCTGCGACAAGCTCCTTGAAAAGGGCATCATCCCCTTCGGCTGCTCCGGCAAGGAGACCTGGTGTGTCACCGAGTATCTTGAGCCCATCATCGAGAAGACCATCGGCGTTTCCGAGCTGTCCGACATCTTCTACCTCAAGAGCACCTGGAACAACCCCGAGATCGCTACCGCTGTCGCCACCTTCCAGGATATGATCGCAAGAGGCTACTTTGATCCCGACGGCATTGCTCTCGGCAATGACGAGGTCAAGGCAAACTTCATCGCCGGCAAGTACGCATTCTACCAGAACGGTTCCTGGAACTGCGGTGAGTGCTACGATGCAGAGAATCCCGACAAGGTCAAGGTCGGCGAGTTCCCCGTACTGAATGCTGACAAGGCTTCTCTCGGTATGCTCATCGGCGGCCCCAACGACGCACTTGCTGTTTCCTCTTCCTCCCCCAACGCAGACATCGCAGCCAAGGCAGCATTTGAGATTGCCCGTGACATCTGCCACTACGGTTACCTCAACGGTGCAGGTCTCCCCTCCTGGACTCCCGATTACGACACCAGCGCTATCAATCCTCTGACGGTTGCCGTTTCCGAGCTCGTTGCCAACTCCAAGGGCATGGTCCTCTTCGGAGACAACGCTCAGAGCGCCAACATCGCCAACATCTATCTTGACTATGTCAGCCAGGTTTACGGCAGCGCCATCGACGGTCAGGGCTTCATCGAAGGTCTCACCGCTGACATCGGCTGATTGCATCCAGCTTCTGTCAAACCAAACTGAAATATAAGAGGGCGGTCTCCCTCCGGCTTTTTCGGGAGCCGGAGGAGATCGCCTTTCCTTATACAAATATGCAATTGTGCTGCGCTTTCTGCGCACGGCAATTCACTGTCTGATTAGGAGAGATGGCATCATGAAAAAGATGCTCAGCAACAAGCTGAATATTATTGCATTTCTGCTCCCCGCTCTGATCCTCTTTGTCGGCATCCTGATAGCTCCTATTATCATGTCCGGCTATTACAGCTTTTTTAACTGGGACGGATTCGGAGAAAAAGTATTTATCGGGTTAAAAAATTACAAAGAGCTTTTTACCAGCAATTCCATCGGCTTTATGAAGGCCTTGGGAAATTCCCTCCTTCTGGCGGGTCTGTCAGTGGCTTTGCAGCTTCCGTTTGCGCTGTGGCTTTCTCTGAAGCTCGGTCGCGGCATAAGAGGCGAGCGCGCTTTTGTCTCCATATATTTCATGCCCGTCCTTATTTCCACGGTCGTTATCGGTCAGCTCTGGCTGAAAATATACAACCCCAGCTACGGTCTTCTGAACTCCTTCCTGCGTTCCGTCGGGCTGGACAGTTGGACAAGAACCTGGCTCGGCGATAAGAAAACCGCTCTGCTCGCCTGCTTTGTTCCCACGCTCTGGCAGTATGTCGGCTACCATATGCTTCTTATGTACGCCGGTGTCAAGTCCGTTCCGCCGGAGCTGCGCGAGGCCGCCATGCTTGACGGCGCTACCGAGGGTCAGGTCAACTGGTTCATCGTTATCCCTTACATCAAGCCCATACTCAAGATCAGCGTGATCTTTTCCGTCACCGGTTCGCTCAAATCCTTCGACCTTATCTATGTCCTTACCAACGGCGGGCCGCTGCACGCCACCGAGGTGCCGAGTACGCTGATGATCAGTATGCTGTTCCTCCGCAACCGATACGGCATGGGAAGTACGATCGCGGTACTGCTGATATTCCTTTGCTTTGGCTTCGCTCTGCTGATCGGAGCAATCTTCAAAGGGGAGGACAACTAAGATGGGAAAGAATGAAATTAAACGCTCCGGAAAGGGCGGAAAGATAGCCACCTATGTCGTCCTGTGCCTCTGGGCGCTGATCGACCTGTTCCCGATCTACTGGATGTTCACCTTCTCCCTGAAAAACAACGAGGAAATTTTCGGTGAGAACGTGGCGGGTCTGCCGAGGCATTGGCTGTGGGAAAACTACTCGCAGGCTTTGAATACCGGAAATATGCCGGTATATTTCAAGAACAGCGTCATTGTGGCTGTTGCTACGATCATTATCGTTCTCTTTGCGGCTCTAATGGCGACCTACGGAATGACGCGCCTTGTATGGCGCGGGAAAAAGCGCATGAACAAGTTCTTCATGCTCGGTCTCACCATTCCCATCCACGCCTCCATCGTGCCCATTTACATTACACTCTCCCGCCTCCATATGCTCAACTCCTACTGGTCTCTTATCATCCCCTATGCGGCGTTTTCGCTGGCTATGGGCATCCTGATATGCACCGGGTTTATGGATGAGCTTCCGAAGGAGCTGGACGAGGCCGCCTGCATAGACGGCTGCGGTGTCTGGGGCATATTCTTCCGCATCATCCTGCCGCTGATGAAGCCGGCTGTATCCACGATCGGCATTTATTCCTTCCTGCAGTGCTGGAATGAGCTGATGTTTGCCAACGTATTTATCAGCAACTCCGCATTCAAGACTCTCCCCGTCGGTATACAGGCTCTTTCCGGGCAGTACACCACCAACTGGGGTCCCATCGGCGCGGCGCTTGTGCTCGCAACATTCCCGACGCTGCTTGTATACGTCTTCCTCAGTAAGAACATTCAGGACAGCTTCATTGCCGGTGCAATAAAAGGCTGATACAACGCAAAAAACTCCGCTTCGGCGGAGTTTTTTGCGTTTAAAGTTTTAAGGCAACACCGCACAATACGTCTGCGGCAGCTGACGGATAAAATGTGCTCAGATTTTGTCATTTTTTCTTGCAATACACAAAGTATTCCTGCGAAAAAATGCCTTCATCAGAACCCATTTTCTCTCGCCATCTGCT
>JAZLGK010000113.1:0-10434 GCA_045616265.1 Candidatus Limivicinus sp. | reverse complement strand
AGAGCAGATACCGAGAAAAATTGGGTTATGACGATGGCACTTTTTTGCAGGAATACTTTGTGTATTGCAAGAAAAAGTGACGAAGTCAGAGCACAATTTTTCCGGCAGATGCCGAAGGTGAATTAATCAGCGCTTACTTAAAACTTAAAACTAAAAACTCAAAAGAGTATGCCTGATTTATGCCCGAAATACAGTTCAAGAAAACGGGAGGAAAAAATGAAAAAAAACAAATCGGAAAGTCACAGCTTCGGAGAAAGACTGAAATCCTTTCCCTATAATGCGAAAGCAGCGCCCTATGTATTTATTGCGCCCTTTATTATCGTCTTTCTCTTATTCTATCTCTATCCCATCATTTCAAGCTTTATTATGAGCTTTCAGGACGTTGTACCCGGACAGACGAAATTCGTCGGCTGGAAGAACTACCGCTTTTTAACGAACCGGGAGTTTAAAAAAGCCGTCCGCAACAGCCTTATCTACACGGCGATCACGCTGGCAACTCTTCTGCCGATCCCGATGATGCTCGCGGTGCTTCTCAACTCCAAAAAGATGGTCGCCCCGGGAGTTTTCCGTTCCGTCTTCTTCCTCCCGGCACTTGTCTCCGTCGTTGTCGGCGGTTTTACTTTCCGTCTTATATTCGGTGAGCTGCCGACCGCTCTTTTAAACAGCGTTACCGCCTTTTTCGGCGCGGAGCCGATCAAATGGCTCGGCGGCCCGAAAGCGTGGACGACGTTTCTGGCGCTGCTTGTATTGGCGCTCTGGCGGTGGCTCGGCGTTAACATCATATACTTCCTGTCCGGTCTGCAGAATATCCCGGCGGAGCTTTACGAATCCGCCGAGATGGACGGCGCGACCCCGTGGCAGCAGTTTACGAAAATCACCATGCCGCTTCTGAAGCCCACTACGATCTATGTCCTCACGATCAGCATCTACGGCGGTCTTGCAATGTTCCTGGAAAGCTATATGCTCTTCAACGGCAACAACTCGCCGCAGGGCGTCGGTCTTACGATCGTCGGCTTCCTCTATAAGCTCGGCTGGCAGCAGCAGAAGTACGGCTTCGCTTCCTCCGTGGGTGTGTGCCTGCTGCTTGCAACGCTTGCAATCAACCTCATTCAGCTCAAGTCCACCGGATTCTTTGAAAAGGAGTGAAGCAGATGGATAACAGAAAAAAAGAAAAAATGTCTGTCAGCAGGACACTGATGATCCTCATGTTTGTGATCCTTGCGGCTTTGACACTGATCCCGTTTATCAGTATCCTGCTCGCTTCCTTCCGACCCGGTACGGAGCTTATGCGTCACGGTCTCGGTCTGGAGCTGGATCTGGAATCCATGTCATTTGATAACTATAAGCTTCTCTTCTCCGGTGAGACTCCGTATTTTACCTGGTTTCTCAACAGTCTGAAGCTCACGCTCGTACAGACCGTTCTCACGCTGATCGTGAGCGCCTTTGTGGGCTACGGCTTCGCCATGTACGATTTCCGCTTTAAAAATCTGCTGTTCACCTGCGTACTGTTTGTCATGATGATCCCGCTGGAGATCATTATGCTGCCCCTCTACAAGCTCTGCATCAGTCTCAAGCTGATGAACTCCATCTGGGGTATCGTTTTGCCCACTGTCGCCATGCCGATGCCGATCTTCTTTTTCCGGCAGTATCTCCGCGGCATTCCGAGAGATTTTGTGGACGCGGCGCGCATAGACGGCTGCTCGGAATACGGCATATTTTTCCGGGTCATTCTTCCCCTGATGAAGCCCTCCATTGCCTCCATGGGCATTTTCGTCGGCATGAACAGCTGGAACAGTTTTCTGTGGCCTATGCTTATCATTCGTTCCAACGATAAGATCACGCTGCCCATCGGCCTTTCTTCCCTCATCACGCCTTACGGCAACAACTACGATGTGCTTTTAGCGGGCGCGGTCTTCGCTGTTGTTCCGATCATCATCCTCTTCTTTATCTTCCAGAAATACTTTATTTCCGGTATGACGGCGGGAGGCGTAAAGGGATAAATGATCATCACTCCGACACCGGAAAATTCGGCATTCTTTACGGCCCTTGCCAGCGAAGTGCGGCTTAAGATCATTCAGCTTCTTTCCAAGGAGGATCTGAACATCAAGGAGCTTGCGGAAAAGGTCGGGGTCAGCAGTCCCATCATGCTCAAGCACGTGCAGATCCTTGAAAATGCGGGGATCATCACGACCCGCCTTGTCAAGCGCAACGGCTCGACCAGCCGCGTGTGTACGCTTATTTTTGCCGAGTACCGGTTCATGATCGAGACCCGCCGCCGCGATTTCCCCATAGTGAACACCGTGTCGGTTCCCGTAGGACATTATTGTGCAATTGACGGAAAACCCACTTGCGGACTTACTACCGAAAGGAGTATAATAGGGGAGCTTGATGATCCCAAAGTGTTTTGGAATCCGGAGAGAGTCAATGCCCAGCTTTTATGGTTTACACAGGGATATGTGGAATACAGAGTGCCCGGCTGCATATCACCCGAGCAGAAAATACTGGAGATCGAGCTTTCCTTTGAAATCAGTTCGGAAGCACCGGATTTTGCGGATGACTGGCCGTCGGATATCACTTTTTCGTTTAACGGCGTACCGCTCTTTACATGGACGAGTCCCGGTGATTACGGCTCAAAGCGCGGCATTCTTACGCCGGACTGGTGGCCTTCCAATCAGTACGGTCTGCTGAAAACCATACACATCACCCCGGAGGGCGTTATCATGGATGACGTGAAGATGTCGGACGTGACGCTTGATGAGGTAATAGCGGGCAGCGGTGTCTCCTGGAGCATTGGCTTTGAGGTTCCCGAAAACGCAAAAAACGTGGGCGGACTGTCGCTTTACGGGAAAAAGTTCGGAAATCATGCGCAGGATATATTGCTCAGGGTCTTCTCGGAGAGAGTACCCGTGAGCGGAGAAAGATGAAAGGAAGATATTGTAATGGCAGAATTTCTCGGAATCGAACTCGGCTCTACCCGCATCAAGGCTGTCGCAATCGATGACAGCTTCAAGACCGTCAATTCCTCGGATTTTACCTGGGAAAGCAGATTCACGGACGGTATCTGGACCTACCCGATGGAAGAGGTTTGGAAGGGCATGAAAGCCGTTCTCGCCCCCTTCAAAGGAAAAACATTTTCAGCGGTCGGCATCTCCGGAATGATGCACGGCTACCTCGCATTTGATAAGGACTGGAATCTGCTGGTACCCTTCCGCACCTGGCAGAATACGATCACCGCGCAGGCGGCGGACGAACTGACGGCGCTTTTCGGCTTCAATATTCCGCAGAGATGGAGCATAGCCCACCTCTGGCAGGCAATACTGAACGGGGAAGAGCATGTGAAGGACATCGCCCACATCAC
Source organism: Candidatus Limivicinus sp. (assembly GCA_045616265.1). GTDB lineage: Bacteria > Bacillota > Clostridia > Oscillospirales > Oscillospiraceae > Limivicinus. The sequence continues at coordinate 7,076 of JAZLGK010000113.1, read as the reverse complement.
AACGTTGGCGGGCTATGTGCACTATATGCTCACCGGCGTGAACGCGGTCGGGATCGGCGAAGCCTCCGGCATATTCCCCATTGACAGCGACGCGCTGGATTATAACGCGGAAATGCTCGATAAGCTGGAAAAGCTTGCCGCAGAGAAGGGCTTCGGCAAGAAGATCCGCGAGGTGCTTCCCGCTGTGCTTCCCGCGGGCAAAGATGCCGGCTGCCTCACCGAGGCGGGCGCGAAGCTTGTAGACGGCGCACTTGCGGTCGGCACATCCTTTGCCCCCTGCGAAGGCGACGCGGGCACCGGCATGGTGGCGACGAACGCGGTCGCACCGAGAACGGGTAATGTCTCTGCCGGAACCTCGATCTTCTCCATGATCGTTCTGGAGCGTGCTCTGAAAAACGTCTATCAGGAGATCGACATGGTGACGACGCCGGCCGGTATGCCGGTGGCAATGGTCCACTGCAACAACTGCACCGCCGATACGAATGCCTGGGCGGGGATCTTCCGCGAGACGGCGGAGCTGTTCGGCGCGAATGTCTCCACGGGTGAGCTTTATACGAAGCTGTATCTCAAGAGCCTCGAGGGAGACGCGGACTGCGGCGGCGTGACGGTGTTCAACTATCTCGCCGGTGAGGGCGTGACCCATATCGATGAGGGCAGACCTCTCGTCATCCGGAACGCGGACAGCAGATTCAATCTTGCCAACTTCATGCGCTCCCAGCTCTATTCCTCCATGGCTACGCTGAAGATCGGCATGGATATACTGGAAAAGGAAGAGGTCGTCATTGACACGCTCACCGGTCACGGCGGACTTTTCAAGACTCCCGGCGTCGGACAGAAATACATGGCGGCGGCGTGCAATGCGGCGATCACCTGTATGGAGACGGCAGGAGAGGGCGGCCCCTACGGTATGGCGCTTTTAGCGGCGTATTCGAAGAATGCGGATGAGCCTCTCGAAGACTTCCTTGCCAAAAAGGTCTTTGCGGAAGCAAAATCCGTCACTCTGGCGCCTGACGCGGCGGATGTCGAGGGCTTCAGGGCCTACATGGAGAAATACCGAAACGGCCTCAAAGTTGAGCTTGTGGCAGTTGAAAATATGTAAATGGAAATATGGTAAGTTAATTACGTAAATTAAATTATGTAAACTAAAAGCAGATCCGTCGATCTTCTGACCGACGGATCTGCTGCTGTTTTTCCATAAAAAGCAGTATGCTTTATTAATTCTGCATTCCCTAAAACTTAAAACTTAAAGCTTAAAGCTCCCCAGGTATCCCTCTAAAATAAGACTTGCAGCCACCGCATCAACGGTCTTTCGGTGCTGTTTTTCCCTTTTCCCGTTGGCGTGGAGGATCGCGTGAGCCTCGATGCTGCTCCGCCTCTCATCCCAGAGCACCACGGGAAGACCGGAGACATCGGAGAGAATTCCGGAAAACTCTCGGCTTTTTTCGGCACGAACGCCCTCCCTGCCGTCCATATTTTTCGGCAGTCCGAGCACGAGTGTTCCCACATCACGAAGCTTTGCTTCGTCGGAAATACGCTCGGCGGCGCGTTCCATGTTCCATTCGTTCATCGTCCACGCCTCGCCGCAGATCGTGCCGGTGAGGTCGGAGACGGCGAGCCCGATCCGCGCGTCGCCGTAGTCAACAGCCATTATACGCATATTTTTCCCCGTTCCTTTCCATGATCTGTCTGCTATTTGTCTTTAAATATATCATATAGATTCCGGTTTTGCAAATCTATTTGACGGAGTGACGCGGTTTGAAAAAATATCCGATTATTCGGCATCGTGTATTGAAAGCAGGCGGATAAATGTGTTATTATCTATTCACCATACAATAACGGAGAAATGCTATGATAAGCTATATTTGGCCGCTGGCGCTGGTCGTTTTTTCCAATACCTTTTATCAGATCTGTGCAAAGTCCGTGCCGGAGGATATGGATCCTCTGGCTTCGCTTACCGTTACCTATCTTATGGGCGCGCTCATCTCTTTCATTCTGTATTATGCTCTGAACAGAAACGCGGATATAGTGAAGGAATACGGCAAGCTCAACTGGGCGCCGTTTGTTTTGGGGTTTGTCATCGTAGGGCTGGAGGTCGGCTTTATTTTTGCCTATAAAGCGGGGTGGCCTGTCAGTACCGCGCAGATCGTTCAGGCGGCCGCACTGTCGGTCATTCTTTTCTTTGTCGGTTATTTCGTTTACGGGGAAGCCATCACGTGGAATAAGCTTGTCGGCATCCTTGTATGTCTGGCAGGTCTTGCACTTGTTAACTATAAGTAAATCCTCATGCGCAAAACACGCACCACCATAAATGAAAGACGAGCACCACTGTAGTACGTTGTATCAGGTAAAACTTGACGAACGCCCAACTCTGTCATTGTGAAACCAGTGCGCACACTTAAGTAAGCCTCCAAATCTTTGATTTGGCAAGGCGCACTTAGTGGCAATCCGTTCTCCTTGATGTTGTTGAAATCTCAACGTTTTTGAGGATGCGGATTCCCAGGTCTGCCCTTTAGGGTACACCAGTGACATCGGTCACTGGTTCGGAATGACATGGTAGATAAACTTTTAGCTGGTACAGTGTAGTAGGGGCGGATATTATCCGCCCGCCGTACAGCGCTGAACGTTTGCGGGAAGCTGATAGCGGGGGACTTTTATAGTAATATATCTTTAAGTAGAATACGTAAAGAAGGTTATGAAATGGATAGAATCATCAGAGCGACAGCCGGAGACGGCTTTATTAAAATGGCAGTGATCGATGCGCGCGGCATGGTGGAAAGGGCGAGGGAGATCCATAACTGCGCTCCCACAGCCTGTGCCGCTTTGGGACGTACTCTGTGCGCCGCCTCTCTTTTAGGCGAGATGATGAAGGAGGAAAACGGCTCTCTTACGGTCCGCATCAACGGCGGCGGCCCCATCGGGAGCATCGTAGCGGTGTCCGACTCCAAAGGCTTCGTGCGCGGCTATGTGGGCGAGGCGAATGTCGATCTGCCGCTGAGAAGCGACGGAAAGCTCAATGTCGGCGGCGCTGTGGGACGAAACGGTATGCTCACCGTCAGTCGGGATATCGGCCTCAAGGAGCCGTATATCGGCTCTGTGGAGCTTGTCAGCGGGGAGATCGCCGAGGATATGACAAGATATCTGCTGGAAAGCGAACAGGTGCCCTCCGCCTGCGCTCTGGGGGTACTGGTGGATACCGACCTTTCGGTGAAGGCTGCCGGCGGCTTCATCGTCCAGCTCATGCCCGGCGCCGATGAAAAACTCATCGATACGCTCGAAGAAAACATCTTCCTGATGGATCAGCTCACCACGGTTCTGGACGAAGACGGAGCAGAAGAAATCTTCTCGCAGGTACTCAAGGGACTGGAATACCATATCGTGGGCGAGAAGGAGGTCGGCTATCGCTGTCCCTGTACGCGGGAACGGGTCGAGGAGGCTCTCGGCTGCATTGAAAGAAACGAGCTGGAGGAGCTCATAGACGAGGGAAAGGATATTGAGGTCTCCTGCCGGTTCTGCGATAAAGAATACTCTTTTTCTCCCGCGGAATTGATCAAACTGAAAGAGAGATAAGCAAAAAGTATCAGGAAAAGGTGGAAGGAAAATGATAGATTTCAACGCCAAAAAAGGCTTTATGTGCGATATGGACGGTGTTATATACCACGGCAACCAGATCCTGCCCGGTGTGCCTGAATTCATACAGTGGCTCAAGGACGAGAAGAAGGAGTATCTCTTTCTCACAAACAACAGCGGCTGTACCCGTAAGGAGCTTCAGCAGAAGCTGATGCGCCTCGGGCTCGATGTGCCGGAGGAGCATTTCTATACAAGCGCTCTGGCAACTGCCGCGTTCATCAAAGAGCAGGCTCCCGGCTGTTCCGCCTATGTGATCGGCGAAGCGGGACTTCTCAACGCTCTCTACGACGCCGGCGTCACCATGAACGACGTCGATCCCGATTACGTTATCATCGGCGAGGGCAAGGCCTATTCTCTCGACTCTCTCACCCGTGCCACCAACCTTGTTATGAACGGCGCCAAGCTCATCGGCGCGAATTCCGATGTGTCCGGACCCATTGAACACGGCATCGCCCCGGCGTGCCGGGCGCTTGTATCCCCCATTGAGATGGCGACCGGCAAGGAGGCCTATTTTTGCGGCAAGCCCAACCCGCTGATGATGCGCAGCGGTCTCCGTCTTTTAGGCTGTCACTCCGCGGAGGCCGTCATGGTAGGCGACCGGATGGACACGGATGTGATCTCCGGTCTGGAATCCGGTATGTCCACGGTGCTTGTCCTTTCCGGCATCTCCACCAGAGAGACGCTCGACCACTACGCCTACCGTCCGTCCGCTGTACTGGAAGGCGTCGGGGACATCGTCCGGGAAGCCAATAAAGCAAGGCAATGAAGGTTAAAAAACGGCATCCTGTCGGAAGACAGGATGCCGTTATGAAAGTTTGGTTTATTGTATTTTACAGGATCATCGACCCGTGCTGGGGTTTGGGCTTGAATTTGGTGCCGGAGACGAGACCCATAGCGCCGAACATCGTGACCATCGATGAACCTCCGTAGCTGAAGAAGGGGAGCGTAAGACCGATAACGGGAGTTATGCCGAGGCACATCCCGATGTTGATGAAGGTCTGGAACGCCACGGCGGCGGCAACACCGAAGCAGATGAGCATATCGTAGGTACGTCCCGCCTTGAGCCCCGCCCGGATGCAGTGGATAATGATAATAATAAGCATCAGCATTATGATAAGACAGCCGATCATACCGAATTCCTCCCCGGCGGCGGAGAAAATAAAGTCCGTGTGCTTGCCGGTGAAGACACTGTATCGGTGACCCGCGTCAACGCCGGTCAGTCTCCCGGAGGCGAGGGTCAGCTTGCTCTGCGTGGTCTGCCAGGTGATGCCCCAGCCGTCGGGGTCGATCGTGGGGTCATAGGGGGCAATGAGGCGCTTTTTCTGATAATCCTTGAGAAAATATGTCCACAGAAGAGGCACCGCCGCCGCGACCGCCGCACCGCCGGCGGCAAACCAGTAGAGTTTGACGCCCAGGGCAAAGAACATGACGAGGAAGATCGCCAGCAATATAAGCGCACTTCCGAGGTCGGAAGAGACAACGACGATCAATCCGAAAACGATCACGAAATGTCCTGCCATCTGCACGACCGAAAGGAAGGAATTGATATCCTTGTATTCTTTCAGAGTTGTCATCTGTTTGGCAGAGACGACGATATAAATGACCTTTATGATCTCTGACGGCTGTATGCCGATACCGGCAAAACGTATCCAGCTCTTGTTGCCGGTGCCGTCATCCTGTCCCAGCACGACAAGCGCCACAAGAAGAAGCACATTGATAATACAGAGGGCTTTCCACTGCTGTCCCAGAAGGTCGGAATCCAGCACCGTCAGCAGGATAAACATACCGATCCCCAGAAACATGGAGAAGGCCTGAACCACGACATATTTTGTCGGGTTGGAGAGAGCGCCGCCCGCCGTCATACCGGTAACGGCACGCTTGACGATCACGATCCCGTAGAGAGAGCAGATGATGCACATCACGAGCAGAAAAATATCCGCTCTCTCAAAAAATATTTTACCGTACTTTTTTATTTTTTTTATCTTTACCACGCCTTCCGGCTGTCATTTTGCTTATTCTACAAAAATTCCGTTTCAAGCGAATTGTATTTTAGCACATCTTTTCCCTTTACGCAACGGTATTGAGGGTGTATAATATTACGAATTTGAAAAATGTCGATTGTAATCAGATCATTCTGACTTTACAATTGCTTCAATCCGGGAAAAATGGTGCAGCAAATGACTGAATATATTTCCGAAAGTGAACAGGAGACCGAGCGGATCGGAGAAAGCTTTGCAAAGTCTCTTCCCGGCGGCGCGGTCATCGCTATGTACGGCGATCTGGGCGCGGGCAAAACCGCCTTTGTGCGCGGTATGGCTCGGGGAATGGGACTTGACTGCCGTGTTTCCAGTCCTACCTTCACCATAGTAAACGAGTATCTCGGGGAAAGAGAGCTTATCCATTTTGATATGTACCGTCTTTCCGACGCGGACGAGCTTTTTGATATCGGTTGGGAGGACTATCTCAGCCGCGGCGCGGTCTGTGCCGTGGAGTGGAGCGAAAAGGTCGAGGATGCCTTTTTCGGCGACGAGACCGTCGTGCGCATCGAAAAGCTTGGCGACAGCAGACGCAGAATAAGCATAGAGGAGAAGAAAGAATGCTGATTTTGGCTTTTGAGTCCTCGGCAAAGCCCGCTTCCGTGGCTCTGATGCGAGACGGTCAGCTTTTGTCGCAGGTTGCTCAGTGCAGCGCGCTGACCCACAGCCGTACACTCCTGCCGATGGCGGAGGATATGCTGAAAAACGCGGAGCTGACAATAGATGATGTGGATGTCTTTGCTGTGGCACAGGGACCCGGCTCCTTTACCGGGATAAGGATCGGTGTCTCGGCGGTAAAAGGACTTGCCTGGGCGTCCGACAAAAAATGCATCGGTGTTTCCACACTGGAGGCAATGGCATGGAACGGCGTTTCCGTCGGCGGCGTGATCTGCCCCGTCATGGACGCACGGCGCTCCGAGGTTTATAACGCTCTTTTTGAAATAAAAGAGGGTCGGCCCGTGAGACTTACCGAGGACAGACCCATCTCTCTCGCCTTGCTTGCCGAAGAGGTCAAGACCCTGGGCAGACCGGTACTTCTTGTGGGAGACGGTACGGAGATCGCCAAAGCGTATTTTGATCAGCATTCCGTGCCCTGTGCTGCCGCCGCCGAAAACATCCGCTGGCAGAGCGCCTGGGGCGTGGCCATGGCGGCAAAGGAGAAGGAAGCGTACAGCGCCGATGCCCTCCTGCCGGTCTATCTCAGGCTTTCGCAGGCTGAGAGAGAACGCATGGAACGTCTCGGAAAAAAATAATCACGCTTATAATAATTTATTAGGCGATTGTAAAAGTCGGGCAATTAACCACGGCGTTATGTCCCAATCACGGTAGGGAACGGTCTTGACCGTTCCGAAAACTCCGGGGCTGCGGCTTGTCTGCGGAACGCTCAAGAGCGTTCCCTACGGTGCGGTGGAG
>JAZLGK010000112.1:0-12535 GCA_045616265.1 Candidatus Limivicinus sp. | reverse complement strand
CGGCAGCTGACGGATAAAATGTGCTCAGATTTTGTCATTTTTTCTTGCAATACACAAAGTATTCCTGCGAAAAAATGCCTTCATCAGAACCCATTTTCTCTCGCCATCTGCTCTTGCCGCATTATGCGGTATTGCCTTAATATAAATTATCGTAAAATGTTATCCAACCTGAGGTCGAGACACAAAAAAATGTTGGGAATAGCTCACCGTTTCCCGGTGGTTACCCCAACATTTATTTCAGACGGGAGCCGGTCAGAATCCTTTCCGGCACCTGATACTGATTCTCATTAAAAAATAGACAAAGTCACCTTTTTATAGCGCCGTCAGGTGCGTTGAGAATCGTATAAGACGTCATTTGCGTTAAGCAAATGGATGACGCCATAGGCGGCATCTCTCCAATAAAAAGTTTAAGCTTTTTATTGGAGAATAGTGCGAAAGTTCCTTTCACACTAATTAAATTATAATTATAATCATCTCATCATTCCTTTGCTTCGCGTGATAAGATGCAGCTTTTCCCTTAACATTTGTGCCGACGCGAAGCGGCGGAATGGATGATTAATATGAAATGCTTATGGAATTAAAAGAATACTCAGTTCGTATCCGGGCAGAGAGGACCGGCGAGTTCATCCATGAAGAACAGCTTACCGGGCATCGTCGGGATCCAGCTCGAGGTGATAGCTTTTGTCGGACCGTGGCGGAGAGTGATCCAAAGGCTCATACCCTGCCACTGCATTCCTCTGGAAAGCACACCGTCGGCGCCGCCGATGGCATAATCGGAACCGAAGATGACAGCGGGTCCTATGGTGTTGGCATAGCAAGGGATAAGAGGCCAGGATGAACGGAAGGAAGTAATGGCATTCTGCTCGATGGTAAAGGGATGGAGTCTTGCAGCGATACGGTAAGGAGCAGCTTTCCATTCTTCTACCGTGGCATATTCCTTGCCAAAGTGAGGCTCCCAGAAAGCAATATGGCACATACGACCGATACCGTATACGAGTACCTGCTTTGCACCCTCTGCCTTGAGAGCGGCAATCTTTTCGGGATAAGTAGGAAGATTTTCTTTTGTGGCGAAGTTTCTCTGATCTTCGGGAACCGTAAGCTCACCGAGAGGACCGTAGAATGCTTCCGTCATTGCATTCTGGAAAGCTGCGGGATCGGATGCGGGGAGCGTGGTACCTTCTGCATCGGCCCACTCATCCATATTGAAACCGTAAACATGCTTGCAGTCAATGTTCCACTCTTTGAGGAAATAGACTGCCCATTTATACATTCCCATAGGTCCTACGGGGAGTATAAGGATAAGCTTGCGGCCTTCTTCTTTTGTCAGTTTGATCTGCATAGCAATCTCATGTCCCATGTATGCGCCGAACTCTTCGAGATTTGTGCATTTTATGGGTCTGAAATCCTTGCACCAGAAATCCTGAGGATCAAAGACACTTGCAGGGTCATTGGATACGCATTCCTGGATCTTTGCAATATCCCATCCCTCAGGGAGTATCTCCGAAAAATAGGATCCTTTTATGGTATCAACCATATTCATATTGTTTGTTCCTCCTAAATATAATAAATCCCAGTACACAGAAAGTGTGCATCACAAGAATGTATGATGAGTGCATAGGGATTTTTTTATTTTTCGTTCCGTCTGGTCCGAAAGGGGCAAGGAACGGAGAATTGTATAATTGCTGTCAAAACAGAACTATTACAGCAAAGCAACTGAGGCGGGCGAAGCCCGCCTCAATCAGAATCGGAAATTGTTAATTACCAGGGCATCATTGCGCCGAATGCATCTTTGTACTCAGCGGGCATGATGTTCAGAGTGCCGGTGGAGAACCAAGGAGTCTTGGACTCGCCGAGCTCACGCTCAGGAGCGGGAAGCTCTTCAGCGCCGGTGATGAGGTTGTAGAGATAGGTAACGGTCATTTCACCCATCTTGTAGTAGTACTGGCCGCAGCAGCCGTCGCAGAGACCTGCATCAAAGAAGGCTTCCATCGGGGGGAATGCATCGAAGGAGATGCAGTAATGGTCTTCCTGAGCATGCCACTTTGCGAACTCGGGCAGGGAGTCAACCTCAACCATGAGGGGCCAGCCGCCTGCGAAGAACCACATATCGAGGTCGGGGTTGGCAATCGTGAAGGTCTCGACCTGCTCGACAGCCTTGTTGAAGTCATCGTCGCAGGGGAGCTTTGCAAGGATCTCATACTTGATGCCGTTGTCGATGAGGCACTGCTCAAAGCCTTCCATACGCTTGGTGAAAGCTTCCGTACCGGCCTGGCCTTCGATCATAGCGATGGTGTAGGTCTTGTCGGGATCGGTCAGATAGGTAAGAGCGAGGGTGCCGCAGTTGTAGCCGCCTTCGAACTGAGGAGTGCCGTTTGCGAATGCCATGCCTTCGTAATCGATGGTGTCGCTGTTGACAGCAGAGACATAAACGCCGCCGTCGGAAACAGCCTTCATGGTGGTGGTCAGAGTGACATCAAGGGGAACAACGCCGATACCCTGTGCGCCGGCGTTTGCAGCAGCTTCGATGAGCTCAGCTTCCTTAACGGAGTCTGCAGTCTCGGGAGCATACCACTCGAACTCAACGCCGAGCTTCTCAGCGGTCTCGCGTGCACCGACCTCGAGGTCGTAGAACACGGGGTTGCCCTGGTTCTGAGATACGATTGCGATTTTGACTGTGTCATCAGCAAAAGCTGCTGTGGAGACGACGCCAAATGCAAGTACCAGTACGAGCATGATGGACAGGAACTTCTTCATGGATATAAATCCTCCTTAAATATTTTCGGCTTTCGCCGTTTTTTAAGAGCTTTCGCTCCTAAATTACTTAAGCATTGCGCTCTGCGGTAGCCTCTGCAACGGCAGCCTTCTGGATGCGGTTTGCGGAGATACGGCGGAACTGGTCAATCAGGACAGCCACGATTATGATGAGACCGATAATCATAGACTGCCAGTAGGTCGAAACGTTCAGCATGACCAGTGCATTGCGGATAACACACATGATGCCGGCGCCAATGATCGTTCCGGAAATGTTGCCTTCACCGCCGGACATGGAAGCACCGCCGATAACACAGGATGCAATAGCGTCCATTTCATAGCCGGCGCCGGTAGCTCCCTGTGCGGAACCCATACGGGCACAGAGGATGATACCGCACATGGAAGCGGTAAATCCGGAAATGATGTATGTGATCAGCTTCAGAAGATTTACGCGGACGCCGGAAAAACGTGCCGCTTCTTCGCCGCCGCCGAGTGCGTAGAGCTTACGCCCGGGTACGGTCCTGTTGAGGAACAGCGAGGCGATCACCGCCACGACGATCAGGATCCATGTGGCAATCGGCAGATACAGGAAAGAGCCCTGACCGATGAAGAGGAAATCGGAACCGAGTCCGAGGACAGGCTTTCCGTCTGTCATCAGAAGAGCAACCGATTTGATGATCTGCGTCGTACCCATGGTGGCAATGAACGCGGGAAGCTTCAGAAATACGATAAGACTGCCGTTCACAGCGCCGACAAGAAGGCCCATAAGGAGCGCTATGGCAATAGCGGCATACATATTCCAGCCTGCTTTGGATATCAGCAGTGCGCAGGTAACGGCACAGAGACCGCAGGTTGCGCCGACGGAAAGGTCAATGCCGCAAATCAGGATAACAAGCAGTTCGCCGATGGCCAGTACGGCCGTGTAAGAAGTCGCGCGCGCGACAGATGAGAGGTTCTTGTAGTTGAAAAAGCTGGAGTTTGCAATACCCAGCACAATGCACATGCCCAGAAGAACAAGGAATATCGTGGTTGTCTTATTCTTCAGGAACCTTTTGAAAAAGTTTTCCTTCTTGGTGTTCTGCATATCTAATCTCTCCTTATTATCCGATTGCCATCTGCATTATGCGTTCCTGGCTTGCTTCTTCGCGGCTGAGCTCGCCTTTCAGACGGCCTTCGTGCATAACCACGATCCTGTCAGACATACCCAATATTTCAGGCAGCTCGGATGAAATCATAATGATGGCAACTCCCTGACCGGCCAGATCGCTCATCAACGAGTGAATCTCCTGCTTGGCGCCTACATCGATGCCGCGTGTCGGCTCGTCCAGAATCAGAACTATGGGGTTGGCAGCCATCCACTTTGCGACAACGACTTTCTGCTGGTTGCCGCCGGACAGGTTCTTAACCGTCTGATCAATGGACGGAGTCTTGATGCGCAGCTTTTCGCAGTATTCCTCCGCAAGTGTGCGCTGTTTTTCATTATTGACAAACAAACCGTCGCGGAGTTTTTTCAGAATTGCAAGGGAAATGTTCTCGTTGATGCTGCGGCCTAAAATAAGAGCCTGCAGCTTACGGTCCTCAGGTACAAGCGCGATGCCCGCTTCTATGGCATCCGTCGGGCAGGTTATTTCCACCTGCTTGCCGTTAAGGAAAACTTCACCGGCGTCTTTTTTGTCAACACCGAACACAAGACGCATGACTTCACTGCGTCCGGCTCCGACAAGACCGTAGAAACCGAGAATTTCACCGGAGCGGACATTAAAGGAAACATCTTTGACGTAACCGACAGAAAGATTCTTCCCTTCCAGCACAACATCCCCGATCTTGGCAGGGCGTTTTGCGAAGATCTCGTTGAGTTCACGGCCGACCATCATATTGATGATCTTCTGTTCCGTCATTTCCTCTCTGCCGAGAGAACCGACAAGATTTCCGTCGCGGAAGACCGTTACTTTATCGGCAAGCTCAATGATCTCATCCATACGGTGGGAGATGTAAATAACGGCGACATTGCGCGATTTGAGCATACGGATAATATCAAAGAGAGCGTCCGTTTCACGCTTTGTCAGCGAGGAGGTAGGCTCATCCATGACAACGATCTTTGCGTTGCAGGAAATCGCGCGAAGTATCTCTACCATCTGCTTTTGAGCCGTGGAAAGATAGCCTGTAAGCGTTTCAGGGTCGACACCGGCCATTCCGACCGTTGAAAGTAATTCATGCGTCTTTTCACGGTAGTAAACCCTGTCAATGAACATCCCTTTTTTCACTTCTCTGCCGAGAAAAATATTTTCGGCAATGGAGAGATTGGGGAGTACGTTGAGTTCCTGATGGATCACGGAAATACCGCTGTTCATAGCCGCGATAGGACTTTCGAGCTTCGCATGCTCTCCGCCGAGGAGTATATCGCCCTCATCGCGTTTGTGAATACCGGCGAGGATCTTGATAAGTGTGGATTTACCTGCACCGTTTTCACCGCACAGGGCGGTCACCTGACCGAGCTCCGCTGAAAAATCCACCTTGGAAAGAGCCTGCACACCGTGAAATCGCTTGGATATGCCGGTCATCTGAAGGTAAGGGGCTGAAACACCCATATGTATATTTCCCCTTTCGTTTAACTGATAATTTCTTGTGGGATCGTTTTCCGTCATCGGTAAAGTCTGCCGCCGATGTAGGTTTTTTCAAGCTCGATATCGGAATTGATGATATTGATATCCGCCTTGAGCCCCGGCGCAATCCTTCCGACCATATTGTCGGCGCGAACCTGCTTTGCGGGAGTAAGCGTACACATCTTGACAGCGTCGCAGAGAGGGATCTGAGCATCCCTTACAAGGGTTCTCAAAAGCCGTATTCCGTTGGCCGTACTGCCGGCAAAGGCACTGCGATCGGCCAGCATACAGACTTCATCCTCCACGAGACAGGCCATCCCGTATTCATCCACGGGACCGTCGGGCGCTCCGGAGAAGACGGCATCCGTTATGGCATGGAACCGATCCGGCCCCTTTACCTTATACATAAGCCGCAGAAGCTGCCATGGCACATGGCGGCCGTCGCATATGGCCTCCACGGTAAACTCATCATGCAGCAAAGCGCTCTCGCATACACCGACCTGCGGATAGAAATAACAATTTGAAAGCATGGAGACCGCATTGTAAATATGTGTTACGTGCGTAAAGCCCGCATCCAGAGCACGCATCATCCACTCATAATCGGCATCGCTGTGCCCTACGGAAAAGAGGATTCCTGTCGGAGCAAGCTTTTTCGCCATATCCAGAACGCCGCCGATCTCGGGGCTGGCGGAAATACGGCGGATTATGCCGGTTTCGACCATAGGCATATAGTTTTTTTCTTCGGCAGGGTAGAGAAACGCCGGATTCTGTGCGCCGGAGCATTTGGGGTTAAAATAGCTGCCTTCCAGATGCGCTCCGAGGATTCTCGCACCCTCCGTACCCTCGGCCATGCAGGAAGCGATATTCTTTACAGCCGCAAGAATATTCTCAAAGGCTCCCGAAGCCGTTGTGGCGACAAGGGAAGTAGTGCCGTACCGGGCGTGATAGGCCGTTGCACGGTTTACATCGTCGGGATTAGCTGCAAAGAAAGAGGCGTTATACGCTCCGTGAATGTGGATATCCACAAAACCCGGCGTAAGATAACTGCCTTTGCAGTCCACGACTTCGCCGAGGGGTTCAGGGCAGCCGCCGGCAAAAACGGACTTTATGCTGTCACCCTCGACGGTAATGCCGCCGTTGATGATCCTCTCGGGCGTTACGACACGTGCGTTTGTAAAAGTAAGAGACATATTGAACTCCTTGTCATTCTCCTGTGAAACCGGGAGAATATCAGTCGATATAGCCTCTTGCGGCGAGATAATCGTAGGAATCCTTTACCGCCTTATTGACAACTTCAAGGTCGCCTTCGCGCTTATCACGCATATCGAAGTCCTCGGTATATTCGATCTCGATGGAGTAGGGACCGGTGAAGCCGTTCTTTTCGCAGTAGCGGATCATGTAAGCAAGCGGAAGCTCACCGGAGCCGACTGCCGGGAAGTTCCAGGTTCCGTCAAAGCCGACCTTGTCTTTGAGATGGAAGAAATTGAGATCCTTCACGCAGGTCTTGAGGTCATCCACGGGATCGGCCTTGCCCCAGAAAACGGAGTTGCCGGAGTCAAAGTTGACGCCGATGAGATCGCTGCCGGTGCCTCTGGTGAGGCGGGCGCAGGCCTCGCCGGTACCGTAGTTGGGGCCGTGCGTCTCGATGCCGAGCTTGAGACCGTACTTCTGCAGATCGGGGATAAGGCTCTTGAGGTTTTCAATAAGCTTATCCTCGGTTCCTTCTTCACCGCTCATGAAGTGAGCCTCGCCGGTGGAGGAAATGATCCATTCGCAGCCGAGCTCATGAGCAAGCTTCATATTGGTGCGGAAATCGTCAAGACGTTCGGTAAGGTCGCAGTGACCGCTCATGGCGATGCAGGAAAGACCAAGCTCCTGAAGCTTTGCTTTCACATGGTCGATCTTTTCCTGAGGCCATTCGGGCATACAGTGCTCCGTCCAGTTGCGGACGGTGGCGATCTCAACATACTTGAAGCCGGCGGCGGCAATGCCTTCGAGAGCTTCATCCACGCTGAAACCATGGTAAGTATTCGTGTTGACAGCAAACTTCATAATTTTGTAACTCCTTTTATAAAAAAATTTTTCAAAAATTATATATATTCAACAAACGTTATTTACTTATCTGAATTTAGCATATAAAGCAATAAGTTGTCAACAGTTATTTTTTTCAATAAAAAAACTTTTCATGAAATGCGCTGTCCTTGTTGACAATCGAAGCTCTTTTCTGTAGAATAAGATTTGAAACTTTAATGATGCGTGTAAAAATGTACTATCTTAATTCTGACAACAACATAACGGAAAAACAGAAGCCTCAGCAGGAGCTCAGAAGTCACAATCTGAAAATGCTGTTCGATATGATCGGAACCGGACGCATGACAAGGACGAAGCTGACGCGGAGCTCGGGTCTCAGTGCCGCGGCCGTTACAACACTGATCGATACCCTCATTGCGGGCGGTTATGTATCGGAGGCCGGTCCCGGTCTTAAACGCAACCTCGGCGGAAGACGCCCCGTACCGCTGAAAATAGCCCCGCAGGGCGCGCAGCTTCCCGTTTTTTCCATAGGCAGCAGCGCCGTTACCTACACTCTTTTCGATCTGACCTACAACATACTGGAGCAGAGAAGCCGTCCGTGTCCGGAGACCGCGACCGGCATTTCGGAAGGACGCACGGCCGACGTCGGTACGCTCTACGCCGATATTATAGAGGAGATCCTTTCCGACCCATCCGGCGCTTTTGATAAAGCTTCCGCTCCGGCAGTGCTTATCAGCTTTCCGGGAGCCTACCACGTTGATCTTGATATCTTTCTGATGACGGGTTTTGATGTCACTTTCCCTGCCGAAAGCCTTGCGGAGCTC
Organism: Candidatus Limivicinus sp.; assembly: GCA_045616265.1. GTDB lineage: Bacteria > Bacillota > Clostridia > Oscillospirales > Oscillospiraceae > Limivicinus. Next base: position 4,326 of record JAZLGK010000112.1, on the reverse strand, counting down.
GAGAAACGGATCTCTCTGCCGATCTTCATAGGCAATGCATCCAACGCCCTTGCCTATGCCGAGAAGAAACAGCTTATGAAGATCAACGCGGACGTCGAGGAAATGATTTATATAAATGTCTGTGCGGGTGTCGGCTCCGGGATCGTCTATAAGGGCGGAAATATGCCGCGCAAAGGCGAGCTGTCGGGAGAGATCGGACATATGACGATAGAGCTCGGCGGCAGACTCTGCTCCTGCGGGAATCGCGGCTGTCTTGAGCGGTATGTAAGCGTAAATGCCATACTGCAGGATGTGAACAGAGCCGTGACCGCTTTTCGGAATGAGCATCCGGGAGTTACGGACGGTTTTCCCGAAGAGTTTACCCTCTCCGACATCGGAAAGGCCTACGGAGACGGATTCGAGCCGGTCGTGCAGGCGCTCGACGCGGTGGCTTACAGGCTGTATGCGGGGATCTATTCCGTCGTCAATGTTACCGGTATTCAGACGGTCGTGATCGGCGGACTTGAGCCTCTCGGCAGCAGATTCCTTGAAAGGCTTCGTTCCTTCCATGCCGAAGGATTCCTTGTAAAGGGTCTGAGCATAAGCTTCAGCGATGTCGCGCCCGATGCTGACAGCGTCGGTATTGCCCAGTATTTTATAGACAAAGTATTCTCAATTCCGCTGAATTGAGTGAATAAAAAAATTTTTCGGAGGTTATTTGCATGAAAATTTTAGCTGTCGGATGTCATCCGGATGATCTGGAGATCGGATGCTACGGAACACTGGCAAAATATGTGAAGCAGGGTCATGACGTCGCAGTCTGCCATGTTGCAAACGGCAATCTCGGACACGCCGTCATCATGCCGGATGAGCTTCGTGAGATACGCTTTAATGAGGCTGAACAGGCCTCCAAAGTCATCGGTGCGGCTCACTACAGCATAGACATCGGCGATCTCTATGTAACGCCCGAAAATGATGATCTGGTCAGAAAGCTGGCAAAGGTAGTTCGTGACGTCCAGCCGGACGTGATCATCACGCACAATGAGAAAGATTATATGAACGACCATATGAACACCTGTCAGGCCGTTTTCCGCGCTTCTTTCGCGGCAAGCTGCGCACATTTTGATCTCTCCGATCCGACGCCCGCCGTCGGTGTATGCCCTATTTTCCACATGGACACGCTGACCGGCGCCGGCTTCCTCCCTACGGAGTATGTTGATATTTCCGACACGATCGATCTCAAGCTGGAAGCTCTGTCCTGTCACAAATCCCAGATCGTCTGGATGCTCGAACACGACAATATCGATTTCGTGGACATGGTTCGTACCTGTTCCCGTGTACGCGGGTATCAGTGCGGCGCCGACTATGCGGAGGGCTTCCGTCTTGACCGGAACTATCTGCGCATGACTACCAGACGTCTCCTCCCGTAATCAGAGTTTACTTAAATTACCGAAAATAAAAAATAAAAGTTGAAGGAGAAAAATCATGTTCAAGTTTGCACTCATCGGAACGGGCTATATTGCCCAGAATCACATCGCAGCCTATAAGAATCTTGAGGATGTACAGGTCACGGCCGTCATCGGAAGAAATCAGGAGACCGGCACAAAGTGCGCAGAAGAGCTCGGCTGCAAATGGTTCAGCTCTCTCGCAGAAGCAAAGAAGGAAGTTGAGATCGACGTTGTTGACATCTGCCTTCCCACCAATCTCCATGAGCAGTTTGTTATCGAAGCTGCCAATGCCGGCTGCAATGTTCTGTGCGAGAAGCCCATTACCTTCACGGTAGAGTCCTTTAACCGTATGGTCAAGGCCTGCGAGGACAACGGTGTTCGCTTCATGGTCGCTCAGGTAGCCCGCTGGTGGCCGGAGTTCATTACCATTAAGGACTATATCGATCAGGGTAAGCTCGGCGATCTCCATATGATCTATGAAAAGCGCCTCTGCCAGCATCCCGCATGGTCCACCTGGCACCGCAAACCCGAAGTCAGCGGCGGCGGTCTCTATGACCTGAACGTCCATGATATTGACTATCTTTACAGTGTGTTCGGCAAGCCGGAGACCGTATATGCAAACGGCTGGAAGAGCCCCACAGGCTGCTGGAACCATGTTGTCACGAATCTCCGCTGGGCAAGCGGCATCAAGGCCTGCGTTGAAACAAGCCTTGAAATGACCGGCAACTTCCCGTTCTCCATTGAGCTGCGCGTCGTAGGCGATAAAGGAACCCTCAACTACAACCTCACCGCCGGCGCCAACATCAACGACGGCGAGATGGGCAGCAACCTCGTATGGTACCCCGCAGGCGATGAGAATGTCTACCCCGTCAAGGCAGATGACATCGATATGTTCGCCGCCGAGATCCGCGAATTCCTGGATGCGATCAAGGAAAACCGCGAAGCGGCCGTTACCTTCGAGCAGAACCGCGGCGTTCTAGAGATCATCGAAGCGAGCATCAAGTCTCTCGAAGAGAATGTTGTTGTGACTCTTTAAGGATCTATCTCATCTATAAACGGCAGAGGCGGTTTTTTTGATCCTGCCTCTGCTGTTTGCCATCTGCCGTTTGACAGTAAGAATCGGGCTCGTTAATGAGTGAAGAGCCTGTTTTGAACAGTGCGGAACGGAAAAGAAGCACAGAGGTCTGAATCAAGACCGTCTATGCTTCTTTTTTCTGTTGCCGTTTATCAAAAAAAGCAATCCTTTTCTGCTTTTTTGATAAATCATTATGAAAAGCTTAATCGGAGCATTCCGAAACCGGGCTTTCTTTTGGCGGCTGATCGACACTGTTTCCTTTGTTCATAAATTCTTTATACAAAGCATATACAACAGCACAGGCAGGGATTCCCAGGAGCATCCCGAGTACACCGAAAGCCGAGCCGCCGACAGTGACAGAAACAAGGACAAGGATCCCCGGCAGGCCTATTGATTTTCCGACAACTTTCGGATAGATCAGATTGCCTTCCAGCTGCTGGATCACAAGGAGCAGAACGAGAAACCACACGGCGTCCATAGGATTCGACAGAAGAATAAGGAAAGTGGAAACACCTCCGCCGATCCATGCTCCGAAAACAGGGATCAGAGCCGTAAAAGCTATCAGGACGGAAACGATGCCGGCATACGGCAGTCTGAAGATGAGCATACCGATAAAGCACATGATGCCAAGGATCGATGCGTCGATCAGCTGGCCGCCGATGAAGTTCGTAAAGGTCTGATTTGTAAGGTTTACAACTTTAAGTATCCCGGCGCTTCTCTCCGGCGAAATCAGCCGAAGCAGAAGCTTTTTAAGGTTGTAGCAGACCTTCTCCTTCTCCGCAAGAAGATAGACCGCAAAAACAACGCCCAACAGAGTATTCACCAGACCGGATACAAAGGATGTCGTGGCATTGAGAGTCTTGCTCAGGATACCGGTCCCGATATTGCCGCTGTATTCCCGGATCTTGGATATGATGACTTCGGGATTACCGCTGAATTCAGGTAGCGATATCTTATACTTGCCCGCGACCGCAGAAAGCTTCGATATCCAACCGGTCACTTTTTCGGTGTAGGCCGGTACATTGTTCGTAAAATCCTGCGTGGATTGCTGCAGTCCGGGAATCAGCATGAATACGATGGCAAAAATCAAGCCGAGAACAATAATCGTGCTCAGAATCAGGCATACAGGACGTTTGAGTTTTTTGGAAGTTTTGGTGGCTTTGATCTTTTTGACCCAGAGCTTTTCCATCGGACGCATAAGAACATTTATAACAAACGCAATGGCCGCACCGATCAGCACCGGTGAAAACCATGAAAAGATCTTCCCGAAAAAGCTGAGGACCGAGTGCAGATTGACCAGTGCCCAGGCGAAAAGGATGAGTAGTGCAAGACCGATAAATACATTCTTAATGTTTATCTCAATTTTTTTCATATGCTTCAGACTCCTGATTGTTTTTTTCTAAGGCAATACCGCATAATGCGGCAAGAGCAGATGGCGAGAGAAAATGGGTTCTGATGAAAGCATTTTTTCGCAGGAATACTTTGTGTATTGCAAGAAAAAATGACAAAATCTGAGCACATTTTATCCGTCAGCTGCCGCAGACGTATTGTACGGTGTTGCCCTAATAATATCATGGCATCCGCTGCCTGTAAACAGGCTTTCTGTTGTTTTCCCGGGTTTTTGAATCTGCTGTTCGGAAAAAACCATATTTACAACGGGAATAATTAAGTATATAATAGAAGTACTTAAGGGCACCTCTAAAAATACACATCAAGCATAGAAAAATCAGCCGAAAAATGGTATAATAAGACCAACTAAAACAAAGGCGGTAAGGCGGAATGCAATTCAATATATTTGCCGAAGAAACACAACTGCAAAGACTG